>NZ_JBPVZD010000003.1:144292-498219 GCF_051783885.1 Ralstonia sp. 24A2 | reverse complement strand
CGACGGCGCGGCCAACCCTGTGTTGGCCAGCATCTACGCTGCGCTGATGAGCAAGGTCCACCGCGCGCGCGGTGCCGCCAATGCCGACATGCTGCGCTGGCAGGAGTCGCACGAAGAGCACGAGGCCATCATGGCCGCGCTGCGTGAGCCGGGCCGCCCGCGCTTGGCGCAGGTACTGCGCGAGCACTCCGAGAACACCGCCAAGGAAGTGCTGAGCGTGGTCGCGCGCAGCTTGTCCGAACCGGCCCGAACCAAAAACGAAGCCAAAGGAAACCGATGAAACTTGTACGTGTGGGCCAACCGGGGGCGGAGCGCCCCGGACTGATCGATGCGCAAGGGCGTGTGCGCGACCTGAGCAGTGTGCTGAGTGACGTGGGGCCGCAGCAATTGTCCGATGCTGCGTTGGCGCAACTGGCGCAAGTCGATATGGCGGCGCTGCCCCTGGTACAGGACGCGCGCTTTGGCGTGCCATGGCGCGGCATCGGCAAGATCATCGCCATCGGCCTGAACTATGCTGACCATGCCGCTGAAGCCGGCATGGCGCCGCCTGCAGAACCGATTGTCTTTCTTAAGGCCAACAGCGCGTTGAACGGCCCGAACGATGCCGTCATGCTGCCGCGCGGTTCGGAGAAGACTGACTGGGAAGTCGAGTTGGGTGTGGTGATCGGCAAGACGGCGCGCGATGTTTCACGCGAAGAGGCGCTGTCGCACGTGGCGGGCTATTGCGTGGTCAATGACGTTTCCGAGCGCGAATTCCAGCTTGAGCTGGGCGGCACCTGGGACAAGGGCAAGGGTTGCGACACCTTCTGTCCCGTTGGCCCTTGGCTGGTCACGCGCGATGAGGTGCCCGACCCGCAGGCGCTTGGCCTGTGGCTCGAGGTCAACGGCGAGCGCATGCAGAAGGGCAACACGGCGACCATGGTGTTTGGCGTGGCACACCTGGTGAGCTACGTCAGCCGCTTCATGACGCTGCACCCCGGCGACCTGATCTGCACAGGCACCCCCCCTGGCGTGGGTATGGGCTGCAAGCCGCCGCGCTTTCTCAAGGCCGGTGACACCATGCGCCTGGGTGTCGATGGCCTGGGCGAACAGATGCAGGCAGTGGTGGCCTACGCCAAAGGTTGACGAGCCGGTCGGCTACTGCAGTGCTCCCAGCGCCGCTGCCATCCGATCGGCCGCCAGCGCAAGCTGCGCATCCGACATTGCATACGACAGCCGCAGGAAGCCCGTCATGCCAAAGCCCGACCCCGGTACCACGGCCACGCCCTGCTCCAGCAGATAGGCTGCCAGCGCGACATCGTCATTCACCTTGCTGCCGTTGGGCGTGGTACTGCCAATGAAGGTGCGCACATCCGGAAACAGGTAGAAGGCACCCTCCGGCTTGGGCGTATGCAGCCCATCGATCGCGTCAAAGCGCTGCAGGAGGAAATCCCGCCGCGCCTGGAAGATGCCGCAGCGGCGCACGATCTCATCCTGTGGCCCGTCCAGCGCCGCCACCGCCGCCGCCTGCGACACCGACGAGGTATGCGAGTTGATCTGCATCTGGATCTTGGTCATGGCCTCGATCAGGGTGCGCGGCCCGCTGGCGTAGCCCACGCGCCAGCCCGTCATCGAGTAGGCCTTGGACACGCCGTTCACCGTCAGGATGCGTGGTGCCAGATCCGGCGCAACGGCTGCCAGCGTGGTGGCTTCGCGCCCGTCGTAGAGGATGTGCTCGTAAATGTCATCCACGAGAATGAAGAACCGCTGGTTGGCGCTCTTGCGCAGGATCTCGGCAAAGCGCAGCAATTGGTCGGCCGTGTATGCCGTGCCGCTTGGGTTGCTGGGCGAGTTCAGCACCAGCCACTTCGTGCGCAGCGTGATCGCCGCTTCCAGGGTCTCGGGCTGCAGCGCGTAGCCGGTCCCGGGTGACGTGAGCAGCGGCCGCAGCGTGCCGCCGTTCATCGAGACGATGTCGGCATACGACGCCCAGTACGGCGCGGGAATCAGGACGTCATCCCCCGGGTTCAACGTTGCCAGGAACGCCTGATAGATGACCTGCTTGCCGCCGCAGCCCACGCTGATGTCGGCCGGCGTATAGACCAGGCCGCTGTCACGCAGCAGCTTGCGCACGATGGCCTCACGCAATTGCACCGTGCCGTTGATGGGGGTATAGCGGGTCTGTCCCTCGGCTATCGCGCGCACGGCGGCCTCGCCAATGTGCTCGGGCGTGGGAAAGTCGGGCTCGCCCAGCGTCATGTCGACGACGCTATGGCCGGCTTGCTGCGCCTGACGCGTACGTTCCGCCATGACCTGGATGGGGGAGGGGCGAAGGGTGGAGACGGTCTTGGAGAACATGCGGGAGGCCTTTCGATCTGCGTGATCCATGGGAATGCGCGCTAATCTAGAATTCATGTTGTTCAATCTCAATTGAGTTTTACTTCAACATGAAGAACGCCCTTGCGCCGCACCCTCCGACGCTTCGTCAGCTGGAACTGCTGCTGTCACTGGCCGGTGCAGAAGGCATTGCCAATGCCGGCGCCCGGATCGGCATGACACCGTCCGCAACAAGCCATGCATTGCGCGCCCTGGAAACCGCGCTGGGCACGGCGCTGGTGGATCGTAATGCGCAAACGGTGGAGTTGACGCACGCAGGGCAGCAGATTCTTCCGCATGTGCGGGATCTCTTTGCCGCGCTGAACCTGATTCAGGCCACGGCCAGCGCCAGTGCCGGCCTGCAGAGCGGTGTGCTGCGGATCGGATCGTTTGGTGCCAGTTCATCGCTGCGGCTGCTGCCACCGCTGCTGGAGCGTTTTCAGGATCGCCATCCGGGCATTGAGGTGTACGTCACGGAAAAGCCCGATGCGGAGATCGAGCAAGCGCTGGTTGAGCGTCGTATCGAGCTTGCCGTTGTCACCTTGCCCAAGCCGCAGTTCGACACACTGCCGCTGGCCGTGGACGAGCTTGTTGCCGTCGTGCCGGCACAGCATCCGCTGGCGCAGGCCGATTCCGTCGACCTGCGCGCGCTGGCGCGGCATCCGCTGATCCTCACCCATGCCGGCTCGCAAGACTTGGTGGCGCGCATGTTTGCGCGGGCCAACGTGCAGCCCAAAGTCACGCATGAACTGTCGCAGTTGCTGTCGATTCTGGAGTTCGTGGCACGCGGGCAGGGTGTGTCGATCCTCGCGTCGCTGGCGTTGCCCGAGCGGCACGAGGGCGTGGTGGTGCGCAAGATCACGCCGCGCACGTCGCGCCGCGTGGGGCTGGCCTGCCTGAACCAGCGCAGGCTATCGCCGGCTGCTGCGGCGTTGTGGCGGCAAGCCCTGGCCATCAAGCTGCGCCGATAACGTTGGCGCGTGCACGCCATGCGCTATCCTCATCCGATCGAACCTCGCTCCCGATCATGTCTCTACGCGCATTGAGAACGCTCGTCACCATTGCCCGCCACCGGACGTTTGCCCGCGCTGGCGAAGCCATTGGGTTGACACAATCGGCCGTCAGCCTGCAGGTCAAATCGTTGGAAGAGGAGTTCAACGTCCGCCTGTTCGATCGCTCGCGCCGCGAACCTTCGCTGACGGAAGCGGGGCGCATTGTGCTTGCGCAGGCCGAGCAGATCCTGGCACTGTATGACCGCATTCCCGATGCACTGAGTGACGAAAAATCGCTGGTCGGCCGGTTGCGTATCGGCGCGATCCAGACCGCGATGTCCGGGCCGATGCCCAATGCGTTGCTGACCCTGCGGTGCGATCACCCCGGGCTGCGTGTGCACGTGGCGGCCGGCATGTCGGCCGAGCTTGCGCAACGTGTGGCGGACGGCGAGCTGGATGCCGCCATCACCTCGCAGCCCGTGCGGCCGCATCCGGCAGAGCTGGTGTGGTCAACGCTCTATGAAGACCGCTTCTGGCTGCTGGCACCACCGCAGTATGCGAAGTACGACGCGCGTGCGCTGCTGACGGAGCTGCCGTTCATCCGCTTTGATGCGCAGGCCTGGGCCGGTCGCATGATCGCCGCGGAATTGCGCCGTCTGGGCGTGCGGGTGCGTGAAGAGATGGTGCTCGACAGCAAGGACACCATCGTGCGTATGGTGGCGAGTGGCCTGGGCGCGGCCGTGGTAGCACTGTCCGACTCGGTGCTGACGCAACTGCCGCCCATTACGCGACTGCCCTTTGGCCAGCCACAGACGCGCCGCGCAGTCGTTCTGCTTGAACATCAGTCGCGCCCGGCACAGCGCTTCACGCAGGCATTGGCCGATGCCGTGGTCGAATCTGCCATGAGTATTTCTCGTTGATCATACGATCAATCACAATCATTGCTGCTATCACGGCGTGATAGCTTGGCGGTGTTCCTGTTTCGATCGAGCATTGCCATGTTGCCCCGCCTCTTTCCCCTGGTCTTTTCCACACCAGGCATGCATCGCCGCGCAGGAGTACGGCGATGACCGCCGCGATTCTGCTGGCGCTGGCACCCGTCGCCCTTCTGGTCGCGCTCGGTTATGGGCTCAAGCACACCGGCTTCATTGCCGATGCGTTCTGGCCGCAGGCAGAGCGGCTTTGCTATTACATTCTGCTGCCCGCGCTGTTCACACACGGATTGGCAAGTGCGCACCTGCAGGCGTTGCCTGTGCTGCCGCTGGCCGGCACGCTGATCGTTGCAACGGTGGTGGTGGCGCTGGCGTTGGTGCTGACACGGCCCTGGATGCGTGTGGACGGCGCGGCCTTCACATCGGTATTCCAAGGCGGGGTGCGCTTCAACAACTACGTGGGCGTGTCACTGGCGGCGGGGCTCTTCGGCGCGAAGGGTATCGCGCTGGCCGCCGTGTGCAATGCGGCCATTGTGCCGACGGTCAATCTGCTGTGTGTGCTGGTATTCGCGCGTTTCGGTTCGGTGCGGCTGAGCGGCAAGGCGCTCGTGCGCCAGATCGTGACGAACCCGCTGGTGGTGGCGTGTGTGCTGGGCATTGGCATGCAGATCGCCGGCCTGCAGGTTCCAGGTTTGATCGAGCCTGCGGTGCGTTCGCTCGGTGCGGCGTCGATGCCGCTCGGCCTGCTGTGTGTGGGTGCGGCGCTGAACTTTAGCGGCGTGCGCTCGTGGGTGCAGCCGGTGGCCGTGTCGTCGCTCGTCAAGTTTTTGGCCATGCCGGTGCTGACACTGATGATGGGCCATGCCATCGGGCTGACCGATGTTGCGCTGATGGTCGCGCTGCTGTTTCAGGCACTGCCGACGGCGTCGTCGTCTTACATCATGGCGCGCCAGCTCGGCGGCGATGCGCCGCTCATGGCGGGCATTACCGCAGCGCAGACAGTGCTGGCCGCCGCCGCCATACCGGCGGTGATGACGCTGCTGGTGGTGACGCGCGGGTTGCCGCAGGGGTTGGTCTCGGCCTTGTGAGCGGCCACGGTTGGCGGTGGGTGGCGGTGTGCACACACCGTCACCGTTGTTACGTTTTTGTCACGCGGGACGGGCGGTCGCGTGCTATTGGTTGTCGTGGCAACACCAACGCTGGCGCAGACGACGCCGGCTACGACAACCAAGCCCCCACGAGCTCAACATGACCCCTCTCACAGCCAACACCTGCCGTCTTGCGGCATCCGTTGCCTTGCTTTCCACCCTTGCCGCTTGCGGCGGGGGTGGTGGCGACGGAACCGCCAACGCCGCCTCCACCAGCCTGAGTGGAACTGCCAGCCCCAGCCCTGGCGTCAGCCCCGGAACAACCGCCAACGCTACGCCGCCTTATGGCGTGCAAGCCTGCGCCACCCCCAACGCCTGGGGCAGCAGCACGGCCCATAGCGCGTGGGTGTATCCGTCCAACAACTTGCTCGCTTACAAGACGCTCAACGCCAACGGCGACACGGTCATGGATTACTCGTCCGCCGGCTACATGGGCGGTGGCGTGACACTGCCCGCGCCTGCGGCCGCCGTCACCGTCAACCCGCTTGGTGGCGGGCAGGACGACACGCAGAACATCCAGAACGCGATCAACCAGGTGGCCGCCTTGCCGGTTGGCAGCAATGGGTTGCGCGGCGTGGTGTTGCTGGCGCCGGGCGCCTTCTCGGTGGGGAGCACGCTGACGATCTCGGCGTCGGGCGTGGTCTTGCGCGGTAGCGGGTCCGGTACCAACGGTACCGTCGTCAACGACACGAGTCCGCTGCAGAACGGCACGTCACCAGCCGTGCCGACGCCCGGAACGGCCACCGGGCAGACGCTGCTGCAGGTGGGCGGCGCGGGCGGCAACACCAACATGTCGACCACGGCCAGCGTGACCGACACCTACGTCCCCGCGGGCGCGCTGTCCTTCACGCTCGACAATGCCAGCGGTTTTCATGTGGGCGATGCGGTGCTGATCCAGCGCCCCGTCACGCAGGCCTGGGTGAACTTCATGCAGATGGCCAACATGGGGCCGGGCAAGAACTGGATCTCGGTCGGCTCCACGCTTAACACACCGCGCAAGATCACGGCCATCACCGGCAACAAGATCACGCTGGATGTGCCGGTGACCGATTCGTTTGATGCAACCTACCTGAACCCGCCTGGCACGAAAGTGAGCCTCTACACGCTGGGCGGCCAGATCCAGCAGGTTGGCATTGAGCATCTGCGTCTTGTCGGCGTGCCGCGCACCAGCTACACGAACAACAACATGCTGGCGATGGACAACACGTCCGATGCCTGGGTGCGCGACGTGGTGGGCGACAACTTCACCTCGGGCCTGATTCTCGGCAGCAAAGCCTCGCGCCTCACCGTTACGCAGGTCGCCCTCACGCACGAGAACAACGGTGCCGATGTGCCGTGTACCGGTGCGAAGTTTGCGGAGATCTCCGTTGGCGGCTCGCAGGTGCTGGTGGACCGCACGTCTTCAACCGGCGCAGCCGCGTCGTTCTACTACGCCACCGCAGCGCGCGTGCCGGGCCCCAACGTACTGCTCAACTTCAAGGGCACGCCCGACGGTGTGTGCGGCTCCAGCTCGATCCAGCCGCATCAGCGCTGGGCCACGGGCTTGCTGATTGACGGCGCCACGCTCGCGGCCAACCCAGTCAGCGGCAACAGCTACTCGATCGACTTGTCGAACCGCGGCACGGCGGGCTCTGGCCAGGGCTGGGCAATCGGCTGGGGCGTGGTGTGGAACTCGACCGGCACCTTCAACATCCAGGCGCCGCCGGGTTCGATGAACTGGTTGATCGGCAGCACCGGTACCACGATGCCGCAGACCACGGAAACACCGGGCGATGTCGATTCGCCCAACGTGCCTGTCGCACCGAAGAGCCTCTATCTTGCGCAGCTCTGCCAACGTAACGGGCCAACGGCATTGAGCAACATCGGCTACTGATCGCGTAGTTGCATCGGAGGGATGAGGCGTTGCCTCATCTCTCACCCTCAAAGCCGCACCACATCCAGCATCGCCTGCACAAATGCCTTCGGTGCTTCCTGCGGCAGGTTGTGCCCAATGCCACCGCCGATGTTCCGGTGCTGGTACTTGCCCGTGAACTTCTTCGCATAGGCCGATGGCTCTGGATGCGGTGCGCCGTTGGCGTCGCCCTCCATGGTGACGGTGGGCACCGTAATGGCGGGCGCGTCGGCCAGGCGTTTTTCCAATGCATCGAACTGCGATTCGCCCTCGGCCAGCCCCAGGCGCCACCGGTAGTTGTGGATGACGACGGCCACGTGGTCCGGGTTGTCAAACGCGGCGGCGCTGCGGTCGTAGGTGGCGTCGTCAAACTTCCACGTGGGCGAGGCGAGCTTCCAGATCAGGCGGTTGAAGTCTTTGCAGTTGGCGGCATAGCCCTGCGCACCGCGCTCCGTCGTGAAGTAGAACTGGTACCACCACGCAAACTCTGCCGCCGGTGGCAGCGGCTTGCGGTTCGCCTCCTGGCTGCCGATCAGGTAGCCGCTCACTGAAACCAGCGTCTTGCAGCGCTCCGGCCACAGCGCCGCGATGATGTCTGCCGTGCGTGCCCCCCAGTCGTAGCCGCCAAAGTGGGCCTGCTTGATCTTGAGCGCATCCATGAACGCGATGATGTCGACTGCCAGCGCCGCCTGCTGCCCGTTGCGTGGCACGTCTGCCGAGCGGATGCGCGTCGTGCCATAGCCGCGCAGGTACGGCACGAGCACGCGATAGCCGGCTGCTGCCAATGCTGGCGCCACCTCCGCATAGCTGTAGATGTCATAGGGCCAGCCGTGCAGCAGGATCACGGCGGGGCCGTCCTTGGGGCCAAGGTCCGCATAGCCGATGTTGAGCACGCCTGCATCAATCTGCTGCAGGGTACCAAAGGGGTTGGCCTGACTCGCCAACGATGCACTCGATGTGGAAGGCGCGGGCTGCGCATGCACAAGCTCGGTCAGCCCGAGATCAAGCACGCCAATGCTGGCAATGGTGGTGCCGAGAAGGCGGCGGCGACGGAGGTTGATGGGGTTCGACATTGGGGACGCTCTTCAGATGGTCAGGTGAATACGGTTACTGGACGCGTTGGACGAGCGGCTCGCCTTTTCTGACCACATAGGTCGCTAGCTCCGATGCCTTGCCGCTGCCGACGTTTCTTGCCGAGTGCGCGACACCGGCCGGAATGAACAGCGATTCACCGGCCTGTAGCGTCACGGGCGCCTTGCCGTCCAGCCGGTACTCAAGCGCCCCGTTCAACACGTGGGCGATCTCTTCGCCCGGATGTGCGTGGTTGGGGGCAAACGCCTTCTCATCAAAATCGACCCGCACCTGCAGGGTCTCGTAGCCATGCGCACTGAGGTCTTGGTGAACGAGGTCGGTGCGTTGCACGCCGTCTGACTGGGCCAATGCGCTGTGGGAAGCAAGGGTGCCGCTGAGCACGAGCAGGGCGGCGGCGATTCGAATCTGTTGCATGGGAGCTCCTGAATTCAAGGGTGGATGACGAGGGAGGGTCCAGGAGTGGTCCGGCCGGCCTCGTTCCCTGCATTAGGCGATCGCGGTGTATCCCGCATGTTTCACGGTTCTGCCGATTTGTATCGCTGTGTAGCAATGGGCTTCGGCGACGGGGGTTTTGTATGCGCATGTATCCGGCCAAGGCGACGGTACACGGTCAGACAAAACGGGCTGCTTGCTGCTACGTGCGGGATACGTCGGCCCGCTTAAATGCATTCCGTGGCCCGACGCTGAACCGGTACGAAGCAACGCCGGGCCGCGCAATCCCTAACCCATCCTTCTGAGGAAAACGATCATGACCCGCAATCTCGCCATGTCTTTCGCTGCTGTTGCCCTCGCCGTTGCCGCCGCCGGTGCACACGCTGCCACTTCGTTTGGCGGTGCACGCGACCCATACACCGAAGGTGCCCGTTCAGTTCAAGAAGCACGCGACGTGTACACCGAAGGCGCCCGCGCGACCGACATCTACACGGACGGTGCCCGCTCGGTCGATGCCTATACCGACGGCGCTCGCAGTGCCGACCCGTACCACGACGGCGCCCACGCCTGACGCAGCGCGTGCCCCGCAACCACCCCATCCACTGAATATCCGCTCAAAGACTCAGGAATCGACATGTTGAAACGCAACGCTGTCTCCTTCGCATTGCTCGCACTGGGCATGGCCGCCAGTGCGCCCCTCCTGGCTGCAGACGCAGACCAGCCTTCCGTGGTGATCGTGCACGGCGCCTTTGCCGATGGCTCGGATTGGGCCAAGGTCATTCCGCTGCTGCAGGCCAAGGGCCTGAAAGTCCAGGCTGTGCAAAACGGGCTGAACTCGCTGGCTGACGACGTGGCCGCCACGCGCCGCGCCATCGGTAACCAGACCGGCAAGGTCGTGCTGGTGGGGCACTCGTGGGGCGGCACGGTCATCACCGAGGCCGGCGCGGACAGCAAGGTGGCCGGGCTGGTCTATGTGGCGGCCTTTGCACCGGATGCCGGGCAGTCGACGGAAGAGGTCGGCAAGGACTATGCACCGGCGCCCGGCATCGGCAAGCTGGTAGCGGATGCCAACGGCTATCTATCGCTACCTGCCGCGGCGCTAGCGAGCGACTTTGCGCAGGATGTGCCGGCCGCGCAGGCCCGCGTGATGGCGGCCACGCAAGGACACATCAAAGCATCGGCATTTGGTGAGCGGACCACGGTGGCCGCATGGCAGAGCAAGCCCTCGTGGTTTATCGTCAGCGAGCACGACCGGATGATCCAGCCGGACTTGGAGCGTGCCATGGCCAGGAAGATTGGCGCCAAGGTGACGAGCTTGCCGACCAGCCACGTGCCGCAGCAGTCGCGGCCGCAGGATGTGGCGAAGGTCATCCTCGATGCCGTGCATGCGGTCGAGGTGCGTCACTGAGGTGCGCGTGTGGTGCGAAGCGGTGACGGCCAGCGCGTCAGCTTGGCCGCTCACCCATCGCACGCAGAAAGGTCTGCTGTGCGGCCAGGAGTTCTGGATAGGTGAGCGTGCGGTAGTCGAGGGCATGCGTGCGCGCCACCTCCGCCACGCGTGCAGCCAGCGCCGGATAGTGGCGGTGGCTGTACGTCGGAAACAGGTGGTGCGTGAGGTGCCAGTTCAGGCCGCCCAGCCAGTAGCCGACCCATGCCGGTTGCGGCCGCCAATCGCATGCGGTGTGGAAGGCATGTTCATGCCACGTGTGCGGCAACTGACCGGACTCGGGCGGCAGATAGAACGTTACGTCGGCCCAGTGCGTGCCCAGGATCAATGCCACCAGCACGCACGATGCCAACATCTGCCCGACAAAGTAGCCGAACGCCACCCAGCCCCAGCCAAGGCCAAGCCGATGCGCCACCCAGGCCGGCAAGGCCACGGCCACCAGCAGATGCAGCGCCTTGGCGCACAGAAAGGTTGCCCAGCCACGCAGGCCCGGCAGCACGCGGTCTGCTTTGAGTGCGGTGAGCCCGAGTCGGTCCGACCAGTCGTAGATCCAGTTGATGTACGGCAGCGACAGCGCAGCGATCAGCGGCCAGTAGCGATGCTGATATCGAAACTGCGGATACCACGGCTGAAACGGCGTCTGCCGCAGGAAGCGGTTGGCGGCGGTGTCGAGGTCGTAGTGCTCGATGTTGGCGTGCGCGTGGTGATAGTGCACGTGGCGCACCGTCCAGTATGCGGGCTCAATGCCGAGCGGGATGGCGGTGAGCCGGATCATGGCGCTGTCCAGCCATGCCCACGGCGACAGCGCCCGGTGCGCGCCGTCGTGCAGCACGTTCATGGCCAGCATCATCGCGAAGAACGGAAATGCGAGATACGCCAGCACGAAGACCACCGGGCGCGTGGCTGTGACCATGGCGGCATAGAGCAACGCCGCGCAGGTCGCGAGGAACAGGCCCTTGACGATCAGACCGAGGTCCGCAAAGCGGTGGTCGTCGTTTGTCTGCAGGTGATCGTGCGCGGCCCGGCGCAGGTCATCCGCCAGCGTGAATGAACGCGGCGAAGCGTAGCGGAGCTTACTGAGATTCGCCATGAGGTGAAGGTTGCAACGGTGTGCTTGTACGCAGCGCATGCCATAAGCTACAGGCGAGACCATGCACGCCAAGCGCGATGGCCAGACCATTGGAGAGCGCATCCCCCGCGCCGCACACGCCGATCATGAGCGCAGGCAACGCCAGTGCCAGCAATGCCCACAGCCAGCGGCCCCATGCGCGCCCGTCCGACAGACCACCCAGGGCGACCGTCAGCAGCAGGATGAGTGCGAACCACATGGCCTGCCAATGCCCAGGCCAGAAGCCGTCAGTGCGCACATAGTCGATCACCACGCCAAAGAGCAGCACGCCACCGGTGGCAATCCAGCCGGCCGGTGTCACGCGCGTGTCGCGCTGCAGATGCGGCGCACGCAGGCCGAGCCAGTGCAGTGCCGGCACGATGTTGGCCCAGAACGGGTTGTCGCTGTGCGTTGGCTTGTGTACGCCATAGCGGATCGGCACATCGGGCAGGGCGCGCTGGTAGGTGCCGAACAGCTTGTCCCACAGCAGCAGCGTGCCGCCGAAGTTGCGGTCGATGTATTCCGGGTTGCAGCCGTGGTGCACGCGGTGGTTGGCCGGCGTGACCATGAACTTGTCGAGCACGCCCGAGCTGCCCACCAGCCCGCAGTGGTTGTAGAACTGCACGGAGTAATGCAGGCCCGACACCGCCACAAACATCTCGGGTGTGACGCCCAGCAGCGCCAGCGGTACGAAGAACGGCAACGACGTCAGCGACGACAGCCACGCATTGCGCACGCCCAGCGACAGGTTGAAGTGCTCGCCCTCGTGATGCACCGCGTGGATGGTCCACAGGAAGCCGAACCGATGGTGCATGCGGTGCAGCCAGTAGAAGCCCAGGTCCCACGCCACGAAGGCGAAGGCCCAGCCGATGACCGGGTGCCAGCCATCGACCCAATGCAGGCTGGCGTTGGCGTACAGCCAGGTGAAGCCGGCTACCTCCAGGCCGCGGCACAACCACATCAGCACGTGGCCGGAGTTTAGGTTGAGGATCACGTCACGCCACGGTAGTGGCTGGCCGCGCCACCACTTGAGCGCAGCCAGCTCCAGCAGCACGCAGCCGAGCATCAGGGCCAGCGGCAGGGCAAATGCATTCATGTCGATACGGGTTCAATCGAGAGGGTTGGAGCGCGCCGCACCAGCCAATGGCGTACGGCTACACCGCACAGCACGCCCACCGCCACGCCGGCAGACAGATCGAGCGCAACGTGCCGGCGCGTCTGGATGGTTGCGTACAGCACACCAAGCCCCCACGCCGTCGCCAGCAGCGTGCGGACTGGCTTGCGTGCATCGGCCAGCGCCCAGACGGAGAGCACCGTGAGCGCACCATGCAGGGATGGCAGGCAGTTCTGGCTCGAATCCATGGTCATCAGCATGCGCTGCACGCTGGCCGGCAGAGATCCGTCTGCCAGCGGCGGGTAGTGCAGCGTGGTCGGCCAGAGCAGGAAGACTGCGCCGCTCACCAGGGCACTCATCTGCATGGCACGTTCCAGCCAGCGCAGCCGTTGCATGTCGGCCAGCAGATACGCCAGCGGAATCAGTGCAAAGAACGACAGGTACAACCAGATGCCCGACGTGCTGAACGGGATGGCACGGTCCAGCGCCGTTTCGGGCACCACGGTGCCTGCCCCTTGCAGCACACCGCACGTGCCGTAGACGAGGCCGACCGAGCACCAGCCCAATGCCATATGACGCAGGCGCGTAGCGAGCGGGCTCATTGGGTGGCTCCCGACGCTGCAAGCCGGACGATGCGACGCCGCTTGGTGGTGAAGTCGATCGCAATGTCTTGCGGTGCGGGGTGCCATGTCACGCGTGTCATATCGACACCCTGGCAGGCAAGGACGTCCGCCAGATGCGCCTGGCAGGCGCGGGCGATGTCGGCATCGGCGAGGTGGACGGAGAGCGCCAGCGTTTGCGCATCGGTCTGCACGAGGCGGTAGTCGGCCTGCAGCGGTAGCGCTTGCGCCAGGGCGCGCGAGCACACATCGGCAAACACCGTAACGGTGCCGCCGCCGTGTGCGGGCAGGACGAGCGTGTCGTCGCAGCGGCCTTCGATGCGCTCAATGGCCATCGCGGGGTTGCCACACGGGCAGGGCGGCAGTGCAGGGTCGCGGCGGATGAGGATGTCGTCGAGCCGGTAGCGCACGATGGGCTGCGTGCTACGCGTGAAATCGGTGACGATGGGCGCAAAGCGACGGTCGTCCAGCCACTGCGGCTCAATGTGCACGTGTGCCTCGTTCAGGTGCAGCGTGCCGTGCAAGCAGGTGGCGCCCAGGAAACCCTCGGTGGCCTGGTAGACCTCACCGACGTTGCCAAACGCCTGCGCCAGCAGCGCGCGGTCCATCGGTTCCAGCACCTCGGCGCCGGACAACACTTGCACCGGCGCGATGTGGAGCCGGCCGGCCAGCTTCTCCAGTGCCAGGGCGCGCAGCACCTGCGCTGGCCCCACGACGATGGTGGGCCGCAATGCCTCCAGCGGCGCGCGGTGCGACTCGAACGGTGCGAACAGATCGAAGAACGCAAACGTCAGCCACGGGTTGCGTACCGCCGTGTACAGATTGTTGTTGGCACGCAGGAACAGGGCGACACGTTCACCGTGCAGCAGCCCGCGCGGCAGCAGCTTGCCCAGCAGTATGCCGGCCCACTGGGCCCGTTCCCTAGGGCTGACGACAAACACGCCGCGCCCGCCCGACGTGCCGGAAGACAGGCCCACCGAATACGGCCCGACCATCGGCCGGAAGTCGCGCGACTGCTCGGCCTGGCGCGCGCAGGCCAGCACGTCGTCCAGGCGCAGGCCGGCGGTGTTCATGTCGTCGAAGTTGGCCATCATCGTGGCCTTGTCCATCAACGGCCACTCGCGCATCGGCTTCGATGCGAAGGCGCGGAAGTACGGGCTGCGTGTGAGCACACGCTGCGTGAAGCGCGCAATCTGGTGCTGCTGGTGCGCCTCCAGCGCGGCACGGTTGGCTGGCCGCAACCGGAGCGTCTGCCAGTACGACCACAACAGGCGATGAAGTACCGTCACAGCGCACCCTCGTGCGTGAGCAGGATGCGTACGTGGCCGCCTGCGTCCAGCGCGTGCAGTTTGTGCAGCGTATCGAAGTAGGCGTGGCGGTCTTCCATGATCGAATAGGCCAGCACTGACGGCCCGCGCAGTTCGCGATAGCTCAGCGGAGACCACGCCGCATCGGCCGCCAGCAGTACCCAGCCATCGTGTGTGCGGACGAAGGCGCCGATGTGTCCGGCAGCATGGCCGGGCAGCGGTACGAGCAGCACGTCGCCGTTGCTGTCGGGCACCGCCCATGCCGATGTGAACGGTGCCAATTCGGGCGGCAGCGCGACTTGCTCGAACTGCTCGACAAAGCGCGTGCGTGTTTCGAAATCTTCGGGAATCAGCCCCGGCACGAAGGCACGCCGCAATGCGGAGACACCACGCAGCGCGCGCAAGTGCATCCAGCCCTCGCCCGAGCAGATGACGGGTACCCCGGGAAAGTCGCGCAAACCAGCCACGTGATCACCGTGGAAGTGCGAGACGATCAGCCCGTCCAGATCGGCTGGCCGCAGCCCCTGCTGCGCAAGCTGCGCCGCCATCGACTCGGAGGTATCGAAGTACACCGGCGTGACCTTGCGGTAGATTGCAAACAGGCCGCTGCGCGTGTGGTCGTGAAAGTGCGAGGCGTAGCCCGTGTCCCACAGCCAACGGCGGCCAGCGACTTCGATCAGCCACGCACGTGCCGGAAACGCACACGTGCGCAGGCCTGCGCCGCGCAGCGCCACGCAGGCCGTGTGCGTGCAGTAGCCGGCTTCAAAGACGGTCAACGTTGCCATGTTCGCGTAACCAGTGGGCTGTGCGGCAGATGCCTTCCGCCATGTCGATGGGCGGCGCGTAGCCGAGTTCGGCGCGCGCACGGTCATTGGCGAGCGTCATGTCGTAGTGCAGGGCGGCGGCGCTGTAGCGCGTGAGCAGCGGCTCGCGGTGCGAGAAGTTGCCGGCCGATTCCATGAGGCGTGCCGCCAGCGCCATGGCCGGATACGGCACAGCGCGAATGCGGTAGCGCAAGCCAAGCTGCTGCCCCAGCAACTGGTCCAGCAGATCGCGCAGCGTGGCAGGCGCGTGGTTGGTGATGTTGTACGCGGCGCCACTGGGCACGTCGGCCGTGGTGGCGCATTGCATGGCGTGCACCACGTTCTCCAGGTAAGTCAGGTCCATGCGCGCGGCGCCACCGCGCGGCAGGGGCAGCGTGCCGCCACGCAGCTTCAGCAGATGCAGGATGCGCGGCAGCACCACGCGGTCGTGCGGGCCGAACAGCCCGCGCGGGCGCAGGATGACGAAGCGCGTGGTGTCTTGCGCGGCTGCCTGTTGCTGAATCGCGTCTTCCGCCAGCATCTTGGTCGCTGCATAGTGGTTGGCGAAGCGGGCGGGGCGATAGGTCTCAGGCAGGTTCGCGTGGTGCTGGTAGTCGAAGTAGATCGACGGCGTGGAGATATGTACGAAGCGCCGTACGCCGCGCTTGACCGCGCCTTCGGCCAGAGCAGCCGTTGCGCATACGTTGGCCGCGTAGAAATCGTCATACGCGCCCCACGGCGACGACAGCGCCGCGCAATGCCAGACCGTGTCGACACCTTCCAGCAGCGCATCCAGCGTGGCGGGCGTAAGACGGGCGAGATCGGCCGGCACGTAGTCGGCACCGCGCGCAAGAAAGGTTTCTCGCTGCGCGGCATCGCGCCCGGTGGCACGCACGCGCGCACCCTGTGCCAGCAACGCGTCGACGGCGTTGCGGCCGAGCCCACCCGTGGCACCGGTCACCAGTGTCGTCATGTGGTCAACACCATGCCGCCGAGTGTCAGGCCTGCCGCGGTGCCCACCAGCAACACCGGGCGCCCCGGTTCAATGCGCCCGCGCGTGACGGCTTCATGCAACGCGGTGGGAATCGATGCGGCTACCTGGTTGCCGTGCTGCGCATAGATGTCGACCACGCTGGTCTCGGGCACGCCCAGCCGCTTGCGCAAATGCTGCATGCCGAGGTGGCTGGCCTGGTGCGGCACGACCACGTGCATGTCGCGCAGTGTGTAGCTGCACCCCGCGAACAGGCGATCGAGAAAGCCATCCATCAACTGCGAGGCCAGCTTGAACACGCGTTTGCCATCCATGTGGAACAGGTAGTCCGACGGCTGCGCGCCCGTGCGCGGGTTGCGGCGCGTGCCACCGGCGGGGATTTCGCAGAAGGTCTTGCCGGCCGGGTAGGTCTCCATGCGATAGGCATGGATGCCGGCGCCGGACGCGGCTGGTGCGGCCTCGACAATCACGGCGGCCGCGCCATCGCCAAAGATCAGCGCGGTTTCCGCATCGCTCCAGTTGATACCGCGCGAGGCAAGGTCTGACGCCACCACGGCAATGCGCCGGTAGGCGCCCGTCGTCAGCAGATTGGCTGCCACGTGCAACGCGGTGACAAAGCTCAGACAACTGGCGTTGACGTCAAACGCGGGCGTGCCGGCGGGCAGCCCCGCGGGCTGCAGGATGCGCGTGGCCGTGTTGGGCAGCGCCTGCTCCTGCACGCCCGAGGCGGAGATCAGCAAGTCGATGGAAGCGGCGGGCACATTGGCGCGGCGCAGGGCATCGCGCACGGCGGCGCCGGCAAGTTCTGACTGGTGCTCGGCAAGCGTAGCGTGGTGTCGTACGTCAATGCCGGATTTCTTGCGCACGTAGCCGGCCGTGTGGCCCAGGCGGGTGTCCAGCTCTGCGGACGTGACCCGTTGCTCCGGCAGCGCCTTGCCGGTGGAAAGCAGATGAATCGGCAGCATAGATGCAGGCGCGCGGGTGCGCACCCTGTTCCCTCTTCCGGCTGCGGTGCACGATACGTGGTACGCAAGCCGCAGCGTAATGATCTTGTCTTGTTGTGCCGCGATTCTAGCGGTTGCAGGCCGCTCTATCGGATGAAGATTCGTTAACAGAGGCGGGCGCCATCAGGCGCCGTAGCTGCGCAGGCGCTCCAGGTCCACCACCGTCACGCCGCCATATTCCAGCCGCACCACACCGTCTTTTTCCAGCGCCTTCAATGACTGGTTGGCCACCTGCCGCGTCATGCCCGAGAGCAGGCCGAGCTCTTCCTGCGTGATCTCCAGATGATCGCCCGCGCCGGGGTAGAGCACCGGGTTGAACAGCGAGGCAATGCAGCGCGCCAGGCGCGGCGTGACATCGAGCAGGCGGTCGTATTCGAGCAGCGCCATGAAGTGGCCGAGCCGCTCATTGAGCTGCTTCACCAGGAAGCGGTTGAAGGCCACGCTGTTCTCGACCAGCCACATGAAGGTGGCGCGGTCCATGAAGGCCATGCGCGTGTCGCGCAGCGCAACGATGTCGTAGCGGCGCGGCTCGTTCTTGAGCACCGTGCCTTCGCCAAACCAGCCGCCGGCCGGTACGCCCGTGAACGTGACGCTGCGGCCCTCGGGCGATACCGTGCCGATCTTGATGAGGCCCGTGACCACGCCGGTCCAGCTTTCCAGCAGCGTGTTCTTCGGGCAGATGCAGGCGCCGCGCGCGTAGGTCTTCTCGACGATGCCAGCGCAGGCACGGTCGGCTTCGTCGCCGGGCAGGTCGATCGACCAAGCGGCAATATGCGCCAGCCGCGCGCGGCTGATACCGGGGCGCGAATTGGTGTCGTGTTCAGCCACGCTGGATACCCACCGGCAACGTGGTCACGCGTTGCACTTCGGGTGTGGCAAGCCAATCGGTGGTGAGGCACCGCACGAACATGTCGGTTGCGTCTTCACCCCAGAACAGCTCGCCGTGGTGCACCAGCGTGGGCACGCCAAACACGCCGAGCGCGATGGCGGTATCGGTGTGCTGGCGCAGAGCATCTTTCACAGCAGGTTGCTCAACGGCGGTGACACCTTCCGCAAAGCCGACCGCCTCGCACAGCGCTGCAAAACCCTCGGACGATGCGACATCGTTGCCATCCCGCCAGATGTGCCAGAACACCGCGCGCACGGCATCGAGCGAGCCATCCATCGCAATCGTCAGCCGCAGTGCCTTGATCGGGTTGAACGGATGCGCGGGCGGCATGCGGAACGGAATGCCAAGCTGTTGCGCGCGGAAGAGCGCATGCCGATAGGTGAACACCCGCTTGGCGCCGATCTCTGCCGGGCCCTTCTGACCCCAGTGGTTCAGCAGTGCACCCAGCACAATCGGGCGTGGGCAGATGACGATGTCGTGCTCGGCCTGCAGCCGGTCGAACTGCTCAAGCTGCAGGTAGGCAAACGGCGAGATGACATCGAAGAACCAGTCGACGGTGGTGGGCATGAACGTTCCTCAGGCCTCAAGCGGTATGGGCATCTGCAGCAGCGGCGCCAGTGTGAAGGGGGCCGCCGTCATGGCGCGAATGTCGTCGAGTGTCGCATGCGAGAGAATTTCGCGCAGCACGAGCCCCGTGTCGGTCACATCAAACACCGCATGCTCAGTCACGATGACCTTGACGCAACCCTGGCCCGTGAGCGGCAGCGTGCAGCGCGGCAGGATCTTCGAGTTGCCGTGCTTGTCGGTATGGGCCAGCGCGGCAATCACCTTGCGGGTGCCGTAGCACAGGTCCATCGCCCCGCCGATGCCGGGCCACCATTTGCCGTTGCGGTCACACGCCCAGTTGGCGAGGTTGCCCAGCGCATCCACCTGCAGCGCGCCGAGGATGGTCACGTCGATATAGCCGTTGCGCATCGCGCCCAGCGACGTAGCAAGGTCCATGATGGCTGCGCCGGGCGGCAGCGTGATCGGCTCGCAGCCGGCGTTGGTGACGTCGCTGTCGATGGCGTCCAGCGCCGGGCGGCCGCCAAAGCCGAAGGCGCCATTCTCGGTGTGGAAGATGACGCCGGCATCGGCATCCAGATAGTTGGCCGTGAGCGTGGGGATGCCCAGTCCGAGGTTGACGACTTCGCCAGCGCGCAATTCCTGCGCGCAGCGGGCGGCAATGCGTTGTTTGGGGTGCTCGGGCAGCGGGTGCATGGCGGTCTCCTTG
Organism: Ralstonia sp. 24A2; assembly: GCF_051783885.1. Classification (NCBI taxonomy): domain Bacteria; kingdom Pseudomonadati; phylum Pseudomonadota; class Betaproteobacteria; order Burkholderiales; family Burkholderiaceae; genus Ralstonia; species Ralstonia sp. 24A2. The sequence continues at coordinate 478,821 of NZ_JBPVZD010000003.1, read as the reverse complement.
TCGTTGTGATCGGGTGATCAGGCCTGGGCAGCGGCAGGCAGTCGCCCGAGCTTGGTCCAGTGCTGTTTGTAGAGCGCATGCTGGTCTTCCAGCGACAACCCCTGCACCACCGCATTGACGAACACACCAGGGCACCCCACGCGCTCGGGCGGGATCGTGCCCACTTCCACGATCTCGTTCACCTCGACGATGGTGTAGTCGCCCGCCATGGCGATGTCGCGCTGGTTCTGCAGCGCCGTGCCGCGAAACTCCACGTTGCCGAAGGTATCGGCGCGCCAGCCCTTGATGATCGATACATCGGCGCGCAGGGGCGGCTCCACGAAGCACGTCATGCCGTCCACCATGATCGTTGGCTTGGGGGCGCCCCGCTGGGGAAACATGCCCGGCTGGTCGAGGATGCCCACGCCCACCGGCACGAGTGCGCCGCCCAGGCCCAGCGCGCCCGCGCGCACTTTCTCGGCCCAGGTGCCCATCGGGAAGAACTCGGCCACACGCACGCTGTCGCTCAGGTAAGCCTGTGTCGATTCATCCGTAGTGCCGACGTGCGTGCCGATGTACTCCGCCAACTGGCCCGAGGCAAACAGTCTGGCCTTAAGGAAGCCGCCGCGCAGGCCAGATGTGTTGGCGATGAGCGTGAGCTGGTTGATGCTGCTGGCGAGTAGCGCCTCGATGCAGCAGGCGGGCTCGCCGGCGCCGACGAATTCGCCCAGCATCAGCCGGCTGCCGCTGCGGACGTGGGCAATGGCTTCGTCCACGGAAAGGACTTTGTTGGCGTAGCGCATGTGTTGTCTCCTGGTCTGCCCGGCGCGAGCGGGTCTGCGGCGCAGTGTAGGAGCGGCGCTGCGGCGGCGATGTCTTCTGCATGACATTTGCTTTGTAAGGTTTGCCAAGCCGCATCCCTTATAGTTGTGACGCAAGTGAACAAATCGGCACCGCCGTTGTCGCACAAGGGCCCGCAGGCCCGATCCCGCTGTTCCGCTGGTCCACCCCGTCTTTCCATCCGCCCCAACTTCACAGGAACGCATGCACGTCGACACCCCACTCATCTCCACCGTGATTGGTGGTCTCGTGCTGGCTTTCATCTTCGGCACCATCGCGCATCGGCTGCGCTTGCCGCCGCTGGTGGGCTATCTGGTGGCAGGTGTGGTTGCCGGGCCGTTCACCCCAGGGTTCGTGGCGGACCAGAGCCTCGCGCCGCAACTGGCCGAGCTGGGCGTGATCCTGTTGATGTTTGGCGTGGGGCTGCATTTCTCGATGAAGGAGCTGCTGGCGGTCAAGGCCATCGCCATTCCGGGGGCGCTTGGGCAGATCGCACTCGCCACGCTGATGGGCATGGGGCTGGCGTGGCTGCTCGATTGGAACTGGGGCCCCGGGCTGGTGTTCGGGCTGGCGCTGTCGGTGGCCAGTACGGTGGTGCTGCTCAAGGCGCTGGAAGACCGCGGCATCGACAACTCGCATGAAGGCCATATCGCCGTTGGCTGGCTGATCGTGGAAGACCTCGTGATGGTGGTGACGCTGGTGCTGCTGCCGGCGCTCTCGGGTGCGCTGGGTGGCGCAGGCAGCACGACCGTGGGCGCGTGGGACATCATCAAGGTGCTGGCCATCACGCTGGGCAAGGTGGTGGCGTTTGCCGCGCTGATGCTGGTGGTGGGCCGCCGCGTGATTCCGTGGATGCTGGAGCGCATTGTCATGACCGGCAGCCGCGAGCTGTTCCGCCTGGGGGTGCTGGCGACCGCGCTGGGTGTGGCTTATGGGGCGACGGTGCTGTTTGGGGTGTCGTTTGCACTGGGCGCCTTCTTCGCGGGCATGGTGCTGGCCGAATCCCCTTTCAGCCAGCGGGCGGCGGAAGAGTCGCTGCCGCTGCGCGACGCCTTTTCGGTGCTGTTCTTCGTGTCGGTCGGCATGCTGTTCGACCCGAGCGTGTTGGTTGACGACACCTGGGCGGTGCTGGGCACCGTGCTGATCGTGGTGGTGGGCAAGTCGCTGGCGGCATTTGCGGTGGTGCGCGCCTTTGGTCACGCCAACCGTACGGCGCTCACAATTTCCGCCAGCCTCGCGCAAATCGGCGAGTTTTCGTTCATCCTGATTGGTCTGGGCATTAGCCTGGAGATCCTGCCGGTGCGTGCCCGTGGCCTGCTGCTGGCGGCCGCCATTCTGTCGATCCTGCTGAACCCGTTGATGTTCGGCCTCATTGACCGCCTGAACAAGCGCGCTGCGCTGGCCGAGCCGGCGCGCGCGGAATAGGGCGCTGCCCCTGAGGCCGCGCAACGTTCAACGCCACCCCTGAACCTTTGTCGAGCGAGGAGTCCTCATGAGCAATCTGACTATTGGTGTCATCGTCGGTAGCCTGCGCAAGGCGTCGTTCAACCGCCAGCTGGCGCATGCGCTGATTGGCCTGCTGCCGGCAGGCGCCACTGCCAAGATCATCGAGATTGGCGAGCTGCCGCTGTACAACCAGGATCTGGACGGCAGCCTGCCCGAGCCGGTACAGCGCTTCAAGGCCGACGTGGCGGGCGTGCAGGCGCTGCTGTTTGTCACGCCGGAATACAACCGTGGCATTCCGGGCGTGCTGAAAAATGCGATCGACTGGGGTTCGCGGCCGTACGGCCAGAGTGTGTGGGGCGGCAAGCCGGCGGGCATTGCGGGGGCGTCACCGGGGGCGATCGGCACGGCCCTGGCGCAGGCGCAACTGCGCAACGTGCTCTCGGCCGTGGGCGTGCAGATCGTGCCGTTGCCGGAGGTGTTCTTCCACTTTGCGGGGGAACCGTTCGACGCCGAGGGCGGAGTGACGGAGGCGCGCACGCGCCAATTCCTGCAGGGGTTTGTCGACCGATTCGTCCAGTGGGCGGGGGCGAAGGGCGCCTGAGACGCGCCTGACGAACCAATCGACTTGAATTCCAGGCCGGGCGGGAAGGGGTCCAGCTCGGCCGTTCTTGCTTCCGGGGCGGGGCTCCCGGCTTTACCTGGGGGTTAGGCCAGGAAGGAGGCTGCGCTGATGAGCCAGCCTGCTGCGACGCAGCTTGCGATCCAGGCGGCCATGACGGCGCCAATATCCAACCATTTCATGATTGTTCTCCTTACAACACTTGCATGTATGTCCAGGCAATCGATGTCTGAACAACTGTGCGAAGTTTAGGTGTTGCAATGCGGAAGAACAATATGGTGGGGGGTGAACAGACTGTTCCAAAGGTAACAACAAATTTCAGGCCTTGCGTGGCGCGGCCTGCGCTTGTGCGCCGGCGGGCCGCCACCCGCGCAAGTGATGTTGCTACGCAACAAAATAGATTGCCTACTTCGTGCGGAAGGTGGCGGCCACCGCATCGGCAAAGCGGGCTTCCTCGGAAAATTCCGTCTGGTTGTGCCCAGCTGCCCCAAATACCCGCAACAGGTAGACGGCACCGTTGCCGAAAAAGGCATAGCCTCGGACCATCGCCGTGTGGTTGTTGGAGGTATGCCACTCGCCCTCCCAGTAGATGACGCTGTGCTCGCCCAGCCGCCGTTGCATGGGTGGTTTGCCGCGGATCAGGCGCACGGCCCAGCTCGGGCGATCCCCATGCACGCGCGACTCCATATGGTTGAGCAGGATGGCGAGATCGCGCGGGGGGATGGTCTCCAGGTACAGCGGCGCGCCTTTTTCGAAATCGGATTTGCGCACGGTCACCAGGCTAAAGCCTTCGGATGGTGTGGCCTGTTGCGCAAACACGAGCCGTGACGGCCCGAACGGCGAGTTGATCGTCCCGGCAACAGAGGGGATGGGGGCTTCCTGGTCCAACCGAGGCGGCCCCCACGTACGCGGCAGGGCAACGGTTGCACCGGCGTCAATGCGCATGGTGACCAGATTGGCGAACTTGGGGCCAGCCAGCGCAGGGTTGCATGGCGCCAGGCAAGCCAGGGCAACCCACAGCATGAAGGCGTATCCGCATCGGATGTGCCGGCGAATCCACCTGTTGAACAATGGCGCCACGCGTGAGCTCCTGAAAGAAGACAGCTGGCCGAGGCGTTGGCCGATGAACGGTGCATCTCGAATGCGGACGCTCGCTTTGCGAGCGGCAAAGCGCGTGCCCGCGCCGTTTCCTGGCGCTGTCCTCCCCCGCCGTCAACATATCGACGCATGCCGTTGGACGCTATTGCCACGTAGCGGGGCGCCGAACGGACTAATCCACATCAGGTGCTGCCGGCCGTGGTTCTATCGCGCTGAGGGGGGATGGCTCTTCTCACAGAACCATGAGGTTCGGTACGGTGGTGCTGTATTGATGTCCGGCCCCTGGTTTCGTATGACTGCCACTACCCTTAACCCTTATCAACAACCCATCGGCAACGCTTTGCCGGACTGGAGCCCCCGACCGCTACCGCCGCATGTGCCGTTGGCCGGCCGCTACTGCCGGTTGGAGCCGCTGGATGCCGCGCGCCATGCCGACGCATTGTTCGAGGCATTTGGCCAAGCGCAGGACGGCCGCGACTGGACCTATCTGATGGAAGGTCCGTTTGCCGATGCCGGTGCGTTTCGTGCCTATATCGAGCGCATCGCGGCCAAGCGCGATCCGCTGCAGTACGCGGTGATTGACGCACGCACCGATCGCGCGGTCGGCACGCTGGCGCTGATGCGCATCACGCCGGATCACGGCGTGGTGGAGGTCGGGGCAGTCACGTTCTCGCCGTTGCTGCAGCGCACGCCGGCATCGACCGAGGCGCAGTTCCTGCTGATGAAGCACGTGTTTGACGACCTTGGGTATCGCCGTTACGAGTGGAAGTGCGACACGCTGAATATGCCGTCGCGGCAGGCTGCGCTGCGGCTGGGCTTCGAGTTCGAGGGCATCTTCCGTCAGGCGGTGGTCTACAAGGGCCGCAGCCGCGATACCGCGTGGTTTTCCATCATCGATGCCGATTGGCCCCGGCTGCGCGCCATGTTTGAGCAATGGCTGCTGCCTGACAACTTTGACGCGCAAGGCCGTCAGCGGGTGTCGCTGACCGCGTTGCGCTCGGCTTAGCGCGGCGGCCTGACCTCTCCATCTCGCTGCGCTGATCGCTTGCACGCAATTTGTTGGCTTGTGCTATTCACTCCAGGACAGACGGAGGAAGACATGGGAACCGACAGCAGTGTTCTGGAAGCGATCGTGCGCGGCGTGGAAGGCCTTCGGATTCCCGCCTCTACCGATTGGCCCACGGCCAGGCAACACCTTGCAGACGACGATGGGCAATGGAAGTTTTCTGCGGTTCTGGTGCCGATCGTGGCGCGCAGCGAGCCGACGATCCTGCTGACCAAGCGTTCGTCGGGGCTCAGTGAATATTCTTCGCATGTCAGTTTTCCCGGTGGGCATCCTGAAGCATCCGACAGCACCGTTGGTGCGACGGCACTGCGTGAAGCGCTGGAAGAGGTCCGCATTGTGCCCAGCGCCGTCCAGCTGATTGGATGCCTGCCGCTGCACAAGACAAGAAAGCGCAATCACGCGATCTTCCCTGTGATTGGCATCGTGTCAGCGGCGGCCGAGTGGGCGGCTGCGCCTGCAGAAGTCGAGGAGATCTTTGAATTTCCGCTGGCCACGCTGCTCAATCCGGATCTGCCACGGCAGTACGTGGACGGGGAACGCGCTGGCTCCTGGTATTGGGCAGATCAGGCCCATGACATCTGGGGCGTCACGGCGGTCATCCTGAAATCGCTGGCGGGATTGGTGCTTGCCTCGGCGCGTGACGAGGTGCGCGCCAGTCAGTGAACCGGGGCGGGGCCTGTGCTCATGCTGGCGGACGCTCACCGCGTCATGACAAGCAGGTGCGCCGGCTGTGGCGCCAGCATGCCCCCGCACTCTAGCACTGGCTCTGCGCCCCCTCTCTCCAGAACGAATGAGATTTACAGGTCCGGGGCAGATGCAGCTGCGTACATGCCGCGCAATGCGAGTGCGCGCTCGGTTTCCGGCAGGGCCAGGATGGAATGCGCGAAAGCGATCAGTGCCTGGCAGCGCTCGGCGGGTGGCGTTGTGTGCCGCAGCGTAGGCAGGGTCAGCACGCGTTGCTCCCGCAGTGGCAAGGCCGCCACGGCCAGTTGCAGCGCGGGCAGGGCCTGCGCGCGGGTGACCACGGGTACGTGTTCCGGGTCGGCGGCCTGTACCAGATCGGAGAACAGGGTTTGCTCGCGCGCGATCAATGCACGCGGCAAACGCGCGGCGGCGGCACCTGCGTCGGCCGTGCCATCCAGGTAAGCGACGCAGGCTTCGGGGCTCAGGTTTTGCAGTGCCCGGGCTTCGTCAATGGTCAGCTGCGCATTGGCAAACAGCAGCACATCTGGCGCGGTCGGGATCAGCGCGCGATAGAGCTTGGCCGATTGCGTGCGCAGCAGCGCCGTGACCTCGGCGTCGCCGGCATTGCGCCGCAGGGCCTGCCACACGGTGTCGAGCAGGCGGCTGAAGTGTGCGGGGTATTTGCGTTCCAGCGCCGCATAGAGCGCGCCGCTGCGCAACTCGGCGGCCAGCGCATCGCGCGTGGTGAGTTGCGTGGCCATGGTCGCGTATTCCCCGCCGGGCGAGACGCGCGTGACGACATGGTTATCCAGCAACTCCTGCGCGGTGGGGAACCACATCTGCTCAAACGGCGTGTTCTGCACGTGGCGAATGAACGCATCAGACAGGCCGGCGGCAGCATAGGCGCGCCACAGCTCGCTGTCGGTGGCGCCGGGCGTCTGATCATGCTCGGCGCCGACCGCGCGCGGCCGATGGAAGCCGATGCGCGCGCCTGGCGCGGCGGCGCGGTCCTCACCCGCCAGGAAGGCGATCGTGCAGGCAGAAGCGCAAGCGCGTTCCACGTACGTGCGTAGATGGTGGCGGCGGATGACGTCAGCCACCAGCGTGCCCTCTCGCAGCCAGCCGCCTTCAGAGCGGAGCACGACGGTGGTGGCGTTGGGTGCGCGGCGCAGCGCATCTTCCAGCGCATCGGCGGCGCCGTCGTTCATGCCGCCGGTAAAGAGGACCGCGTGTCCATCGCGTTGCGGTACCACGGTAAAGGGCGAGGCGGCTTGCTCGCCGAGTGCAGTGCGCAGATGCGCCTGCAGGCGCGGCAGATCGTTGATCACGCGCGAGCTTGTGCCGATGGCGCCCAGTGCAATCATCAACTTGGCGACGAACGGCCATAGGTTGCTCATCCCCGTTAGCCGGTTGCGTGCCTGTTCATGCTCGGCCGAACGCCACGTGCCGACCACCGCCCAGATCCACAGAACGATGCCGAGCACATAGATCACCAGCAGCGCTGACGAGGCCGCGCGCGCGGGCGCGTTGTGGGCCAAGGCGTGTGTGACGCCGGCACTCAGCGCCATCACGCCAAATTGCATCAGCGCGGTGTGCAGCCAGTACGAGCGGACGAGGCTGTAGTCACCACGCCAATGACGGGCGAAGAAGTTGCGGGACGGCGCGCGCACCGGCTGCGGGTCGGTGGGTGCGTTCGGGTCTGTCGGGTGGGCGGGGGGCAGGGCGTCGCTGGCGGCGGTCATGCGGGTTCTCGATTCCGCATAGATCGCGGCGGCGCGGCGATTGTCGCTGGTGCCGATGCGCGCCGGCCTCCCCTCATTGGGAGGGTGTGACCGGTGAGCGAAGCGGAGATCGGCCGGTGCGCCATCAAAGCACGGCAGCCGCCGGGGTGCTGCCGGTCAGGCCCTGACCGAAACCAGGGGCGGCTCTGCCGGTTCGATGGCTTCGGCGCTGGCCGGGTGGGCTGCCTGGGCGGCTTTCTGCGCTTGCAGCCGGGCATCGGTCAATGACGACGAGCCGGTGATCTTGTCAGTCGTCCGTGCCTTGACTGCGACTTCCGTTTGGCTGGAGCTCGATTCGCTGTGACGGTTTTCGAGCTGGGTTTCGGCCTGCTCCAGACTCTTCTGGGCCTGCAGGCGTGCGATTTGCGCCTGCACGATCTGGATCTGCTGGCTCAGGAGCTGGGCCTGCTCTTTGGCTTGGTCGGGGGGCAGCCCTTGGTTGGGCAAATCCGCCATCGACTTCTGCAGGTTTTTGAGCTGGCGCTGCAGGCGTTCGATTTCTGTGGCCGAACTGCTTCCGCCGCCCGAGGCGCCGGTGCCCGCAGTGCTGGAAACGGAGGGGGAAGAAAGTTGCATCGCCATCTCGCTAGTCAGTACGTCCTTGAACGGGAGGCGGTCGGAAAACTTTAGGGTCGGCTTAAAAATATTTCCCGCCACCTGGATTTTTTGTGAGTTCTATTAGATAGAACTATGTTCCTTCATAAGGAATGTGAAGAGGCAAATTTCGCGTGATTCATGCGCGGGATCCAAGGTGGCTTGCCTCGTTTACGGGTTTACGCGCCTTATTCTGGTTGATTGTGCCGTATAAAATAGAACTATATTCTATCAAACAGAACGCTCAATGATCGGGCGTTCAAGGAGACGCCCTATGCTTTCTTCTTCCCAGGCCGCCAGCGGTCGGCTGCACGCCGGCTTGCCAGCGGTACAGCTCAATCAGGTATCGGTGCGGTTCGGCAGCTTCACGGCGGTGCAGGGCGTCGATCTGTCGATTGGTGAAGGCGAGTTTGTCGCGGTGGTGGGGCCCACCGGCTGCGGCAAGAGCACGCTGCTCAACGCCGTGACGGGGCTGCTCAAGCCGGCCGGCGGCACCGTCAACGTGTTTGGCGAGCCGCTGACCGGGCTCAATGGCAATGCCGGTTTCATGATGCAGCAGGACTCGCTGCTGCCCTGGAAGACGGCGCTGGACAACGTCGCGCTGGGCCTGGTGTTCCAGGGCATGTCGGTGGATGAAGCCCGCGAACGCGCCCGCCCATGGATGAAGAAGGTCGGCCTGGCGGGTTTCGAGGCGCGCTACCCGCACCAGCTCTCCGGCGGCCAGAAGAAGCGCATCAGCATGGCGCAGACGCTGATCCTCTCGCCCAAGATCGTGCTGATGGACGAGCCGTTCTCCGCGCTCGATGTGCACACGCGCCACCTGATGCAGAGCGAGCTGCTGCGCCTGTGGCAGGAAGACCGCAAGTCGCTGCTGTTCATCACGCACGACCTGGAGGAAGCCATCGCTTTGGCTGATCGGGTGGTCGTCATGTCCGCCGGGCCTGCCAGCCGCCCGGTCGGCGATGTGGAAATCACGCTGCCGCGCCCGCGCAACGTGTCTGAAATCAACATGTCCGACGCGTTCATCCGCCTGTATCGCGAGATCTGGTCGATCCTCGGCACCGAAGTGGAGAAGAGCCATGCCGTCCAGCACTAACGTCGCGCCTGCTATGAGCACGCCGCGCGCCGGTCTCGCGCACAAGACCAAGATCCGCCTGTTCCAGCTTGCCGTGGTGGTGGTGCTGTTCGGCTCGTGGGAGGGCTTTGGCCGCGCCGGCATCATCGACCCGTTCTATTTCTCGATGCCGTCGTCCATCGTCGCGCGCGTCTGGGAGTGGTTCACCGGCGGAGACATCTACACGCACCTGGCCATCACGCTAGCCGAGACGATTCTGTCCTTCGGCATCGGTACGCTGATGGGGATCAGCCTTGGGCTGTGGCTGGGTTTGTCCAAGTTGGCGGCTGAGGTGCTGGACCCGTTCATCAAGATCGTCAATGCGATCCCGCGCATCTTGCTCGCGCCCATCTTCGTGATGTGGTTCGGGCTGGGGTTGACCTCCAAGGTGGCGCTGGGCGCGACGATGGTGCTGTTCATCACCTTCTTCAATACGTACCAGGGCGTGCGTGAAGTGAACCCCGTGATCCTCGCCAATGCGCGCCTGCTCAAGGCCAGCCGCATGAGCCTGCTGCGCCATGTGTATGTGCCGTCTGCTACGAGCTGGATTCTCTCCAGCCTGCGCGCTTCCGTGGGCATGGCGGTGATGGGCGCGATCGTGGCCGAGTACCTCGGCTCCTCGGCGGGCCTGGGCCACCTGATTGCGCAGGCCGAAGGCGTCTTCGATGCCACTGGCGTGTTCTCGGGGATCGTCGTGCTGTCCGCCTTCGTCATCGCCCTGGATCGCAGCGTCGATGCGCTCGAAGGCAAGTTGCTGGTGTGGCGCCCGAAGGCTGATCCGGAAGCCGGCGCCTGACCCAATACAAACATCTACGGAGACAACCATGAAGCGATGGATTTCGGCCCTGCTATGTGCGGCCGCCTGTACGGCAGCCAATGCCGCCGAGCCGGAAAAGAAGGACGTGAGCCTGTCGGTCGGCTCGATGATCCTGAACTACATGCCGGTACCGCTCACGCAGTCGCTCGGCAACTTCCAGAAGGAAGGCCTGAACGTCAAGGTGGAGAACTTCCAGGCCGGCGGCAGCAAGGCGCTGCAGGCGCTGATTGCCGGCTCGACCGATGCGGTGGTGGGCTTCTATGACCACACCATCCACATCCAGGCGCAGGGCAAGGACATCGTGTCGGTGGCGTTGCTCAACATCACGCCGGGCATCGTGCTGGCGGTGCGGCCCGACCTCGACATCAAGAGCGGCAAGGACCTGAAGGGCAAGAAGATCGGCATCACCGCACCGGGTTCGTCCACGGACTTGTTTGCGCGCTACTACGCCATCAAGAACGGCCTGCAGGTGAACGACGTGTCATACATCGCAGTGGGGTCGGGCGCGCCGGGTATGGTGGCGCTGGATCGCAAGGAGATCGACGCGCTGGTCAACTTCGACCCCGTGGCCAGCCTGCTGGAGAAGCGCCGTGCCGCCAAGTTCCTCGTCGATACGCGCACCGATGCTGGCTCCAACGCCGTGTTCGGTGGCCGCTACCCGACCGCCACGCTGTATGTCACGCGGGACTTCATGACGAAGAACCCGGAGACCGTGCAGCGCCTGGTGAACGCCTTCATCCGCACGCTCAAGTGGATCGACGCCAGCACGCCCGAGGCCATTGCCGACAAGATGCCCAAGGAGCAGCAGGTGGGCGGGCGCGATGTGTTTGTCGATGCATTGCGCCATTCCAAGCCGATCTTCTCTAAGGACGGCCTGATGACCGATGCGGATGCCAAGGTGGCCCTGACGGTGCTCTCCAGTTACGACGAAAAGATCCGCAATGCCAAGATCGACCTGAGTAAAACGTACACTAACCGCTTCGTCGACCAAGCCTTGAAGACGGTCCAGTGAGCCGTCTTCCCCCAATCGTCATGACTGCAGAACGCCAAACCGCGCAGAACGAAACCACGCCGGCCGCCAATGAGGGCGATGCCGCTACGCCGGGGCAATCGGGCGTGGCCGCGCTGGACCGTGCGTTCTCGATCCTGTTTGCGTTTCGGCCGGGCGACTACGCGCTCACGCTGGCCGAGCTGGCCGCACGTACCGGGCTCTACAAGAGCACGATCCTGCGGCTGGCGGGCTCGCTCATCCAGCACCGCATGCTGTTCCGCCTGGAAGACGGTCGCTACCAGATTGGCGCGGCACCGCTGATGCTGGGCGCGCTCTACCAGCGCAGCATGCGTCTGAGCGATGTGGTCCTGCCGCACATGCGCGCGCTGGCTGAAATGACGGGTGAAGCCGTGTCGCTCTACATCCGTGAGCGCGACGTGCGTGTCTGTCTGCACCGCGTGGATTCGAACCACTCGATCCGTGACCACGTGCGCGAGGGCGACGTGCTGCCGCTGGAACGTGGCTCAGGCGGTCGCGTGCTGTGCGCGTTCTCGGGCATGCAGGGTGCCACGTACGACGCGATCCGGCGCGACTACTACTACGTGTCGATTGGCGAGCGCGATCGGGAAACGGTCGGTATCTCGGTGCCGGTGTTCGGTGCGCAGCAGGCGCTGCGCGGGGCGCTGTGCCTCGCCGGCCCTGCTTCGCGCATCGATGGGTCGTTGCTGCAATCGTGGCGCGGCCCGGTGCTGGAGCACGCCGCGCAAATTACCTCCACGCTGGGTGGCGACCCTGCGCCCTTGCGCCACGCCGCTCAGCTCATCCAGAAAACCTAGGTTCCGCCAACACGCCCCAGACGGCGAAGGGGCGGAGCCGCTGTAGTTGTAGGAGTTGTTTCCATGGCTTTGCCTCTTGCGGGTTTGCGCGTGCTCGACTTATCGAACGTGCTGGCCGGGCCGTTTTGCGGCTATCAGCTGGGCTTGCTCGGCGCGGAAGTCATCAAGGTCGAAGTGCCTGGCAATGGCGACTTGGCTCGCCGTCTGGGCGCCGATCCGGAACAGGCGCGCCGCAAGATGGGCGCCTCGTTCGTCGCCGTCAATGCGGGCAAGCAGTCCGTCACCGTCAACCTGAAGCACCCGGAAGGGCGGGCGATTCTGCTCAAGCTGGTGGCGCAGGCGGATGCCCTGATTGAAAACTACCGCCCCGGCGTGATGGATCGCCTGGAACTCGGCTACGACGTACTGCGCGAGGTCAACCCACGCCTCGTCTACTGCGCCATCTCCGGCTTCGGCAAGGACGGCCCGTTGAGCGGGCGACCCGCGTACGACCAGATCATCCAGGGCATTTCCGGCGTGATGAGCGTGACGGGCGATGATGAATCGGCCCCGCTGCGCGTCGGCTACCCGATCAGCGATACGGTGGGCGGCATCACGGCGGCATTGGCTGTCACGGCCTGCCTGCTCGGCGCCCAGCGCACGGGCGAGGGCCAGATGGTGGACGTGTCGATGCTGGAATCGACGCTGGCCACCATGGGCTGGGTGGTGTCGAACTACCTGAACGCCGGCGTGAGCCCGCGCCCGATGGGCAATCAGAACTTCACCGCTGCGCCGTCGGGCACGTTCCGCACGGGCGATGGGCTCATCAACATCGCCGCCAACGAAGACAAGCAGTTTGCCGCGCTGTGCCGCGTGATTGGCCAGCCCAGCTTGGTCACCGACGCGCGCTTTGCCGAGCGCCAAGCACGCAAGGAACACCGCCAGGCGCTCAACGACGCGTTGGAAGCCGCGCTGGCCGAGCGCCCCGCTGCCGAATGGGAGCCGCTGCTGATCGATGCCGGCGTCCCGGCGGGGCTGGTGCTGGACGTGCCCGGCGTGCTCGCGCACGAGCAGGTGACGGGCCGTGGCTTCGTCACTTCGTTCCCGGACGAAGGGCAGCGCGTCACGCGCGCGGGCTTCCGCCTCTCGGGCGAAGACCCGTGCCCGCAGACGCCCGCCCCGGCGCTGTCAGCCCATACCGACGATTGGCTCGCCAAGCTCGGCTACCGCCCCGATCAAATCGAAGCGCTGCGTACGGAAGGCGCCATCTAACCATGACCTCGAATCTCTCCCAAGACGCCGCCGGCCTGGCGGCCGACTACTGGCGCACCGATATCATCGACATCGAACCCGGCCGCATCCACGTGCGCGGCTACCCGATCCAGGAGCTGATCGGCAACATCGGCTTTGCCGAAATGATCTGGCTGATGCTGCGCGGCGAGTTGCCGAATAAGCGCCAGGCGGCATTACTGGAGGCGGCGTTGGTGGCGTCGGTGGACCATGGTCCGCACGCACCCTCCATCGCCATTGCCAAGATGGCAACGAGCTGTGGGTTGCCGCTCAACGGTGCGATGGCGTCTGCGTTGAATGCGCTGGACGACGTGCACGGCGGGGCAGGGCAGCAGGCGGTGGAGTTGTTCCACGACATCGAGGCGCGCATGTTCGACGGCGCATCGCTGGAGGCCGCCACGGCGGCGGGTGTCGATACCTTCATCGCCGAGCATGGCAAGTACCTGCCGGGCTTTGGACATCGCTTCCACCCGGTTGACCCGCGTGCAGGCCGCTTGCTCGCGCTGGTGGACGAGGCTGCGCAGGACGGCGTGGTCGGCGGCCGCTATGCCGCCATCGGCCGCGCCATTGAAGCACTGCTTTCGGGCCGCAAGAGCAAGCCGATCCCGATGAACATCGATGGTGCCACCGCCGTCATCTATGCGGAATTGGGCTTTGCGGCACCGCTGGCACGCGGGGTGTTCTGCCTGTCGCGCGCAGTTGGCATCCTGGCGCACGCGTGGGAGCAGAGCGGTCGCGGGGAGCGCAACAAGGGCCCGATGCCGCGCCAGGTGCCGTACCGCTATACCGGCGCCGCCACGCGGCATCTGGCAGAAACCGAATGACGTACTTCAACTGGCCTACCGTCGACACCACGGTCTTCACCGAAATGCCGGCCGAGTTGCGCCGCCCCGTGCCGACTGAATGGTCGCGCGCCAACAAGGGAGGAGCGCCGGTCGATTGCTTTCTTGAAGGCCCGTGTTGGGATGCGGATGGCAATCTGTGGCTGGTCGATATTCCGCATGGCCGGATCCTGCGGGTTTCGCCGCAAGGCAACTGGGAGGCGGTGGCCGAATATGACGGCGAGCCGAACGGCCTCGCACTGCGCCACGACGGCACGCTGCTGATTGCCGACTATAAGAATGGGCTGCTGTCCCTCGACCCGGCGACCGGCCTGGTCAGTCCCTTCCTCACCCGCCGCAATAGTGAACGCTTCAAGGGCCCGAACGACCTGGTCGTCGCCCGCAATGGCGATGTGTATTTCACCGATCAAGGCCAGACCGGCCTGCACGACCCCACCGGTCGCGTGTACCGCCTGCGCCTGGATGGCCGGCTCGATTGCCTGCTCGCCAACGGCCCAAGCCCGAACGGGCTGGCGCTCACGCCGGATGAATCCACTCTGTTCGTGGCCATGACGCGCGACAACGCCGTCTGGCGCCTACCGCTGCTAGCGGATGGCAGCACCAGCAAGGTGGGCCGCTTCGCGCAGTTCTACGGCACCAGCGGCCCGGATGGCATGGCGATGGACGCCGCCGGCAACCTGTTCGTGGCGCATGCCTCACTGGGTTCGGTCTTCGTGCTCTCTCCGCATGGCGAGCCACTGGTGCGCATCGCGTCGTGCCGGGGGCGGACCACGACCAATGTCGCGCTGACACCCGACGCGCAATCACTCGTTATCACCGAATCTGCCACGGGCACCGTATTGCTAGCCCGCTGGACCTCGCCCCGCCACACCTGAGCACACCTGCACGCGCGGGCGCTGTCCTACAGCAGCGCCCGCGTGCAATCGCAGAAATTCCGACGTTTTCCCACGGGCGGTAGACCATGCTGCACTTTCCGGCGCGGCCTTGCCAGGCAAGTGCTGCCACCATCCTTTCTCGCCCTGACAAGCTTGTCGAAGCGGTCATTTTTGTCTCTTTATAGAAGACACGTCTCTAATAGAGATACATTTTGGTAGGAGATGTCCTACAAAATCGACATTCGACTGTAGGAGTGATCCTACAAAACTGGCTGAAAAGCGGTCGGAACTGTCCTACACGACCTGTAGGACTGGGTAAGAAGTGTCCTACAAACCGTTAACCCGGCATCCCATGCTCACAGTGGCAGAAGTGCCACGCCTTCTTTGTCGATTGCAGGCTTCTTTAGGCAATAATATTGCTATTTTAAGCCGAACATTAGGGTAAAACCGTGTCAAACGACCGCTTTAGCGCATGGTCTATCCAGGCTCGCTGCGTCGGCAAGGGCTGTGTTTACAACATTTATTAACAGTTTTGTAGGAAAATGGCCTACAAGAATTTGGCTTACCTCACCCCTCCGACGTAGGGGGCCACCCTTCTTTACTTACCCCGATCGGAAACCCACAATGTGTTCAACAGAAAACAACTTCGCCATGTCTTTAGCGACGTGAGTAAGAAGGAGGCAGGAAGTGCCGGCAACGGTGCCCACTGCCAAGAACATCCGATCTGTGGGGATTGGTGACCGCCCGGCGAGGGTAGGCGTGAAACACAACAGCGCCACCGGGCAGCACCATGCGGGATTGGATGCAGGTTGTACTTTTACTGCACACGACGGGACATACATGGACACGCAAGACATTGTTTCCGAGATCAGCGAGCTGAATCTCACCTATTTGATGCTTGCCCAGCAGATGCTGGCCAAGGATCGCGATGCCGCTCTGTTTCGCCTCGGCATCTCTGAAGAATTGGCTGACATCCTGCAAACGATGTCGCCCGCGCAGATCGTCAAGCTGGCCAGCACGAACATGATGCTGTGCCGCTTCCGCTTTGACGATCACGCCATCCTGGGTCTGGTGACCCAGCCGCACCGTGACAAGGGTCTGCAGCAATCGCAAATGTCGATTCTGCTGGCGCGTCAGGCGGTTGAACAGATCAACTAAGCCATTTGCGGCGGGTGTTCCGCCGGGTTTAGCGTGATTCGGATGGGTAGCAGAAGCAAAGCGGGAGCAGTGCCATGCGTCATACCAGCGTCATGAATGAAGTTCAGCAGATCCACCTAGCAGCGGAATTGATTTCGCTCGGTGCGCGTCTGCAGCTGCTGGAACAGGAAACCACGCTCAGCCGTGAGCGTCTGGTCAAGCTGTACAAGGAAATTCGCGGGGAATCGCCGCCCAAGGGCATGCTGCCCTTCTCGGCAGACTGGTTCCTGACGTGGTCGCCGAACATCCACTCGTCGATTTTCCTGAACATTTACCGTTTTCTGGGTGAGAACAGCCGCAGCACGGGTGTGCGCCGCCTGATCTCGGCCTACAAGCTGTACCAGGAACACATTCACGTTCACGAGCAGGAAGAGGTGCTGTCCATCACCCGCGCGTGGATGATGTTGAAGTTCTTCGAGGGGAAGATGCTGCACACCGTGAAGTGCACGCGCTGCACCGGCCATTTCGTGGCCCACGCAGAAGACCTGCACCATGGTTTCGTGTGCGGCGTATGCCAGCCGCCTTCACGCGCAGGGAAGAAAAAGCGCGTCGCGGGCCAGGCAGATGCGGTCGCAGACAAGACGATCGACGCCTGAGCAGTACCAACGGGAACGTGGGACACGGGACGTACGGGAACGCTCGCCGGGGAATGACGGGAAATACGGGAACACAACAAAAATAGCCGGCAAGTCCGGCACATAACAAGACAGACCAGAACACAGAGCAGGAAAAAGCACAGGGGCTCAGACAGTACAAAAGGGGAAGGGGGTAGGCCGGTCGTCGCAGGAAGCTGCGGACCGGCATTTTTTTGCCGCCGCGCGTGAAGGCAGGGGGAAAAAAGGGACGGAAAGCGTTTTTCCGTCCCTTTTTCTTTTGTTTTGCCTCCTGCCGGGGTGGGGTGGTGCTCAAGCCGCCCGCTTTACTGCCGTTTTTGGTGGAGAAGGGCGCGGTGCACCGGTTTCCGACAGCCTTTTCCTGCGCGGAAAGGCAGCAAAACCCGGTGCCAAGCCTTCAGTAAACCGGGCTGATGCCGTTAATCCCCCTTGTATTGATCGCACGAGTTGACGTGCGGTTGCCCATTCAGGAGTTTGCCCCGTGCTAGTCGCCATCGGTTACATCGTGATCATCGCCTCGGTGTTCGGCGGCTACATGCTGGCCGGCGGTCACCTCGGGCCCCTGTTTCAGCCGACCGAACTGCTGATCATCTTCGGTGCCGGCGTCGGCGCCTTCGTGGTCGGCAATGACAAGAAGGCCATCAACGCCACCGTCAAGGCTATTCCGGGTCTGTTCAAGGGCTCGAAGTACACCAAGGCCCTCTATATGGAAGTGATGGCGCTGCTGTATGTGGTGCTGTCCAAGATCCGCCGCGAAGGGATGATGTCGATCGAAGCCGACATCGAAGCCCCGCACGAAAGCGCACTGTTTGCTAATTACCCCGCCATCCAGGGCGATCACCATGCGCTGGATTTCATCTGCGACTACCTGCGCCTGATGGTGGGCGGCAACCTGAATCCGTTCCAGATCGAAGCGCTGATGGATCAGGAAATTGACACCCACCACCACGAAGCCGAACAACCGGCCCGCATCATCACCAAGGTGGGCGACGCCATGCCGGCCTTCGGCATCGTGGCCGCGGTGATGGGCGTGGTGCACACCATGGGCTCGGTCGGCCTGCCGCCGGCGGAGCTGGGCAAGCTGATCGCCTCGGCACTGGTCGGTACGTTCCTCGGCATTTTGCTGGCGTATGGCTTCATCGGGCCGCTGGGCTCGCTGCTGGAGCAGCGCGCCGAAGAATCGACCAAGTTGTTCCAGTGCATCAAGGTGACGCTGCTGGCCAGCATGAACGGCTACGCCCCGGCCATTGCCGTGGAGTTCGGCCGCAAGGTGCTGTTCTCGACCGAGCGCCCGTCGTTTGCCGAGCTGGAAGACCACGTACGTGGCGCCAAGACGGCCTAGCCATGCACCACGATTTGAAGAGTGCGGCCAACGAGCCGCGCCATTAACGACGCAGTACTGACCGACGGGAACGGACCATGAGCAAGTCCAGCACGCCGACTTTCATCGTCATCCGGCGCAACAAAAAGGCAGCGCACGGCCACCACGGTGGCGCGTGGAAGATCGCCTATGCCGACTTCGTGACCGCCATGATGGCGTTCTTCCTGCTGATGTGGCTGCTCAGCTCGGTCACCAAGGCCGAGCTGTCGTCAGTAGAAACGTATTTCCGCACGCCGCTGAAGGTGGCGCTGTTTGGCGGCGCCGGTTCGGGCGACCAGTCCAGCATCCTGAACGGCAGCCCTGCGATCAAGCAGAACATGCCGCAGCCGAACCCGAGCCCAAGCCCGACGGTGCAGCGCCAGCGCAATATCCGCGACGAGTCTGACGACGCCGCGCTGAACAAGCTCAAGCAGAAGATTGCCGAGATGGTCGAGACCAATCCGGTGATGAGCCAGTTCAAGCACCAGTTGCTGATCGACATGACTAGCGAAGGGCTGCGCATCCAGATCGTCGACCAGCAGAATCGCCCGATGTTTGCCAACGCCAGCGCCGAGGTGCAGCCGTACATGCGCACCATCCTGCGCGAGCTGGGTTCGGCACTCAATGACGTGCCCAACCCGATCAGCCTGTCGGGCCACACCGACGCCACGCAATACGCCACCCAGAACGGTTACAGCAACTGGGAGCTGTCGGCCGACCGTGCCAATGCCTCGCGCCGCGAGCTGATTGCCGGCGGCATGAAGCCCGAGAAAGTGAGCCGCGTGGTGGGTCTGGAGGCCTCGGTGCCGCTGGACAAGACGAACATCTACAACCCGATCAACCGCCGCATCAGCATCGTCGTGCTCAACGCACGCGCCGCTGAGGCCGCGCGCTCGGGCGGGGTCGAGCCGGTGGCCGATCTGCGCAACGACGGTAAAGACACGCTGCCCGATGCAGCCGCACGTGCAACAGGAGTGGCCGATGCCGCTGCTCCGGCCAAGCCATAAGCGCCCAGGGGGAGAACGTAGCCAATGAGCGAGAAACACATCCTGGTGGTGGACGATTCCACCTCGATCCGCCGCATGATTGCCGCCTGCCTGCGGGAGTGCGGCTTTGCCGTGACGGAAGCCGCTGACGGCGCTGCCGCGCTGGAAACCGTGCGCAAGCAGACCGACGGCACCCACCACCTCGTGATTACCGACCAGGTGATGCCGGCAATGGACGGCCTCACCCTGATCCGCGCGCTGCGATCGCTGCCGGCCTACGCCGACACGCCGATCCTGATGCTGACCACCGAGGCAGACGGCACGATCCGCGAGCAGGCGCGTGCCGCCGGCGCGACAGGCTTCCTGCCCAAGCCGTTCGACCCGGAAGGCCTGACGGATTCGGTGATGCAGCTGTTTGAATGGCATGCGCAGACCCACGGGTCTGCATCGACGCATTAAACGACCGAGACGACAGATATGAACCTCGACCTTAGCCAGTTTTTCGGCGCCTTCTTTGAAGAGGCGGAGGAGCTGCTCGTCGACATGGAGCGGCTGCTGCTCAATCTCGATGTCGCCAACCCATCTTCTGATGATCTGAACGCCATCTTCCGCTGCGCGCACTCCATCAAGGGCGGCGCCGCAACCTTCGGTTTCACGCACATGACGGAACTCACGCATGTGGCGGAATCGATTCTGGACCGCGCCCGCACCGGCACCCTGCAGCTGCGCGAGAACATGGTGGATGCCTTCCTGGAAACGAAAGACGTGTTGAAAAGCCAACTTGATGCCTACCGGCAAGAGCACCCCATCGATACGGCCACGCTCGAATACATGGTGGCCAAGCTCAACAGCCTGGCTGCCGAGGATGGCGGCGCAGCTGCGCCGGCGGCGCCTGTAGCCGCACAGGCTCCGGTGGCGGTCGAACCCGTTACGGCGGCGCCCGCCGTGGTGGAGGCACCGGCCGCTGCGCCGGCGGTGGCCATCGACGGTGGCCTGGACATCAAGCTCATCAACGTCTCCAATGAAGACTGCGAGCTGATTGTCACCGAGCTCAAGCACCTGGGCACGCTGGTGAGCCACGCACGCACCGGCCGCAACAGCGACATCGTTCTGCAAAGTACCTGCACCGCCGACGACATCATTGCGGTGAGCTGCTTCATCATCGATGCCGACCAGATCATCATCACGCCGCATGTGGGTGGTGCCGCGCCTGCTGCTGTGGCGGCTCCGGTGGTGGAAGCTCAGGTTGCCGCCCCGACGCCGGCCGCCGCGCAAACCGAAGTGCATGCGCCGGCCGCCAATGAAATCGCCCCGACTGCTCCGGCCGCTGCTGTGCCGATGCCGTCGCGCCCCGCCGCCGCTGAAAAGCCGGCAGTGGCTGCCGAAACATCGATTCGCGTGGGTGTGGAGAAGGTCGACCAGCTCATCAACCTGGTGGGCGAGCTCGTCATCACGCAAGCCATGCTGGCGCAGACCGCGTCGTCGTTCGACCCGGTGTTGAACGAGCGCCTGTTCTCTGGTCTCTCGCAGCTCACGCGCAACGCACGAGATCTGCAGGAAGCCGCCATGTCCATCCGCATGATGCCGATGGACTATGTGTTCAACCGCTTCCCGCGTCTGGTGCGTGATCTGGCGCACAAGCTGGGCAAGCAGGTCGAGCTGTCGACATTCGGCAAGTCGACCGAACTGGACAAGGGTCTGATCGAACGCATCATCGATCCGCTCACGCACCTGGTGCGCAACAGCCTGGACCACGGCATTGAACTGCCTGAGGCCCGTGTGGCTGCCGGCAAGGATGCGACCGGTCAACTGCTGCTGTCTGCGGCCCACCAGGGCGGCAACATCGTCATCGAGGTGAGCGACGACGGCCAGGGCCTGAACCGCGACAAGATCCTCAAGAAGGCGCGCGAGCGTGGCTTGCCTGTGTCGGACAACATGACCGACGACGAGATCAACCAGCTCATCTTCGCGCCGGGTTTCTCCACCGCCGACCAGGTGACGGATGTGTCCGGCCGCGGCGTTGGCATGGACGTGGTCAAGCAGAACATCCAGTCGATGGGCGGCTACGTCGAGATCCAATCGCAGAAGGGCAAGGGCACGACCATCCGCATCGTGCTGCCGCTCACGCTGGCCATTCTGGACGGCATGTCGGTCAAGACCGGCGATGAAGTGTTCATCCTCCCGCTGTCGTGCGTGGCGGAATCGCTGCAACCGCGCCCCGAAGACATCAAGGCCGTGCCGGGTGGTGGCCGCCTGCTGAAGGTGCGCAACGAATACCTGACGCTGGTGCCGATGTACGAGCGCTTCCGCATCACGCCGTCTCTGCCCGATCCGTCGGAAGGCATCGTCGTCATCCTGGATTCGGAAGGCAAGAAGATCGCCCTGCAGATTGACGAGCTGGTCGGCCAGCAGCAGGTGGTGGTCAAGAACCTTGAGACCAACTACCGCAGGGTGCCGGGCATCTCGGGCGCAACCATTCTGGGTGATGGCAGCGTGGCGCTGATCGTGGACGTATCGGCGCTGATGCGCGAAGCCCGTGAGGGACGGTCGGGCCATTCAGAAAACGCCATGCGTGCCGTTAGTGCCGAGAAGCAAGAGCTGGCACAGGCACCGGGTGGTCGGTTCTCGACCGAGGCGATGGCCGCAGCATGAACCTGCTCACGATCCTGCTGCGCGCCCCGATCTTGGCCCTGTGATGCTCGCCGTACCCATGTACGGCTGCAGGGTTGGATTAACGCGTCGGACCAACCTCGGGCCGCTCGCTACGGATCGTGAACAGGTTCAAAACAGCCAAGTTGGCTTGAGCGGGATCAGCCGCTTTGCAACGAATTCAATCTAGTGGCCCGACGGGGCCGAGGGGAGCCGCAATGGAAGTCAAGGAACATGCGATCGGCGAGGAAACCGGCGGGGAGGAGTACCTGGCCTTCACGCTCGGTCGCGAAGAGTACGGCATCGATATCCTGAAAGTGCAGGAGATCCGTGGCTACGAGACCGTCACGCGCATTGCCAACGCACCCGACTTCATCAAAGGTGTGATCAACCTGCGCGGCATCATCGTGCCGATCGTTGATCTGCGCATCAAGTTCCAGCTCGACCGCGTGGAGTACAACCAGTACACCGTCGTCATCATCCTGAACCTGAAAGACCGCGTGGTCGGCATCGTGGTGGATGGCGTGTCGGACGTGCTGACGCTGCAAAGCCAGCAGATCAAGCCGGCGCCGGAGTTCTCAGGCGCGCTGGATACGGAGTACATCCGTGGCCTGGGCTCGATCGACGAACGCATGCTGATCCTGGTGGACATCGAGCGCCTGCTGATGTCGGCCGACATGGCGCTGTGCGACGAGGCCGAAGCCGCCTGATCACAACAGGAAAGTGTGGCCGGAGTACGCAAACGCGTGCATCCGGCAGGCGACAAGACACCTTGCGGCGGGCGCTCAAACGCCCGCCGTATCACAGGTGCGGCGCTGAAAGGGGAGGAAATCCATGTTCAGCAAAATGACCATCCGGCTCCGGTTGGGGCTGATGATGGCGGGCATTGGTGTGCTCGCCGTCATCGTGGGTGTGACGGGCCTTGTCGGCATGCGTCACGCCAACACACGCTTGCAGGACACGTATGCCGTGCAACTGGTGGGCGCGGTGGCATTGGCTGATTCTGATTCCAACCTGCTGAGCTTGCGCATCGTGCTGGATCGCGCTGCGATGGCACCGGGCGCACCCGGCATGGACAAGACGATCGAGCGCGCCAGGATGTTCCTCGACAAATCCGATGCGGCCTGGAAGCGTTACCGTGCGCTGCCGACGTCATCGGAAGAGCGCAAGCTGGCCGACGAGGCCGATGGGTTGCGCAACACCTTTGTGCGCGACGGCGCCGAGGTGCTGATGCGCGCCATTCAGGCTGGTGACCAGACGTCCGTCACCAAGACGGTGATGGACGTGATGCCCGCCCTGTATCGCCCGCTGGGTGACAAGGTGGCAGCGCTCAACCGCATGCAACTGGAGTCCGCCAAGTCTGGCTATGAAGCCGGCCAGCGTGAGCACGACAGCCTGAGCGCGCTGACAACCAGCCTGCTGCTGGGCGGCATCGTGGTGGGCGGGTTGTTGACGTGGGCGCTGCGCCGCTCGATCACGCTGCCGCTCATGCGCGCCATCGAGCAGGCTGAACACATCACGCAGGGTGATCTCACGCACAGCATCCAGGTGACTCGTGCGGATGAAACCGGCCGCCTGTTGCTGGCCCTGCAGCACATGCAGGAGAGCCTGCAGAAGATGGTGGGGCAGGTGCGCTCGGGTTCCGATTCGATTGCCAGCGCCACGCAGCAGATCAGCGCGGGCAATGTGGACTTGTCACAGCGCACCGAGCAGCAAGCCTCGTCGCTGGAGCAGACCGCGTCGAGCATGGAGCAGCTCACGAGCATCGTGAAGCAGAACGCCGACAACGCCCGTCAGGCCAGCACGCTGGCGGGCAACGCGTCGGACATCGCCGTGAAGGGCGGCGAGGTGGTGGGCCGGGTGGTGGACACCATGGCCGGCATCAACGAAAGCAGCAAGAAGATCGCCGACATCATCGGCGTGATCGAAGGGATTGCCTTCCAGACCAACATCCTCGCGCTGAACGCGGCTGTGGAAGCGGCACGCGCGGGTGAGCAGGGCCGCGGCTTTGCGGTGGTAGCGGGCGAGGTGCGCAGCTTGGCGCAACGCTCGGCCACGGCAGCCAAGGAGATCAAGGAACTCATCAGCGATTCGGTGGGCCGCGTTGAAAACGGCACCACGCTGGTGGCCGAAGCCGGCAGCGTGATCGACGAAGTTGTTGTGGCCGTCAAGCGTGTGACCGACATCATGGGCGAGATCAGCTCGGCGTCGGACGAGCAGAGCGCGGGTATCGAGCAGGTCAATCAGGCTGTGACCCAGATGGACGAGGGCACGCAGCAGAACGCGGCGCTGGTGGAGCAGGCAGCGGCGGCGGCCATGTCGCTGCAGGAACAGGCCGACGGACTGCGTCAGGCAGTGGCTGCGTTCCGCACGAATGCCGCCACGCAGATCGAACCAGCCCAGCCTGTTGCCAGCGCGCCTCGCATGGCCAAGCCGGCAGTGGTGAAGCCGGTTGCGCGCCGCGCGGCAACCAGGGTTGTGCCAGCTCGCAAAACGCTCGCAGCCGTGCAGCCGACCAACGAACAACCCAAGCCGGCCGCTGCGGAAGCGGCCGCAATCGAACAACAACGCGTGCGACCCGCAGTTGCCAAGCCAACTGCGCAAGCTCCCAAGTTGCAATCGCCCAAGCTCGTTGCCGCAGGCGGTGACGATAGCGACTGGGAAACCTTTTAACCATGTATGCACGGGATCTTCGCTGCTCGCGAAAGCTCTCTCGTGTGTGTTTGTGGTGTGCAGCCTGCCCTTCGGGGCAGGTTTTTTTTTGCCTGGGCAAGTCGTGCTGACGGATGAAGGGGAGATCCCCCTCTGAAGGGGCATGACCCCTCGGCGGTTCTAAAGAGCCGTCCCCTAAGAACCGATAGCGGTTACAGGGGCATATAAAAAATGAGAGGTAGACAACATGGGTTGGATCAAGCGTTTGCCGGTGTCCACGGTACTGACCGGCGGATTCCTGATCGTGGCCGCCATGGGCGCGGCCATCGGCGGGTTGGGCATTTATACGATTACGCAGTTGACCCGCGCCAGTGAGGAGCTGGCGCAAAAGCAGATGCGCGCCATCACGCAGATGGGCAGCGCAGCCAACAGCCTTGCGCATGCCAGCCGTGCGCAGACGGCACTGTTGATTGCTACCACGCTCAATGAGCGCAAGGCATTGAGCGGTGAGATCAACACCAGCATGCAGCGCCTGAAAGACGGCGTGGAGAACGTGCGTCCGCAGTTCGTGTCGGACGAAGGCAAGAAGATGATCCGCGAGGTGGATGCCATCTACCCCGTCTGGAGCAAGCGCATGACGGACTTCGTCGCGCTGATGGACAGGCAGGGCCTGGACCCGACCCAGTTCGACAGCCGCGTCACAGCAGAGAACGTGGGCTTGCTGGACGACACCGCGGCCTTTGAGAAAACGCTCGACAAGATGGTCAAGCGCGTGGAGGACGTCTCCGCAGCGTCTACCGCCCGCGCGCGTGAAGACGCGCAGCGCTCGCGCCTGTTGATGATCGTGATGGCGGCAGTGGGTGCGGTGCTGGGCATCGTGCTGGGCATCGTTATCGCACGTCGGCTGTCGCGCCAATTGGGCGGTGAGCCGTCCTATGCGGCCGACGTTGCCCGCCGCATTGCGGCCGGTGATCTGGCTGTACAGGTGCAGACCCGCCCCGGCGATCGGGACAGCATGCTCTTCGCCATGTCGCAGATGCAGCAGCAACTGACCGGCACCATCAGCAATATCAAGAGCTCGGCGGATTCGATTGCCAGCGCGACCAAGCAGATCGCTGCCGGCAATGCCGATCTCTCCCAACGCACGGAAGAGCAGGCCAGCTCGCTGGAGGAAACCGCTTCCAGCATGGAAGAGCTGACCAGCATCGTGAAGCAGAACGCTGACAACGCCCGCCAGGCCAGTGCGCTGGCCGGCAGTGCATCGGACATTGCCGTCAAGGGCGGCGAGGTGGTGGGCCGCGTCATCGAGACCATGTCGGGCATCAACGCCAGTAGCAAGAAGATTGCCGACATCATCGGCGTGATCGAGGGCATCGCCTTCCAGACCAACATCCTGGCGCTCAACGCCGCAGTGGAAGCTGCCCGTGCGGGTGAGCAGGGGCGCGGCTTTGCTGTCGTGGCCGGTGAGGTGCGCAGTCTGGCGCAGCGCAGCGCCACGGCCGCCAAGGAGATCAAAGAGCTGATTGGCGATTCCGTCGGCCGCGTACGCAACGGCTCCGCCCTGGTGACGGAAGCGGGCGGGGTGATCGAAGAGGTGGTGGTGGCCGTCAAACGCGTGACCGACATCATGGGCGAGATTTCCGCCGCCTCGGATGAGCAAAGCTCCGGCATCGAACAGGTCAACCAGGCTGTCAATCAGATGGACGAGGTGACGCAGCAGAACGCCGCGCTGGTCGAACAGGCCGCCGCTGCGGCGCTGTCCCTCGAAGAGCAGGCGCACCTGTTGCGCAACGCCGTGTCAGCGTTCCGTACCGATGCGTCTGCCGAGCTGGCGGCGACGGTGGTGCCGCATCTGCCGGTCGAGCCTGCCAAGCCGGCGGTGCGCAGTGAAGTTCACCCCGAAGGCAAGACGCAGATCGTGCGTTCGGTGGCCCGCGCGATTGCTTCGCGCAAGGCGGGGCAATCAGCCAAGCCGGCACCGGCTGTTGCGCAAGCCCCGGCTCCGGCCGAAACGCCCGTCGTTGCGTCCGATCAAGGCGTAAAAGAGAATCAAGAAGCACATTCCCCGGTTGCACCTGTCGTGGCAGCAGCTGTTTCGGTGGCCGTAGCAGCGCCAGCCCTCAAGCTGTCCGCCGCTTCTGCCGATGATGATGAATGGAGCACCTTCTGACGCCATCGCCCGGCCAGCATTACCAGCAACATCTGCGGCGCGGCACCAGAAGCCCGGTGCCCGCCAATCGACTGAAAGCGGGCGCCAAGACTCGCGCAATTACGGGGTAGTTATCTAATGGCACAAACGGCACAAACCTTGGCGCCAGTTTCGCCGACGCTCGCGTCGCGTGAGTTTTCGTTTACCGCGGCAGATTTCGCCCGCATTCGCGATCTGATCTATCGCCGCGTCGGCATTTCGCTGTCCGACCGCAAGAGCGAGATGGTCTACAGCCGCTTGGCCCGCCGCCTGCGCGTGGTCAACCTCGGCTCGTTCCGCGATTACCTGGATGCGCTGGAACACGGCCATCTGCCCGACGAGTGGGAAGCCTTTACCAACGCGCTCACCACCAACCTGACCGCGTTCTTCCGCGAGCAGCACCACTTTCCGCTTCTGGCCGAGCACGCCAAGGCCAAGCGCGCGCCGTTTACCGTGTGGTGCTCGGCCTCGTCGACGGGCGAGGAGCCGTACTCGATCGCCATCACCCTGGCTGAGACCTTCGGCACGATGTCGCCGGGCCAGGTGAGCGTGATTGCGTCCGACGTGGATACCAATGCGCTGGCCCGTGCACGCGCCGGCATCTACCCGATGGAGCGTGTCTCGGCGCTGTCCACCGACCGGCTCAAGAAGTATTTCCTGCGCGGTACCGGCAAGCAGGAGGGCTACGCACGCGTGCGGCCCGAGCTGCAGGCCATGATCGATTTCCGCCAGATCAACCTGCTCGACCGCGACTGGCCGTTGCAACAGAAGTTTGACGTGATCTTCTGCCGCAACGTGATGATCTATTTCGATAAGCCGACGCAGGCCAAGATCCTTGAGCACTTCATCGACGTGATGAAGCCCGACGGCCTGCTGTTTGCCGGCCACTCCGAGAGCTTCCTGCAGGTGACCAAGGCATGGTCGCTGCGCGGCAAGACCGTGTACGAAATCGCGCCCGAACTGCGCGCGAAGATGACGGGGGCGAAATGATCGAACTCGGCAAGAAAGCAAACGCACACGCAACCTTGCGCACCGCGGCCGACTCCGTGCGCAGCGACAGCGGCATGACGGTCGGTGCCATGGCCACGCTCGCGCAATCGGCCGCCAGCACGCACGCCTACTACGACACCACTTTCAGCCGCCGCGCCATGAAGGTGCTGCCCGGCGAGTACTACGTCACCACGGAAGACCTGATGCTGGTGACGGTGCTCGGCTCGTGCGTGTCGGCCTGCGTGCGCGACAAGATCCTCGGCATTGGCGGCATGAACCACTTCATGCTGCCCTCGCGCAACGAGGGCGAATCGATTCTCTCGCCCTCTATGCGTTACGGCACGCACGCCATGGAAGTGCTGCTCAACCAGCTCTACAAGGCCGGCGCCCGCCGCGAGCACCTGGAGATCAAGGTGTTTGGCGGTGCCGCCGTGCTGGCCGGCATGAGCACGCTGGACGTAGGTGAGCGCAACGGCAAGTTCGTGCTCGAATTCCTGCGCAACGAAGGGCTGGCGGTGGCCGCCAAGGACCTGTTCGACGTGCACCCGCGCAAGGTGTACTTCGTGCCGTCTACCGGCCAGATCATGGTGCGCAAGCTGCGCTCGCAAAACTCGGCCGCCGAGTTGGACAGCGAAGCCCAATACGCCAGCAAGCTGTCGAAGTCCATTGCGACGAAGCCCACTTCACGCCTGCAACTGTTTACGTAATTCCTGACCTTGCCCCCCAACAATATGAACGAAAAACGCAAGATTCAGGTGCTGTGCATCGACGATTCCGCACTGATCCGCAGCATCCTGAAGGAGATCATCAACAGCCAGCCCGACATGGAAGTGGTGGGTGTGGCGCCCGACCCGATCATCGCGCGCGACCTCATCAAGCAGACCAACCCGGACGTGCTCACGCTGGACGTCGAAATGCCGAAGATGGACGGCCTCGACTTCCTGGAAAAGCTCATGCGCCTGCGCCCGACACCGGTGGTCATGATCTCGTCGCTGACCGAGCGCGGCTCGGAAGCCACGCTGCGCGCGCTGGAGTTGGGCGCGGTGGATTTCGTTGCCAAGCCCAAGCTGGGCATGCGCGACGGCATGAACGAATATGCCGACCAGATTGCCGACAAGATCCGTGCGGCAGCCCGTGCCCGGTTGCGTCCGCGTGCGGCGGCACCCGCCCCGACAGCGGCTTCGGCCAACGGCGCACACGTTCGCGCGGAGCACGCACCGGCCGCTCCGGTGGCGTCCGCCCCGGCCCGTACCCATTTCTCGTCGACGGAAAAGCTCATCATCGTGGGCGCGTCCACCGGCGGCACCGAGGCCATCAAGGATTTCCTGCTGGAAATGCCGCCCGATTGCCCCGGCATCCTGATCGTGCAGCACATGCCGGCGGGGTTTACCACCTCGTTTGCCAAGCGGCTCGATGGCCTGTGCCGCATCCGCGTGAAAGAGGCCGTGCACGGTGAACGTGTGCTGCCCGGTCACGCCTACATTGCCCCGGGCGACATGCACCTGTCGCTGGGCCGCAGCGGCGCCAACTACGTCACCGAGCTGGACCAGGGGCCGCCGGTCAACCGCCACCGCCCGGCGGTGGACGTGCTGTTCCGCTCGGCAGCGCGCAACGCCGGCGCCAACGCGCTGGGCGTGATCCTGACAGGCATGGGTAAGGATGGCGCGGCCGGCATGCTGGAAATGCGCAACGCGGGGGCGTATAACGTCGCCCAGGACGAGGCCTCGTGCGTGGTCTACGGCATGCCCAAGGAAGCCGTGGCCCATGGCGGCGTGCATGAGGTCCTGCCGTTGCACCAGATCGGCCCGCACGTGCTGGCCAAGCTGTCGGCGCATGGTCGTGTGACGCGCGTGTAACCGGCCCACGATCCTACTGCGCGCCCCGATCTTGGCCCTGTGATGCTCGCCGTACCCATGTACGGCTGCAGGGTTGGATTAACGCGTCGGGCCAACCTCGGGCCGCTCGCTACGGATCGTGAACCGGTTACTCGCCCGTGTGGCGCTCAAGAAACGGCCCCAGGCGCCGATAAGACTGCCAAGGAAGCCCGAAACCCCCCAATTCAGTTAGTTTGCGGAGATTGTGTCCATGGACAAGAGCCAGTACCGATTCCTCGTCGTCGACGATTTCCCGACGATGCGCCGGATCGTGCGTAACCTGCTCAAGGAACTCGGTTTTGCCAACGTCGACGAGGCCGAAGACGGCGCCGCCGGCCTGGCCAAGGTCAAGGAAGGCCGGTTCGATTTCGTGATCTCGGACTGGAACATGCCCAACATGGATGGCCTGCAGATGCTGCAGAGCATCCGCGGCGACGCCAACCCGGTCATCAGCAAGCTGCCGGTGCTGATGGTGACGGCTGAAGCCAAGAAGGAAAACATCATTGCCGCCGCCCAGGCCGGTGCCAACGGCTACGTGGTCAAACCCTTTACCGCTGCCACGCTGGACGAGAAGCTGGGCAAGATTTTCGAGAAGCTCGAAAAGGGGGCGTGATGAGCGAGATGCATGATGGCGCGCATTCCGGCACCCAAGCGCCAGCCGCAGAAGGCGTAGACCACGGTGACATGCCGGAAATGCTCCAGCGCATCGGCCACCTCACGCGCATGCTGCGCGAGAGCATGCGTGAGCTGGGTCTGGACAAGGGCGTGGAGAAGGCCGCATCGGCCATTCCCGACGCACGCGACCGCCTGAACTACATCGCCAACATGACCGAGCAGGCGGCTACCCGCGTGCTCAACGCCATTGATGCGGCCCGTCCGGTGCAAGACGCGCTGGAATCCGACGCCGAGGCGCTGGTCAACCGCTGGCAATCGTGGATGGACCGCCAACTGGGCGACGAGGAAATTCGCGAGCTCGTCGGCCAGACCAACGGCTTCCTGCGCAGCGTCCCGGAAAAGACGCGCGACACGAACCAGCAGCTGATGGAAATCCTGATGGCGCAGGACTTCCAGGATTTGACCGGTCAGGTGATCAAGAAGGTGCTGGATGTCGTGCAGCTGATTGAAAGCCAGTTGGTTGGCATCCTGCTGGAGAACGCACCTGAGCATCTGCGCACGGAAGCATCGTCGTCGTCGCTGCTGAATGGCCCGCAGATCAACCCGGACCACCCCGACGTGGTCGGTAGCCAGGAACAGGTGGACGACCTGTTGGAAAGCCTCGGCTTCTGAGATCGGGTTACGAATCGGCTGCCAACGCTCCCCGTTTGCTGCCAGCGCCCGCCACTTTGGCGGGCGTTTTCGTTTCCGGAGGCCCTATTCAGTCGCGCAGAATCGTCCGGAACCCGATATGCGCAGCAGGCAGGTCAGCCTCCTGTGCCTCGCGTGCCGAGGCCCGATAGCGCACGCAAAAATCCGGCGAGCACAGGAACGAGCCGCCCTTGATCACCGTTGGCCGGTTCGGCTGGCTGCCATTCGGGCCGAAGCGTTGCGGCTGGTCCAGCGCCGCTACCGCGCGCGTGTCGCCATTGGCGTGCGACTGGTGCGGGCCGGTGTACGCATCGCGCGTCCATTCCCACACGTTGCCGATCATGTCGTACAGCGCGAAGCCGTTGGCGGCATAGCAGCCGACCGGGCCAATGCCGGCGCGGCCATCCTCCGCTGTGTCGAGCACGGGGAAGATGCCCTGCCAGTAGTTGGCACCGGGTTTGCCGTTACCGTCGCGCGGGGCTTTCTCCAGGTCGGCACCGTCCTGCCCCGCCTTGCCGGCGTATTCCCATTCCGCTTCGGTCGGCAGGTCGTGGCCGAGCCAGTGTGCGTAGGCCAACGCATCGGCCTGGGTGACGCGCGTCACGGGCTGGTTGTCGGCATCGACGAGCTTGCTGTCAGGCCCCGTCGGGTGCCGCCAGTCCGCGCCCTTCACCCAGCGCCACCATGCGTACGGGCGCGCCTGCAATTCCGCAGTGTCCGGCACGTGAAAGACCACCGCGCCACCCTGGCGCTCGGCGTCGGTCACGTAGCCGGTGGTGGTTACGAAGGCGGCGAACTGCGCGTTGGTGACTTCCGTCTGGTCGATCCAGAAGCCGCTCACGCGCGTCTTGCTGGCACCCTGGGCGGGGCGCTCGTCCGGGTAGCCGAGCGTTGTGCCAAAGGTGAAGCTGCCGCTGCTCACATGCACCATGCCGGCCCGCGTGTCCTGGCGCCAGCCGGGCGGCAGGCCGGCGTAGCGGCCGCAGGCATCCGCCGTGCCCAGCGGCAGGCGCGGTGCAGTGTGCGCGCTGACCACGTTGGCCGCGCGTGCCGCCATGTTGCCGCCGGCCGGGTGCAGCAGCACGGTGCCGGCTGCTGCCAGCGCCGCGCCCGCCAGCACCCAGCGCACGCGCTTGCGAAGGTTGACGCTGGCACCCATCAGTAGAACCCGCGTGGGCGCAGGGGCTCCACACCGCCGACGCTGTTCATGTACTGCTGCCATTGCTGGTACAGCGTGGCCGCCACATCCGGATACTGCGCAGACACATCGGTGGTCTCGCCGCGGTCCTTCGAGATATCGAAGAGCTGCCAGTGGCCATCCGCCACGCCCAGCGGCGGTTCGGTCCACAGCGCCTTCCAGCGGCCGTCAGCACTGCGCAGGTAGGCGCGGCCGTACGACTCGTCACCGAAGGGCTGCGTGTGGATCGGGCCTGCATCCGCAGATTGCTGGATCGATGCCAGCAGCGACACCCCCGTCACCGGATACACCGCGCGGTTGCCGTATTGCACCTTGCCCTTGTTCTGGTCGACACCGTTGCCATCCACGGCTGGTTGCGCCGGCGTGCTGGGCGGCGCAATGCCGGCCACGGCCAGGAAGGTGGCAGTGTTGTCCGTCACATGCGTGAAGCGCGTGATGGGCGGCAGCGCCTGGGTCTGGCCCGGCAGGCGCACGATGGCCGGCACGGAGACACCGCCTTCGGCTGCATGCCCCTTGACCAGGTTGAACGGCGTGGCGCTCACCTCGGCCCAGCGCAGGCCGTATTGCAGGCGTTGCGCGGCGGACAGACCGTTGTCGGAGCCGAGCTTGGAGTAGACCGGGTCGGTGGCGTTGGCTTCGTCGGTGGCTTTCGGGTCCGCGCCCGAGTCGATCGGCCAGCCTTCAGCGCCGTTGTCCGACTGGAACATGATGAAGGTGTTGTCGTACTCGCCAATGTCCTTCAGGTGCTGGATCAGCAGGCCGATGTTGTAGTCGAGGTTCTCGACCATGCCGGCGTAGATCTCCATGTAGCGCGCCTGCGCCTTGCGCTCCAGTGGCGTGAGGTCGCTCCATTTCTTGTTGACGTAACCGGGGCCGTAGTCGGTATAGCCTTGCGCGGGGCCGTGGTTGGCATTGATGTAGCGCG
Source organism: Ralstonia sp. 24A2 (assembly GCF_051783885.1). Taxonomy (NCBI): domain Bacteria; kingdom Pseudomonadati; phylum Pseudomonadota; class Betaproteobacteria; order Burkholderiales; family Burkholderiaceae; genus Ralstonia; species Ralstonia sp. 24A2. The sequence goes on along the minus strand of NZ_JBPVZD010000003.1, from coordinate 446,032 downwards.
CGTTGGCCGTGCCGTTGTTGGGCGATGCGGGCGAACGCGTGGTCGTGCCGGGCAGGCCGGCAAACGGCGTGAAATCGGCCGGGATGATACCCAGCGCCTTCTGCCGCGCAATGCGCGCATTGCGGATGGCGTCGTAGCCCGCGTCATAGCGGCCGGCGTACTTGTGCAGCCACGGGTCCGGCACCTGCAGCGGCCAGTGCGGCGAGGTATAGGCCGCATAGGCGAAGAACGGCTTGCCGTCGCCCTTGTGCGAATCGATGTAGCTGATCAGCTTCTGCGTGTAGAAATCCGTCGAATAGAACACCGCCGGGCTGCCGCCGGTGCCGCCCGGTTGTCCCGGCTGGCCGGGTTGCACGTACGCGCCGTCTTCCGTGTAGTTCTTGGCGTTGGCGTTCTCATGCCCGAAGTGGTTGGCGGCCGCGCCCGGCAGCAGCGCGTACGAGCGCTCGAAGCCCCACTGGTCGGGCGTCTTGCCCAGGTTGGCCGCGCTGCCCGGAATGCCGTTGCCCAGGTGCCACTTGCCGGCCATGTAGGTGTGATACCCGCCGTCCTTGAGCAGTTGCGCGACCGACAGCGAGCGGTCGTTCAGATAGCCCTCGTAGCCCGGCAGCCCTGCGCGTTCGTCATTGGGCGCGCCCATCGTGCCTTCGCCGACGAGGTGGTGATCGGTGCCCGAGATGAGCATCGCGCGCGTGATGGCGCAGACGGTGCCGGCATGGTGGTTGGTCAGCAGCCGGCCCGACTGCACGAGCGCATCGAGGTTGGGCGTGTCGATCTCCCCGCCCATGGCGTGGATGTCGGAATAGCCGAGGTCGTCGGCCATGATGTAGAGGATGTTGGGCTTGCGCGCGGGTGTCGTGGGCGTGCTGCTGTCGGTTGCGCTGGCCGACGACGTGGTGGGCGGTGAATCGCTGCCGCACGCAGTGAGTGTGGCAATGGCGCCGGCAAGCAGCGCCGCCAGCGCGCGTTGGCGCAGGGGCAAAGCAGAGGAGTTGGCTCGATCGGGTGACATGACGGTTGGTCCGTTCTGGTCTGAAAAGAACGGGTCATGCTATGGATGCACCCGGTATAAGGCGACGAAGTTTTCCGCAGGTCGATATGACGCGGTAAGCGTCTTGTTGCTGCGGTGCGGGCGTGCGGCGCGATTACGAACCGCACGTCCGTTCAGTCCTGCGTTCAGTTGCGCGCCTGCTGCGATACCTGCTGCAGGATCTGCCCCGCCGCGCTGTAGCTCGTGTTCATGTAGATCTTCGCGAACGAGTGGCCCAGCACGTCCGACAGCGGGTGCCAGCCGAGCGAGTAGTTGGCGGGCAGCACCGTCTGCACCAGGCTCAATGCGCCGATCACCGTATCCGAGTGCGAGGTCAGGTAGGTCGACCCCGGCAGTTGATAACGCGCCGCATTGCCCACGTTGACCGCGCTGATCTTGCCCTGCGCTTGGTCCGGCCCCGTCACCAGCAGGTTGATCTCGAAGTTGGTGTACAGCGTGCCTTGCGAATGGCCGACCAGCACCACCTTGCGCTGCGCCTTCAGATAGTTGCGGTACTGGTTCAGGTGGTCCGGCAGTTCGGGGATGTCGTTCTTCGTAAGGAGGTCGATGTACTTCTGCTGGAGTGCCGCGTTCATGCCGCCGGCCGGCAGGCTGTTGCCGTCGATGGCGCGCCAGAAGTCGGCCGGGCTCGAGCCTTCCACGCTCTTCTGCTTGAACACCTGGTAGATGTCGCTCAGGGCGCCTTGCGTGGCGTTGTAGGCGTTGCCGTAGACGTAGGTGTTGTTCTTGTCGCGCGCGTTGAGCTGGGTCTTGAGCACCTGCAGGCTGGCCACCGCATCATCGAACGTGTTGTTGATGCCGTTGACGAACACGATGGCAGACCCTGGGGCAGCCGAGATGGCACTCAGGGGCGCGGCGAGCAGCGAACCGGCGAGCACGGTGGTGGCAAGTCTCTTCATCTTCTTCATGCAGCAGTCTCCTTGGTGGCGTGGGCGAAGTCAGGCGGGAAACTCAGTTCGGCAGCGTGGCCGGGTCAAAGCTGCACGAGGCGGCGCTGGGGTCGTCGAAGTACTGGCCGCCGGCCAACGCCTGGAAGCGCAGATAGGCCGTTGTGTCGCTGTCGTTGTCGAGCATGACGGCGCGCGCGGCCTTGATGCGGTCGAGCATCGTCTGCTGGTCGACGCCGGTCCTGGCCAGCACGCCCGGGCCCAGCGCGCAGGCGATGCCCCGAGCGATGTCGTTGCCTGCCAGCTTGGCATCCTGCGGGCCGCGCACATCGTTGACGGCCTCGCTCCAGCCGTAGGCGATCTGCGTGAGGGCCTGGCGCGTGGCGGCGGAGTTGGGGTACTCGCGGGCGAGGTAATCGGTAAAGCGGGGAGGCAGCGGGCGCTCGGGCGGCGGCGGTGGCTTGTAGGCGGGGGCGGCCTGGCGTGGTGGCACGCCGGCGGGTGTCGGGGCGGGGGAGGTGGGCGTGGCCGCAGCAGCTTGTCTTGATGGATCGGCGGGCGTGGCGTCCGCCGCATCGGCCGAAAACAGCCGTACCCCTGCAAACACCAGGACTGCCGTCGCCAGGATGGCCCCGGCCTTGACCTGCCACCGCATATCCCCTCCTGCATGACGAGGCTGGACTGCCCGACGTACGACGCGCAGCGGGTACGGCGAGTACCGCAGCGCATGTGACTGCGGCGCATGGTAGTGGCCGGTGGAGGGTGTTTTGTTAAGCCAGTGTTATCAAGCGGTTGTTTTGAGACTTTGGCGGTTGGGCGGGGCATTCGGGCGGGTCATTCCACGGAAAAAGCCTGCCTGAGGCGGTTTTCTCCACGCTTTAGCAGGCGCGTGGTGCCGGAATAATGCGAGCGTCTAGTCATCCATCTCTCGCACGCCCGGCATGTCCGACGATAGCGATCTCGAAAAAACCGAACCCGCCTCTCCGAGGCGCCTCGAGCAGGCGCGCGAAGAAGGCGACGTTCCCAAATCACGGGAACTGGGTTCGTTCGCCCTGCTGGCCGTCAGCGCCGGCGGGCTGTGGGTGATGGGCGATTCGATCGTGCGCGCAGCGTCGTCGTTTCTGGCGCGCTGCCTGGAGTTCCACCGCTACGACTACACCCGGGCGCAGGACCAGTGGACCTACATCGGGGCGCAGTTCACGCCGCTGGCCATGGTGCTGGGCGGGTTGATCCTCATGCTGATCCTGGCCGCGCTCACGCCGCTGGCAATGACGCGCGGGGCGATTTCGTTCAAGCCGCTGGAGCCGGACATCTCGCGCCTGTTCAAGCTGCAGGGCCTGACGCGCATGTTCTCGGTGGAAGGGCTGCTGGAGCTGCCCCGGCTGCTGCTCAAGCTGGCGCTGGTGGGCGGCGTCGCCTGGGGGCTGATCGTGCACTACCGGGGCGAGTTCATGGAGCTGCCCCAGCAGGACCTGCGCGCCGCCATGGGCGACGTCATGCACGTGGCCGGCGTGGCGTTCCTCTGCATGGCCGCGGTGATGCTGCTGGTGGCCGCCGTGGATGTGCCGCTGGCGCTGTGGCAATACGCCCGCAAGCACCGCATGACCAAGGAAGAGGTGCGCAAGGAGCACCGCGAGTCGGAAGGCGACCCGCACCTCAAAGGCCGCATCCGCGCCATGCAGCGCCAGGCGGCCCAGCGCCGCATGATGGCCGACGTGCCCAAGGCCGACGTGATCGTCACCAACCCGACGCACTACGCCGTGGCGCTGCGCTATTCCGAAAAGGAGGGCGGCGCACCGCGCGTGCTGGCCAAGGGCGCCGATCTGGTGGCGGCCAAGATCCGCGAGCTGGGCACCGAGCACAAGATCCCCATCCTGGAGGCGCCGCCGCTGGCCCGTGCGCTGTACCGCCATACCGAGATCGGCCATCAGATTCCCGAGGCGCTTTACGCTGCCGTGGCGGAAGTCCTGGCCTACGTCTATCAGCTGCGCCGCCTGCATCAGGTGGGCGGCCGTGCCCCTGTGCGCCCGACCGACCTGCCGGTGCCCGCCGATATGGACCCGGGGCCGCAACCCGGCCCGGAAGATGAAGAGGAGCTGGATTAAATGACGCAGAGCGCGCGTGCACCGTGGATGTTGGCAGCCAGTGATTTGAAGAAAGATGCTCTGTTTTTTGTGACAGTGGGGTTCATTTGCGGACTGATTCAGCTTCTTGGTTACCGTTATTTTGACAAGGCGAACTGGGGGGCTGATTTACTTCAAGAGCACATTGCATTCCAATCGTTGTTGCTCTTGGTCGCATTCCTGTGGCTTGCCAAAGGGTTGACTGAATGGACGTGCTCAACGCGAGAGCTGAAGCTGACGCGCGTTAGAGCGCTCATTGGTCACATCGCGGGGCGAACCGTGGCATTCGCGTCAGTCGCGGCATTTGTCGTAGCAGGATTTGCGATTGTTACCGGGTTGTCTGGCGCATATTTTCATGCCGGCGTGTTTTTGGTCTTCTGTGTTTATCTTGTCTCTTTCGCGGAGATTGCGGCAAATCCCTGGCTCCGTTCGGGCCAGTCTCGGCTCTACCGGGTCGCCCTAGTTATCGTCATCTGTGTTCCCGTTGGTGCGCGCTTATTCGCATGACGGTGGTGGGAGGGACATGTTTTGTCAGTGTGCCTGCCACCCTGGCCCCCTGAGGCGGCGCCATATGCTGCTTCCACACCCCCCGCTGGGAGGGTATTTCAAAGAAAAGCCGCCTTTTGGGCGGCTTTCTCGCTTCTTCGATTTGGCGTCTCCCCCGGCAAGATGGCATCCATCGAAAAGCCCCCCGCAGCCCCCAGCAGATCCCCACGACGATGAACGCCGCACTGCTCCGAGTCTCCAGCTTCCTGCGCCAGGGCGACTACCGCTCCGCCGCCGGCCCGGTGCTGATCATCCTGATCCTGGCGATGATGGTGCTGCCGCTGCCGCCGTTCATCCTCGACCTGCTGTTCACGTTCAACATCGCACTGTCGATCATCGTGCTGCTGATCAGCATGCACACACTGCGGCCGCTGGATTTCTCGTCGTTCCCCAGCATTCTGCTGATCACCACGCTGATGCGGCTGTCGCTCAACGTGGCCTCCACCCGCGTGGTGCTGATGGAAGGCCACACCGGCCCGGATGCGGCCGGCAAGGTGATCGAGGCGTTCGGCCACTTCCTGGTGGGCGGCAACTACACCGTCGGCATCGTGCTGTTCGTCATCCTGGTGATCATCAACTTCATGGTGATCAGCAAAGGTGCGGGCCGGATTGCCGAGGTCAGCGCGCGCTTCACGCTGGATGCGATGCCCGGCAAGCAGATGGCGATCGACGCCGATCTGAACGCCGGCCTGATCCGTGAAGACGAAGCCCGCAAGCGCCGCACCACGATCGCCCAGGAAGCCGAGTTCTTCGGCTCCATGGACGGTGCCAGCAAGTTCGTGCGTGGCGACTCGGTAGCGGGGATTGCCATTCTGCTGATCAACATCATCGGCGGCCTGGCCGTGGGCGTGCTCCAGCACAACATGGACATCGGCCACGCCGCCACCAACTACACGCTGCTGACCATCGGCGACGGCCTGGTTGCGCAGATTCCCGCGCTGGTGATCTCCACCGCGGCGGGCATCATGGTCAGCCGCGTGTCCACCGACAAGGACGTCGGCCAGCAACTGTCGAGCGAGCTGTTTGCCATGCCGATGGTGCTGATGACCACGGCGGGCGTGCTCGGTCTGCTGGGCCTGGTGCCGGGCATGCCGCACATCCCGTTCATCCTGTTTGGCGGCGGTCTGGGCTACCTGGGCTGGTATTTGAAGAAGCGCCGCGAGATTCCCGAGCCGGAACCGGTGCTGCAGGCCATCGCCCCCGTCGACACGCCCGAAGCAAGCTGGGACGACGTCTCCTGGGTTGACGTGCTGGGCCTGGAGATCGGCTACCGCCTGATCCCGCTGGTCGATAAGAGCCAGGACGGCGAGCTGCTGCGCCGCATCAAGGGCATCCGCAAGAAATTCACGCAGGACATGGGCTTCCTGGCGCCGGTTGTGCACATTCGCGACAACCTGGAGCTGGGCCCGTCGTCGTACCGCATCACGCTCAAGGGCGTGGAAATCGGGCAGGGCGAGGTGCAGCAGGGCAAGTTCCTGGCCATCAACCCGGGTGGTCAGGACGGACGCGTGGGCACGCAACTGCCGGGCATTCCCACCGTGGACCCGACCTTTGGCCTGCCAGCTATGTGGATCACCGCCGATGTGCGCGATCGCGCTCAGGCCGAGGGTTATACCGTGGTCGACTGCAGCACGGTCATCGCCACCCACGTCAATCAGTTGATTTACACCCATAGCACCGAGCTTCTCGGCCGTTTGGAAGTGCAGCAGTTGCTCGATCATTTGGCCAAGGAAGCACCGAAGCTGGTCGAAGACGTTGTGCCCAAGCTGTTGCCCGTCGCGACCGTGCAGAAGGTGCTGCAGAACCTGCTGGACGAAGGCCTGCACATCCGCGACATCCGCACCATCGTCGAGACGCTGGCGGAGCACGGGGGCAGGACGCAAGACCCCGCCGAACTCACCGCCGCCGTGCGGATCGCGCTGGGCCGGGCGATTGCCCAGCACCTGTTCCCGACCAAGAACGAAATGCAGGTCGTCACGCTCGACCCGAATCTGGAGAACATCTTGCTGCAAAGCATCGTTGGCGCGCATGGTGGCGCGCCCGGCCCGATCGAACCGCAACTGGCCGACTCGCTCATGCAAGCGGCTGCGGATTCGTCGCGCCAATACGAACAGATGGGCCAGACGGGCGTCCTGCTCGTGCCGCCCGCGCTGCGCCCCATGCTGGCCCGCTTGTTCAAGCGCGCCGCACCCAGCCTGCGCGTGCTGTCACACGCTGAAATTCCAGATCACCGAACGATTAAGGTTGTCGCCATGCTTGGAGGCCGCGCATGAAAATGCATCGATTCACCGGACTGACGTCGCGCGACGTGTTGCGTAAAGTGCGCGACCAGTTGGGCGACGACGCGCTGATCCTCTCGAACCGCGCCGTGCCGGGCGGCATCGAGGTCATCGCCGCCTCCGATACGCACCTGGATGCGCTGGTCGATACGCACTCGACCGCACCGAAGGCCGCACAACGCCGCCCGAGCATGCCGGCTCCGATTCCCGAGCCCGCACCGGTGGCCGAGGCAGCAGCTCAGGCACCCGCCGAGCCGCAAATGCAAGCTGTGGCCCAGGCCGAAGCCTCGGCCGCACCGAATGCACTGGCCCGTCTGCGCAACCGCTTTACCGCCGCGCGCCGCGCTGCCGTGCAAGCCCCGGTGCAGGAAGACGCGCTGGCTGAGCCGGCCGCCGGCCGCAAGCTGCAAGCCCGCGTGGATGACGACGTGGAGCTCGGTACATCGGAAACGCTGCTGGGTGTGGACCCGCTGGTGGCCTCCACCCGCATGCTGGCAGGCCTGTCGCTGGAGCGCGCCAACGAAGATGCCGCCCAGACGCTGGCCAGCACGGCCCAGTTCATCGCCCGCCGCACCGTGGTGCCGGAAGACGAACCCGTCGAGCAGATCAAGCGCCCGGCCGCCCGCCGTGAGCACGATGAGCAGCCGACCACGCTGCGCTCGTTTGCTGAGCGCGTGGAAGCCCAAGCGCGTGCAGCCCGCGCCGCCGAGCAGCAGATTGCCCGCCCGCAACCGCAAGTTGAGTCCGCCAAGCCGGCCGACATCTTCGTCCGCATGGAGGATTCGATGGCCAAACCTGACGCTCCGCGCGAAGACGTGAGCCTGCAGCGCTCGGCCATCCAAGCCGACATGAAAGAGAGCATTCGGGCCGAAACCGACGCGATGACCCGCCGCATGGTCAGCGAGATCGACGTGCTCAAGAGCACGCTGAACGACGCCATGTCGAGCCTGGCTTCGCTGGGTGTGAAGCTGGGCGATCCGGTGCGCACGCGCCTGTTCCAGACCATGCTGAACGCGGGTTTCTCGGCACAGCTCACGCGCTACGTGCTGGAGAACATGCCGCAGCACGACACGTATGAAGGTGCGCTGGATTTCGTGCAGCGCGCCATTGAAAAGAACCTGACCACCGTGTCGGATGAAAACAGCCTGCTCGACCAGGGCGGCGTGTTTGCCCTGATGGGCCCGACCGGTGTGGGCAAGACCACCACGACCGCCAAGCTGGCTGCGCGCTTCGTGCTGCGCCATGGCGCATCGCGCGTGGCGCTGCTCTCGACCGACAGCTACCGGATCGGCGGCCACGAACAACTGCGCATCTACGGCAAGATCCTGGGCGTCTCGGTGCATGCCGTGAAAGACGCGCAAGACCTGAGCCTGGCGCTGAACGATCTGCGCGAGAAGCACGTCGTGCTGATCGACACCATCGGCATGAGCCAGCGTGACCGCGCGGTGTCCGAACAGATGGCGATGCTGCACGCCGTGGGCCCGTCCATCAAACGCCTGCTGCTGCTGAATGCCGCGAGCAACGGCAAGACGCTCGATGAAGTGGTGGGCGCCTACCGCGATGCCAACCTGGCTGGCTGCATCCTGACCAAGATCGACGAGGCCGCCTCGGTGGGCCACGCGATGGACGTGATGATCCGCCGCCGCCTGCCGCTGCACTACGTGTCGTACGGCCAGCGTGTGCCGGAGGACATTGCAGTACCGAACAAGAAGCTGCTGATCCACCGCAGCTTCCGTGCAAGTGCCGAGCAATCGTCGTTCGCGCTGGATTCGGATGAATCGCTGCTGGTGGCGCAAGGCGCCGCACGCGGCCGCGAACCGGGCCTGGCCGCTTTCGATTTCGCATAACAAAGAGGGGCGACCATGACGACCCCATTCGCCAAGGATCAGGCCGCCGGACTGCGCCGCATGCTCGGCCAGGTGGCCAGCCGCCGCGTGCTGGTGATCGGTGCAGAAGAGCAGATCGACGACTTTGTCGACAACCTGCGCATTGCGTTGTCAGCCATGGGTCGCGACGCTGCCGTGGTGAGTGCCCAGACCATGCTGGCGGTGGCCGGCATGCTTGAGCAGCACGACGACAGCGCCGACGTCACCCTGGTGGCCGCGCATTTCGGCAGCCGTGCGCTGGGTACGGTGGCCGAAGCCTGCGATGACGTGCTGCTGGTGTTCTCCGATGGCCCGGAAGGGATCAAGAGCGCGTACACGCTGCTCAAGAAAACCGCGGGGCTGCAGGGTGGTGCTGGTATCCGCACGGTGGTCTGCGGCGCGCATTCGGTCGACTCCGCCGTACGCGTGTTCGGCAACCTGGCCAACACGGTGGGTCAGTACCTGAACACCCGCATCGACTTTGCCGGTTATCTGCCGGAAGACCGGCACGTAGAACTGGCGCTCTCGCTCGGCAAGCCCGTGGCGAGCGCGTTTCCCGCATCGCCTTCGGCCATGGCCTTCCGCCAGCTTGCCGAAGAGATGCTGAGCTGGGCCAGCGCCGAGGCCCAGGCCGCAGATGGCACCGACAGTGCTGTGGCATCGCGGGTGATGGTATCGGCGCAAGAACCGACTCAGGCTGCGCCGGATGCGGCGGCCCATGAGGCGGCACAAACAACGTCGATCCTGACGCCCCGCGCCACCGCGCGCGCGGCCGAGATGGTTTATTGAGGCGCACCATGAACGAAGCGCCAAAGGCAGGCATGGATATGTACACCGCAACCGGTCGCAAGACCAAGTCCGACGAGATGGCGACGTACGCACCGCTGGTGCGCCGCATTGCCAACCAGATGATGGTGAAGCTGCCGGCCAGCGTCGAACTCGACGATCTGATCCAGGCCGGCATGATGGGCTTGCTCGATGCGCTGTCGCGTTATGAAGAAACGCAGGGCGTGCAGTTCGAGTTCTATGCGGCCCAGCGTATCCGTGGTGCCATCCTCGATGAGCTGCGTGGCTCCGACTGGCTGCCGCGCGGCCTGCGCCGCAACGCCCGCACGATCGAGCAGGCGATCCAGAAGCTGCAGCAGCAAAAGGGCCGCGCGCCAACCGAAACCGAGATTGCCACCGCGCTGGGCATGTCGCTGGCCGACTACCAGAAGCAACTGGTCGACCTGCAAGGCAGCCAGCTCCTGTACTACGAAGATTTCGACCGCGAAGACGCCGACGCCTTCATCGAGAACCGCGCCGCCGAGAACGATTCCACGCCGCTGGACCAGTTGCTGGACCACGACCTGCGCGAATCGGTGGTGGCCGCCATCGAGGGCCTGCCCGAGCGCGAGAAGCTCATGATGAGCCTCTACTACGAGCAGGATCTGAACCTGCGTGAGATCGGCGCCGTGATGGGCGTGTCGGAATCGCGCGTGTGCCAGATCCACAGCCAGGCCATCGCACGCATCCGCGCCCGTCTGCGTGACCGTGCATGGCTGCCGACACCGACCTGATGCCGGCTTAGTCCGTAGCGTTACCTGCCAGAGTTTTACTGCGCGGCTAGCGAGTCATCTCGCGGCCGCGATTTTTCTTTGGGCAATGCGGTGACGAGGCGTTGCGTCGCGGCATCCCACACGCGTGTCTCGCCATGCTTGAAAAGGGCGAAGCGCTCTGCGGGCACATCGGCGGCCTTCAATGCATGGGCCAGATCGGCGATGGGCTGGTCGAGCGGTTCGTCCGTCAGCGCGAACGTGCCCCAGTGGATGCCCACCGCCTGCCGCGCGCCGACGTCATGCATGACCTGCACCGCCTCGGTGGGGTCGATGTGCTGGGCCTTCATGAACCAGCGCGGCTCGTAGGCGCCCACGGCAATCGCGGCCACATCAAAGTGGCCGAAGCGTGTGCCGATGTCGCGCGTGTCCTGCGAATACCCCAGATCGCCCGAGAACCAGAAGCGCAGGCGCGGATGCAGCAATGCCCAACTGCCCCATAGGGTCTGGTTGCGGTCGTACAGGCCGCGTGCGGACCAATGCTGCACGGCGCAGAAGTGCGCGGTGAAGGGGCCGAAGTTGGCCTCGTCGTCCCAGTCGAAGGCGCGTACGTTGGCGCTCATGTTGCCCCCCTCACCCGTGAGGCGCGTGCCCCGCACGTTGCGCGCGAACCAGTGGTCGATGCCCAGCGGTACGAAAAACATCGGTGCACCGCCCGGCTGGCGCATCAGCGCACGCACGCTCGCTTTGTCCAGATGGTCGTAGTGGTTGTGCGAGATCAGCACCAGGTCGATATGCGGCAGTTGCTTGAGTGACAGGCCCGGCGGCTGGTGCCGGCGCGGGCCGGTAAACGACAGCGGCGAGGCGCGCTCGGAGAACACCGGGTCGGTCAGCACGTTCAGCCCGTCAATCTGCAGCAGCAGCGTTTCATGCCCGATCCAGGTGAGCTGCGGCACGTCGGGCGGCTGGTGTACCGCGCTCAGGTTGGGTGCAATGCAGGAGAGGTCCAGCGTGGGCGGCTTGGGGAGCCCGGCCTTGCGGCGCTCACGTTGCCATTTCCAGAAGTCACCGCCGGGGCGCGGGTGAGGGTAGCGGTTGCGGAAGCCGTCCGGCGTGTGGTGGGGCTTGGCCGGATCGTAGTGAGGGTTCTTCATGGCATCGCTGGGGATGGACGAGTCCCGCACTTGAGGGAGCCCGCTTGAATATCAAGGAATATCAAGTTGTGTTGTTTCTTGAACATCGGGTTGGGCGCTGCCTAGGCTGAAACCGCCTCGCTGAGGCGCACTGCGAAGCACATTCCGCTACGGAGTGCGGCAGTCAAACCTTCCTCAAGGACCACCATGGATTCAATTCACCACTTGGCCGGGCAAACCGACGTTACGGACGCGCACGACGCGCCTAAAAAAGGGGACCGCCCACAATTTGACAGGTTGTCAGGAACCGCAGGTATGCGGGCAGCCAATCCTGCTGGCCGATGCCCGGGTTGCCACGTTTTCCACAGAATCATTGCCTGCCTATCGTAGTGCGCCACCTCGCTTCATGCTGGGCAACGGGGCACGACAGATCAGCGGCAGCGCCGCATGGCTGGCGCAATTGCCCTCGGGCGCCATCGTCGGCATCAACGACTACCGGCTGGTTGGCGACGCCGCCGAGCTGGCCGATCTTCACCACCACCGCGGTTACATGCATGGGCGCTGGACGCGCGGCACAGTGCGCTTTGGTGCGCAAACGTTAGCGGTGGGCGGCAACGCCGGGGACTACCACTACGCCGTGATCGATCAGGCCGATTTGACGCTGCGCCAGCAGACGGTGCTCGGGTGTCGCGGCATATTCACGACGCCCACCGTGGTAGGCGGATGCGGGCCGGTCGGCCGCGTGAGCGGTACGTTGGACATGATCTGGAAGGACGGCACCCTGCGCCTGATTGGCAATCTGGAGGTGCTGGCCAATGGAAACCGCGTGAATTTGTCGATCCGGCACTATCAACCCGACATTGGTGCCACCAACCACGGTGGCAGCCCGTTTGGGAGCACCACTTACCATCTCACGCCCGTGGTGGCCGAAAACGGCATGCTGCGATGTGTCGTCCTATACCGCGTGCGGCTCGATTCCGGGGTGATCTACCAGGGCGTGGCGATGTTCGAAGCGCACACGCATTTCGGAACGCAAAATATGTACACAAAAGACGGTATGAATTGTTGACATAATCCGGGCTGCGATCCAAGATGCCGGCAAATGTGTGACATCACGTCACGCAAATGTCGGCAGACGGTGGCTGTGCACCCGGCCTGCCGATGCACACCAGGCACGCCTCCGGCACGTACACGGGGGCGGCTTCAGGAGACAAGACATGCGCCAATCCCCCGGCCAACCCTCGCCGTCATCCTCGACCTGCGTCGATCCTGTCAACGAACGCCTGCCGCTGCCGCGCCTGTTTGCGCTTGGCCTGCAGCACCTGCTGGTGATGTACGCCGGTGCGATCGCCGTGCCGCTGATTGTTGGCAATGCACTCGGCCTGTCGAAGAGCGATCTCTCGTATCTCGTCAATTGCGACCTGTTTGCAGCCGGTATCGGCACGCTCATCCAGTCGCTCGGCTTCCTGATCTTCGGGATCCGGCTGCCGGTGATGATGGGGGTGACCTTTGCCGCCGTGGCACCGATGATCGCCATTGGTGTGGAGCCCGGCATGGGGCTGCCCGGCATTTTCGGGGCGTCCATTGTCTCGGGTGTGTTCGGCATTGCCATTGCACCGCTGATGGGCCGGCTGCTGGGCCTGTTCCCACGTGTAGTGACGGGCACGGTCATTATGCTGATCGGCTTTTCGCTGCTGAGCGTGGGCATCAACTGGGCCGCCGGTGGCCAACAGATGATTCCGCAGGTGGTGGACGGTGTGAAGCACATGGTGCCGAACCCCGCCTTTGGCGATCCGTTCGGCTTGGCCATCGCCGCGCTGGTGCTGGTGACGATCCTGCTGCTGACCAAGTTCGGCAATGCGCTGCTGTGCAATATCGCCGTGCTGCTGGGCATCGTGATCGGCACGCTGGTGGCCGCCGCCTTCGGCAAGGTGTCGCTGGCCGATGCGAGCGCCGCGCCGCTGATGACGTTGGTGACGCCGTTCCACTTTGGCATGCCCAAGTTCGAGCTGTCGGCCATCATCTCGATGTGCATCGTGATCGTGATCACGCTGGTGGAGTCGACCGGCATGTTCCTCGCGCTGTCGCTCGTGGTGGGCAAGCCGATCTCGCGCAATGAACTGACGAATGGTCTGCGCGCCGATGGCCTGGCGACGGTCGTGGCCGGTGTGTTCAACACGTTCCCGCATACGTCGTTCTCGCAGAACATCGGGCTGGTGTCGATCACGGGCGTGCGTTCGCGCTACGTGGCGGCGGCCGGCGGTCTGCTGCTGATCGTGCTGGGGCTGTTCCCGAAGCTGTCGTACGTGGTGGCCTCGGTGCCGCAGTACGTGCTGGGCGGCGCGGGGTTGGTGATGTTCGGCATGGTGGCCGCGGCCGGTATCCGCATGCTGGGCATGGTGGATTTCCAGCAGCAGCGCCATAACCTGCTGATCATTGCCGTGTCGGTGGGTTTTGGCATGGTGCCGACGCTGGCGCCGGCCTTCTTCCACCACTTCCCGGAATGGACGCACCCGATTACCCACAGCGGTATCGTTCTGGGCACGCTGGTGGCGGTGGTGCTCAACGCGTGGTTCAACGGTATCCGTGGTTCGCACGAGGTGATGAGCGGGGCCGCCGCAGCGCACTGAGTAGCGCAACCCGCATCCATGCAACACCCCGCTTCAGGCGGGGTGTTTTGCTTTGGCGACATCAATCTGAGCGCAAGCGTTTGCTTATCGATTTCACAGTGCCAGCTGCGCAGTTTCACGGTTCTGCAAATTAAACGCCTTAGGTTGTCCCCAATCTTCGGGGGGAAGAGGGGGGACCTATGCAAGGGCTATCTGCACGATTCGAAAAAACAGACGCGGGGCGCCGTGAAATCGCCACGCGCAACGGCGCGCTCAGCCGCTCAAGCCGCGCGCTGCTCATCATGGTGGATGGCCTGGTCACGGGCGAGGATCTTGCCGTGCGTGCCAGCCAGTTGGGTCTGCAAGCGCAGGCCGTGTTCGATCTGGTACAGGCGGGCTTCATTCAGAGCGCAGCGGATATGGCCGGCGAGCCAGCCTTTGTTCAGGTTGAACCGCAGCCCGAGGCGGCCAAGCCCGTAGCCGCCAACCGCAAGCGCTCGCTGGCCGCTGCGCGCATGTATCTGATGGACATTGCCGCACGCACCTTCAGCTCGGCAGAGCATCCGATTCGCCAGCGGCTGGTTGAGGCGACGGATCGCGCCTCGGTGGAGGGCGCGTTTGAAGCGTTGATGGCCGCCCTGCGTGAAGCCACATCGGCGTCGATGGTGGAGCAGGTCGAGGTGTCCTTCCGCGGTTTCCTGCCTGCCGAAGAGGGCGCACCAGGCTGAACGAAAACACCCCGCGCAAGGCGAGGTGTTGGCCTTGGTGAAAACGCCGCGCGATCAGGCTGCCTTCTGCGCCACTTCATCCTTGAGCAGACCACGCGCCCGCTGATTGGACTTGTAGATGTTGTCGCGCACCGGCGCTGCGCCGGTCTTCACGCTGTGCACCCAGTCCTGGGTCGACATCACCGCTGCAAAGCGCGATTGCAGCACCACGCTGAACACGCGATGGATCTCTTCCGCGCTCGCGAAACCCGCCTGGTTCTGATACGGCACGGCGCCCGACGCATCGTGCAGAAACTCCACTGCCGTACCGTTATGCAGCGCGTGGTTGATGGTCGACGCATCGCAGTTGTGGGTCATGTAGCCGACCACGGTGAGCGTGTCGATGCCGCGCGCTTCCAGCCATTGCGCCAGGTCGGTCTCCGGATACGCGCTGGGCAGCAGCTTGCGCAGGTAGTGGTCGTGCGGGCGCGCGGCCACCACCGGATGCAGCTGCCAGCCATCGGTATCGATGGCAAACAGCGGTGAGCTGGCGGGCGAGGTCTGCTGCACGATGATCACCGGAATACCCGCCTCGCGCGCCGTATCCATGGCGACGCCGACATTGGCGACGGTCTGCTGCGGGTCCGGATACTCGATCGGCAGGCCGCCGGTGAAGTACTCGTTCTGCACATCGATGACGATCAGGGCGCGCTTCGGGGTAACGGCAGGGATGGTGTTGGCAGTCATGGCAAGACTCCTCAGGATGGTTGGATCGGGCATTTGCGTGAGCCCGTGGACAGCATCTTCGTGCATGGCTATCCTTCTCGATAGTGGCCCGAAAGACATTCATCGATGAAATTGGGCCAAGTGTGCGGAGCCTCCATGCAACCCCAGGAAATCGCCGTTCTGGCCTTCAACGACATCAGCCCGTTTCACCTTTCGGTGCCGTGTCTGGTATTCGAAGACCGCATCTGGGCGGGGCTGCCTGCCTACAACCTGCGTATCTGTGCGGGTGAGCCAACCAGAAACGGCGGCCTGCGCACCACGGCCGGGTTTGCCGTGCAGACCGACCTGACGCTGGAAGACGCCGCCCGCGCGGACGTGCTGATCGTGCCGTCCTGGCGCGACACGCAAGAGCGCCCGCCCGCACCCATGGTGAATGCCGTGTGCGCTGCATACGAGCGTGGCGCCACGGTGGTCGGTCTGTGCCTGGGGGCGTTCGTGCTGGCGGAGGCGGGTGTGCTCGATGGCCGCGAGGCGACCACGCACTGGAGCGCGGTCGATGCGTTCTCACAGCGCTATCCGCGCGTGAAGCTGGTGCCCGATGTGCTGTATCTGGATGCCGATGATGGCCGGCTGGTGACATCCGCCGGCACCGCTGCGGGGCTGGATTGCTGTCTGCATCTGGTGCGTCGCTGGCATGGTGCAGAGGTGGCGAATCGCATTGCGCGGCGGCTGGTGGTGGCGCCGCATCGGCAGGGCGGGCAGGCGCAATATATTGAGCAACCGCTGCACGACGCGCCGGGCGGGGACCGTCTATCCGATCTGCTGAACTGGGCGGTCGCCAACCTGGCCGAGCCGCATACGCTCGACTCGCTGGCAGAACGTGCCGCCATGAGTCGCCGCAATTTCACGCGGCGCTTTCGTGAACTGACGGGGGCGACCGTCGGCCAATGGTTGCTCGGCCAGCGCCTGGCCTATGCGCAGCGCATGCTGGAAACCACGCGCCAGCCGGTGGAAGCGATTGCGCAACTGGCGGGCTTTGGCAGCGCGGTGTCGCTGCGCCAGCATTTCAGCCGTGCGTATCACACCTCGCCCAGCGCGTATCGCGCACTGTTCGCGCAAACCTGAAAGGGGGAAGGCTGGGTCTTACTGGCCAAGCTCGTGGCCGATGATGGCGCCGGCGGCTGCACCGCCGATCGTGCCTGCCGGGCTGTGCGTCAGTTCATGGCCCGCCACGCCGCCGGCCACTGCGCCGCCAAGCGTGCATGCAGACAGCACGGGCATCAGCGCAACAACCATCGAAACCAGCACTGTTTTCCATGTGTTCATCTGTGCTCTCCTGATAGGACCGGCGCAGTACGTACACCGGCACCTTCAGTCGAGCAAGGCGCGTGCCGCGCTCAGAACCTGTTCACGATCCGTAGTGAGCGGTCCGAGGTTGGCGCGAGAAACGCAACCGTACACGTGTACGGTGAGCATCGCAGGGTCAAGATCGGGCCGCGCAGTAGGATTGTGAATAGGTTCTCACATGAACAGCGGCGAGAGTGACAGATGCGACAGCGCGATCACCAATACCTGCGCAATCACCAGCAGGATCAGCGGAGAGAGATCCAGCCGACCGCCCAGCGGTGGCACCACACGGCGGATCGGGCGCAGCAGTGGGTCGACCAGCGTATTGAGCACCGCGCCCATGGGCGATGCCGGGCCCATCCACGACAGGATGGCCGATGCAATGGTCACCCACACCAGCACGTTGAATGCCCACTTGAGCACCGTGAACAGCGCTGCCACAAAGCCCCACGGCAGGAGCGCCATCGGGCTCACGCCCACGGAAGCCAGCAGCAGGAACAGATACACAAGCGCGGTGGCATAGGCCGCCACCAGCGACGACCAATCGATATAGCCCGTGGCCGGAATCACCCGGCGCAGCGGATGCACCAGCCAACCCGTCAACTGAAAGATGGCCTGCGACAGCGGATTGCGCGGTGACAGTCGCACCGCTTGCGTCCAGGCGCGTATCAGCAGCGCTGCGCCAAAGAGCGAGAAGATCGTGTCGAGCAGAAAACGCGTGATGTCGCCGAACATGCGTCCGGGTCTCCTATGGTCAAGTGAAGCCAAAAACAGCGGGGCGAAGGTGGATCGCCAGGGCGCGGTATTGTCGCATGGGACCCTGACGGCAAGCTGCCTGTGGTGATGTGTCGCGCGCGGCAGGCGTTGTCATGGGCCTTGGCGTATCGTGGTGGCGCATTCCACCCAAGGCCCAAGGAGACCCCCCCGTGAAACCACGATTGCTCCGCACGTTGTTCAGCGCTGTGCTGTTTGTGCTTGCAAGCCTGCCGGCCGTGTTGCAAGCGCAGGCGCAGTCAGGTGTCTTCACCATCCAGTCGCCAGCGTTTGCCGACAACGGCGTGATGGACCGCAAGTACGCCGGCAAGAACCCCGCCAACCCGAATTGCACGGGCGACAACGTTTCGCCGCCGCTGGCGTGGTCCGACGTGCCCGCCGGCACCAATAGCCTGGCATTGATCGTGAGCGACCCGCAGGGAGGCGGTGGCCTGGGCGTGAACCACTGGATGGCCTACGGCATTCCCGCGACGCAGACCGGGTTGCACGAAGGCGCCGGCACGGGCGATGCCCTGCGCATGGGGCAGAACACCCTCGGCAAGCCGGCGTACCTGGGGCCGTGTCCGCCCAAGGGCAGCGGCATGCACCACTACGTGTTCTTGCTGATCGCCACTGATCTCGCGCCAGACGCGTTGCCGAACGGCCTGACGCGCGCCGAGCTGGAAGCCGCCATCAAGGGGCACACCAAAGGCGCCACTGCGTGGATCGGCCGCTTCGGCAACTTCTGATGGTCCGCCAGCGATGCGAGATACGTCCACGGGAAGATGCCGCGCGCGTGGCCATCGCTGAAGATGAGTTGCACGCCATAGCCAGCAGGTTTGATGTGGGTGACGCGCACGCTGTGCGGAACATCGACCTGCCCGCCTTGCCGTTGCACTGCCTGGCATTCAGCGCAGCGGCACGCGCGCCGCAACGCGGCGTGGTCGATCGAGATAGCGGTATCCGCCCAGGCCACATGCAGTTGGCCCTGGGCGATGTCGTTGTCGATCTGCTCAGGCGCGCGCACGAAGGCTCCCGAGCTGCGCCAGCGCAATCCGCACGGCTTTGACGACTTCCGGATCGCCGTCGGACTCAGCGGCGTGCAGCGCGGGTAGCGCACTGGCGCTGCCGATGTCACCCAGCGCCAGCGCAGCCTCCTTGCGCAGATTGCTGATCGGGTGCACGAGCAAGGCGGCAAGGATGTCGACGGCGTGCGTGGCGCGCCAGCGGCCCAGCGCTCGGGCGGCTTGCAGGCGGACTTGCCAGTAGTCATCGGCGAGCGCTTCACCCAATGCGTGGGTGGCATCGGCGTCAGGTGCCAATGCGCGCAGCTTGCCGAGCGTGGCGGCCGCTTCCTCGCGCACACGCCAGACTGGGTCGCCCAGCGCATCCAGCAGTGCGGGCAAGACGGACGCATCGGTTGCCAGGCCCAGCGCACCGGCGGCTGCGCGGCGCACTTCTGCATCGGTATCGCTGCGCGCGCGTTCTGCCAATGCCGGCAGGGCAGCCATCTGCTTGCGCCAGCCCAGTACCGTGACGGCTTCGCGGCGCACGGCGGCATCCACGTCTTGCAGCGCGGCCAGCGCCGGGGCTTCTGCCTCGGGCACGCGCAACTCTCGCAGGCCGCGCAGCGCGGCGGCGCGCACGAAGGCGCTGGCGTGCGCAACGTAGGGCAGCAGAGCGGGTGCAGATTCGGGCTGCTTCAACTCGGCCAGGCCCAGCGCCGCCGCTTCACGCACGGCCGTATCGGCGTCTTCCAGCGCACGCGCCAGCGCGGCCACGGTGTCCGGTTGTTCCCATGTTGCAAGGACGCGCGCGGCTTCAAGCCGCACATCGGGTGATGGGTCGTCCGCCAGCAGCGCAATCACCTCGGGCAGTGCGTCGGCGTCTTCTTCATCGGCAAGCTGCAAGAGGGCGACGCGGCGTGTGGCAGCATCGGCGTCGTGCAGACGGGTCAGGGTTGTTGTCGTCATCGGAGTCTCAACGCAGCAGATAGGGGATGTCGACCTTCACCGCGCCGGTCGGGCAGTCCTGCTCGCAGGGCATGCAGTACCAGCACTCGTCGAACTGCATGAAGGCTTTGCCCTTGGTCAGGTCAATGGCGAGCAGGTCGAGCGGGCACACATCAACGCACACCGTGCAGCCCTTGTCGGCAATGCACTTGGCTTCATCAATGGTGACGGGCGCGCTGCTGCGCGAGGCGATGTCGTGGGGGGTGAATGGCATGGCGATCGCTCCTCAATCTCATGCGGCTTGTGGGATGCGCAGGTGTGCGTACGAATCCGTACTGTGCACATCAACGGGAATGACATAAGGCTCAACGGCCTGCTTGCGGCTGGTCATGGCGCCATGCGCGTCTTTGTAGAGGCGCGTGTGGCAGAACCAGTTGGCGTCGTCGCGCTCGGGGTAGTCCACGCGGTGGTGGTAGAGGCCCCAGCGGCTTTCTGTGCGGAAGAGCGAGGCGCGCGCGGCCATCTCTGCGCAGTCGCGGATGAAGCTGACTTCCATCGCGCGCATCAACTCGTGCGGGTTGCGTGCGTGCAGGTGCGTGATGTCTTCGGCAATCTCGTCGAAACGGCGCAGGCCGATCTCCATCTTGCGCGTGACCTTGGGCGGCTGCAGGTAGTCGTTCACCATGCGGCGCAGCTTGTATTCCACCTGTGCGGGGGCCAGGCCGTGGTCACGTTGCAGTGGCGCAAAGATGCGTTCGCGCTCGCGGGCGATCTGCGCATCGTCGATACGCACATCGTCTTGCTTGCCGGCGATGTAGTCCGCAGCGTTCTGCCCGGCAAACCAGCCGTACGTGAATGCCCCCAGCATGTAGTTGTGCGGCACGGCGGCCATGTCGCCGGCGGAGTAGAGACCGGGCACAGTGGTCTCGGCACGCGCGTTGACGTACACGCCCGATGCACTGTGCCCGCTGCAGAAGCCGATCTCCGAGATGTGCATCTCCACCATCTGCGTGCGGTAGTCGGTGCCGCGCCCGGCGTGGAAGCGGCCGCGGCTTGGGCGCTCGTTGGTGTGCAGGATGGTCTCGATGGTCTGGATGGTTTCTTCGGCCAGGTGGTCGAGCTTGAGGAACACCGGCCCCTTGCCGCCCTGTAGTTCCTGATAGAACTCCCACATCATCTGGCCGCTCCAGTAGTCGCACTGGATGAAGCGCTCGCCGCGTGCGTTGGCGGTGAAGCCGCCCAGCGGGCCGGTCACGTAGGCGCAGGCAGGGCCGTTGTAGTCTTTGATGAGCGGGTTGATCTGGAAGCATTCCAGGTTGGCGAGTTCCGCACCGGCGTGATACGCCATCGCATAGCCGTCGCCTGCGTTGGTGGGGTTCTCGTACGTGCCCATGAGGTAACCCGATGACGGCAAACCAAGCCGCCCGGCCGCGCCGCAACTCAGCACCACGGCCTTCGCGCGCACCACCAGGAAATCTGCAGTCCGGCAATCGAAGCCGAGCACGCCGCACGCCGCGCCATCGGTGTCCGTCAGCACGCGCGTGACGACGATGCGGTTGGTGATCTCTACCCGCGCGCGCTTGAGCTGTCGATACAGGACTTTCTTGATGTCGTGCCCTTCCGGCATCGGCAGCACGTAGCTGCCCATGTGGTGCACCTTCTTGACGGCGTAGTCGCCCGTCTCATCCTTCTCGAACTTCACGCCCCAGCGGTCGAGCTGTTCGATGGTGGCAAAGCTGTGCTGCGCATAGGCATACACGGCGGACTGATCGACGATGCCGTCATTGGCCAGCGTGATCTCGCGCGTGTACTGCTCGGGCGTGGCATGGCCGGGAATGACCGCGTTGTTCAGCCCGTCCATCCCCATTGAGATCGCGCCGCTGCGCTTCACATGGGCCTTGTCGATCAGCAGCACGCGCAATGCGGGGTTGCGCTCTTTGGCCTTGATGGCAGCCATTGGGCCGGCAGTGCCGCCGCCCACGATGACGAGGTCGTACTCCAGTTCTTGCGTGTTCATACGGTGCCTTGCGAGGGGAGAATGGATTGCGCGCGCGCTGCCACTTGCCGGTCCAGCCGCAGCCGGTACTGGAAGGCATCGCCGCGGAAATAGAGGCGTTCAAAGTCGATGGGGTTGCCGTGCGCGTCGTGCGTCAGGCGTTCTACGCGCAGGATGGGCGCGCCTGCACCCACGTCGAGAGCCGCCGCTGTGGCGTGGTCCGCCAGTGCCGCATCAATGGCCAGCGTGGCGTGGCCGAGCTGCACGCCAGCGTCCTGTTCCAGCACGAGAAACACATCGCGCGTTGCCAGATCTGCGCGGGCTACTACACGCCCAAGCGTTTCCGGCAACCACGTCACTTCCAGCGACACCGGTACGCGATCGAGCAACCGCACGCGGTGCAATTCGATAACCGGTGTGCCGGGGGCAAGCTGCAGCGCCTGCGCCACGTCGACTGGTGCGGGCACCGTTTCCAGCCGCAGCACGCGGTTGTGGATGCTGTGGCCCTGTGCAGACATCGCCTCCGCAAAGCCCTGCAGCGCCGTCACGTTCTGGAAGGCCTTGGGTTGGCTGACAAACGTGCCCTTGCCGTGGCGGCGGAAGACCAGCCCTTCGTTCTGCAGATCGGCCAATGCCTGGCGCACGGTGATGCGGCTGGCGCTGAATTGCTCGCACAGCGCAGCTTCGGACGGCAGCAGCGTATCGGGCGCAGCTTGCCCACTAAGGATGCGCTCGCGCAGCGCGCCCTTGATCCGCTCATAGAGCGGCGGCGCGTGCAGGCGGGGAGAGCGTGAGGCGGTCGTCATCTGGTGCGAACTCGTCATAACAAGTGCGTCCAGTCTAAAAAGACGACGTTGGCAGGGGAACGAAGCTTTTTCGATATGGTTCTGCGGTTTTCTTTGATGCTTGAAAAGGTTGCGCTGCGCAACTATATTGGTTGCTCTGTGCAACTTGTTGGGGCTGGCATGGACTTCATCGAGGCACCCGCCCAATCGCGGGAGCAGACCATCCGTGAGCTGCGCGAGGTGTCGCGCAAGCTTGTTCGCGAACTCGGCTTCATGCGCAATACGCTGGCCGAGAGCGATCTCGCGCCCTCGGCGGTGCATGCGGTGCTGGAGATTGCCGGGGCGCCCGGCATCCCCGCGCGTGACTTGGCCGAGCTGTTGCGGCTGGACAAGTCGAGCACCAGCCGCCAGGTCACGCGGCTGGAATCCGCCGGGCTGATCGAGCGCCGCACCTCTAGCGACGATGCCCGCTCTTCTAAGTTGTACCTGACCAAGGCCGGCCAGCAATTGCGCCGCAAGATCGACGCGTTTGCGTCGGACCAGGTCTCCAACGCGCTGCGCCACCTCACCCCGGAGGATCAACAGCGATTGGTGACATCACTATCGCAATACGTCAGCGCGCTGGCCGATGACAACGACCACAAGCCGCAGCAAGGCGCCGCAGATGCCGCAGATGCCGGCCCACAGATCGTGCAAGGCTACGTGCCCGGCTGCATTGGCGACATTGCCAGCCTGCATGGCCGGTTCTATGCCCAGCACTGGGGGTTCGGCGTGTTCTTCGAGCGCAGGGTCGCAACGGAGCTGGCCACGTTTGCGGCCGCGCTGCCTGACGACAACAAGGCGTTGTGGCTATGCGTGGAGAACGGCCGCTGCCTGGCTTCGCTGGCGATGGACGGCAACCCGCACTACCACGCTGCGCACCTGCGGTGGTTCATCGTCGACGATGCCTTGCGCGGCACCGGCATTGGGCGCGAACTCATGTCGCGCGCCATGCGCTTTGCCGACGCGCGTTTTGATGAAACCTATCTCGATACCTTCAAGGGCTTGGATGCGGCCCGCCACCTCTACGAGTCGTTCGGCTTTGTGCTCACGCGGGAAGAAGAAGGTACGCAGTGGGGTAGCACCGTGACGGAACAGCAATTCCGCCGCCGCTCGAAAGCTCGTGCATAGTCATGCCTTCGGTCATTTCGCAAGGACGTTGCACGTGACACCTTCCATTGATCTGGACGCGTACTTCAAGCGCATCGAATGGGGCGGCGATGTCCGCCCCAGCTACGACACCTTGGCCGGGTTGCTGCGCGCCCACATGCAGCACATCCCGTTTGAGAACCTGGATGTGCTGCTTGGGCGCGGCATTCGTATCGACCTCGACAGCATCCAGAACAAGCTCGTGCGTGCACGCCGCGGTGGCTACTGCTTTGAGCATTCGACGCTGTTTGCCGCGGTGTTGGAGCAGCTCGGCTTTCAGCCGGTCCGCCAGTTGGCGCGGGTGACTGTGTTGAGACCCCGCACCGAGATGGCCCGCACGCACATGTTCCTGACCGTGCCGCTGGAGGCGGGCACGTTTGTGGTCGACGCCGGATTTGGCGCGCTGGCGCCGCGCGTGCCGGTGCCGCTGGAAGAGGGCGTGCCGGCCACGATCGACAGCGAAACCCATTGGATGGTGCGCGACGCAAACCGCTGGAGTCTGCGCGCGCAAGTGGGCGACAAACCGCCCGTTGATGCCTGGGTGTCGACGTTGGAGGAGGAAGGTCCGGCCGATTTTGAAATGGGGAACCACTTCACGGCAACGTATCCGGCATCACCGTTCCGCAATCAGATCTTGCTGCGTGCGTTGACGAAAGACGGGCGCGTCTCCGTGTTGAACCGCAACGTCACCATCGTGCGTGCAGGCACGTCGCACAAGATCGAATTGGCCGACCGCACTGCGTTGCGCACGCTGCTTGCAGACCACTTTGGGTTTGATCTGCCGGAGGTCGAGCAGCTTCGCGTGCCCGACATTCCGGAGTGGACCTGATCGACGTCATTCCGCTCCGGCAGCCGTGTACGGCAGGTGCGGTTGTTCATGGGGTTGAAGGAGGTGGTGAGCCGGACGGAGGTGGTGGTGTGACTGCGCGCTCCGGCCTTGTTGCCTCGGTCTCGTAAAGCAAGCCGTATTCGCCGCTCGTTCGCTGGATGCGTGCGAAACCGGGTTCCCCCAAATGCATGCTGAGCGAAGCCCGAGGCTTGGCGCCTGAACGCAGCGTCTGACGTCTGTCCTGCGCTGGCTCGACGGGGCTGCCATGCGCCAATGAAAACGGGCCAAAAGGCCCGTTCAATCATGACGTGGATTGTCTTCGTGACGACCGCTGCAGCGCTTGAATGGCCAAGTCAGCGTGAGGTCAGTAAGTCTTCCCTGCCACGGTGGCAGATTCCAGCTCCCGCGTCACGATGGTGATCCCGCCGATATTGGCAACCGTCCTGATCATGCCGACCCCGGGGGCGAACCATTCGTCCGCTGTCGTCGTCACCGTCCGGACGGAGTTGGACGCCGTCTGTGTCGTTTGGTAGTGGCACACATTGCTGAACGACTTACCGTTCTTGAGGTTCACGGTCTCGCGCCCGATATAAGTGCGCTGCGTTGACACGGCCGATTGAAGCCCGCCGGTTGGAATGGTGGGCGCATCCAGGTAGCTGATCGATTCGCTGGTCGCAAGCCCGATCGCCTCGACATACGGAGGCGTGTACACGTCCCGCAACGCCAAGCCGCCGCCTGCGGATGCGGGCTGATACGCCTCCGAACCGTAATGCGTGCGCGTGCCATTCCCGACGAGATAGTAGTCATGGACAGGCAGCGTCGATCCCGTGCCGGTTTCAACCTGCTGTGTGAGCGACGTCCCCTGAAACGTTGTCGACGAATAGGTGCGGACAAAGACGCCACCGTCCACGACTGGGCTTGTTGCCGTTGCCTGCGTGTAGAGGTGCACGTTGACGGTATCGCTCGCCTGATACACCGGATCGCACTCAAGGTTTGAGCCCTGGGGCGTTGTGCCGCCGCCGGTCGTGCCGCCGCCAGTGCCTCCACCGGAGCCACCGGAGCCACCGGTTGAACCGCTGTTCGAGCCACTGGTTGAACCGGTGGCGGGCTGGTTATCACCACCACCACCGCAAGCCGCCAGAACCAGGCTGACCAGAATCACCACGGGAAAACCCACGAGCTGTGTCTTTTTCATTTCTGTTTTCAAAATCGAATGACTGTTGAAAAAAGGATGAGTCCAGCCAGCACACGCCAAGCGCTCGCCATACCTGCAGGCGCCACGGCGGGTTTGGAGTCTTTCGTACGGGTCTGGCGGGAGCTTCGTGGTGCGCGTGCGTTGGGTTTTCTTCAACCCTGGCCAGCGTCAACACAAGAGGTGAGGGTGAATGTATACCGATCTATCTCATTTGACAAAAGAAGGTTTGATAATAAATCTTTGGTGTTAATCAGGCTGCACACGTTGCCTAGTGCGAGGGGCGATAGGTGCTCCGGGGGTAGTCGCGCCAGATGATCTGCTGACGCCAGGGACTGGCACCGCGCAGCTGATTTGCGTGGTACTTGACTGCTTCACGCCCGGAGTCCATTGCCGCTTTTGAGAAGGCAGTGCAGAACATCTCCAGCTGCAAGACGCCATGCAGTGACCGAGGCGTTTGATGGCTTCTTGCTGACCTGCACCCGGAATTCCGAGAGCCTCATGCGGTCGCGTTTGGAGCAACTGCTGTATCTGCCAAGGCGATCAGACCTGAAATTGTTCTCTTCGCGCCTTAGTCGCCTCATGGAGACTTTGCCGCAATCTGGCCGGCGGGCCACCCGACGGTTGTAATGGTTCTCCGTCCATGCAGGCTTCCAGAGCACGCTCCAGGACATCTTGGAGGCCGTCCGCACCGCAAAGTTGGAGCCACTGGATTGCCTCCTGCAAGCATTGCCATTCGTGCAGCGAGGCCCAGCGGTCCTGTTCATCGAGTTGATCTAGTAGGCGCTCTATGACCTGCGCGATGACCTCTACTTTCTTGAGCGTAAGCAGATTCGCAAACGGTTCACCTATCGGAAGGTTTTCCGTAGCGCGTATTGGATCTAGTTGTGCGTTCATCATGTGTTTATCGGGTGGTTCGCGAGTTCAAGTATCGTACCTAGTTACCGTTTCTATTCGTAGAATTTACCTAGTGACGGGTGGGAGGGTCTGAACGCCGGGTTTCTTTGGACAATGGTGAGACGCAATTGACTTATTTGTGCATCAGAGCCGATGGGCCGTGCGGCAGCGGGAACAACTTTGTGTAGGCTGTGCTAGAGATTGGACCCAGAGGCTTCGTCGTCACGATCTGCGGATAAACAACCTGCCATAGGACGGCAATGACACCAATGGTTTTCTCGGTCATGTCGCAGCCGCGGTCGAAAAGGTGACCGTTAAATGCTGGGGAAACACCCGTCGTATTTATTGATGTAACCGGATCTCCGTTGTCCGCGAAAGCCCTTGTATGGGTGTAGGCGCAAAGGTGCTTGAAATGCGAGTATGCATAATCAACGATGTCCGTGTGGTGGGAAATATTAAAACTCTTGATGGACGGTTGATTCTGAATGACGGGTTTCATTTCTCCCCAGTTCGGGGTGTCCCGATCGCCACGATCCCATTCAGCGAAGAAGCGGTTGTAGCCTCCAGTCTTCGGGGCAGCATTCTCTCGAATTTGAAAGTATAAGGATGCAGCCGCAATGTCTAGCGCATTTCGAAGTGATGCCGCTGACGCTTTATAGAAACCTGAGGCAAGAAGCCAAATTGCGCTAGCGAAATCGGTTGACGTTTCCGAGAAAGCCCAGTTCAGGATCTCGTCATCAGTCTTTATGGCAGGGTCATTGATATGCTCATAGCCGCGAACGAATTTTTCCAGCAAAGAGATGGATTTTGCCAACTCATCCAACCTGCCAGCGCGAGCAGGGTCGGCAGTCGTCGTCTCTAGTGCGGTTCGGCAATGAGGCAAGAGATTATCCATGATTTCCGTTGTGGATGATGAATAATTCATTTTTTATATATTGGATATAAAGGGTTAAAAAGATACGCTGCTGCAGCGAGCCGAAGCAAGTGCGAATTAATAGTGCTGGCGCGCCTCCATTTATTTGCACATGTGATTCTAGATCAGGAAAACTATCCTCCCGACACTCTCTCTGCCCGTCTCGAAGAAAATAACTACACCTTTTTGTTTAACCCACCCACGCTCCAACTCCTCCAGCGTGGCGAGCAGATATACCCCGATCCCATCCAAAAAACCCACGTGGTACTCCGCCGACGTCTCGCAGGCGTAGCTTGGGAACTCGCACCGAACACCCTCGGCATCGAACTGCCGATGCAGTTTCCTTACCAATGTCTTCTCCCATCGCACAGCGCCCCTAAATTTGGGGATGTTTGCGTTCCGCCGGTTTGATATTTCTGCCCTACCTGAGCGACACCCACGTCCAAGGCTCAGGCCATATTCAGAACAGGGAGAGATAACAATGAAACGTACAAATCGGCTGGCGACCTTGCTTCTATGTGCAAGCGCCGTTTTGATAGTCGCCGCATGCGGCGGCGGTGCCGACGATGGCAGCGCCAATGCGTCCGGGTCGGGTGGTTCCCTCACCGGCGACGGCGCAAGCTGCAGCGCCGTCAAACCGCAATGCACGGTGTCCGCGTCTCCAGCCTCTACGGCAAACAGCCCGTTGCCGGCGGGAACCAACGTCGTGCTCAGCGCAAGCTGCAGCACGGGCGTGACCCAAGCCGATTGGTTCACCAATGCACAGACGTTTGCCAAAGGCCTGAACGTGACCGTCAATCCGAGCACGACAACGGGCTACGGCTTTGCCTACAGCAACTGCGCGGGCGGTGACCACGCCGGCCTCAACGTCTACGTGGGGGCGGGTTCCAATGGCGGCACGCCCGGCAATGGCGGCGGAAGCAACGGTGGTGGCGGTGGTGGCGGCAGCATCAGCACCAACTCCGGCACAAGCGCTGTCAATTGCTTGCGTATGGGCAGCAACGCGCAGGGCTCGATTACCGTGACGAATACCTGCAACGCGAGAATTGGCTATTCCTACTGCAACCTCTACGCTACGGCGCCCAGCTCAACGGGGTCACTGTTCGTTTGCCAGGGCCATGCGGCTTCCTACAGCCCCACCGGCTATGTGTATGAGCAGGGCTCCGATTCACTGGGCGCTGGGCAGACGGACATCCTCCTGGGCACGGCCGTGCAAGGCCAGAAAGCCTGGGTGATGGCATGCGCGAGTGGGAACCCGCACATCGTCGACTTCAATACGCCAACCATCAACGCCAACTCCACCGCAACAGGAATCTGCTCTTGAGTACTGAGTGCACGTACGCGCGGGCTTCGGAACCGACAACGCTCAAGACGGTGCATCAGCCGTCTGGCCCTTGAGCGTGAAGCCCGCGTGTGCACATGCTTAAAGCGATGCCCGCTCCAGAAACTTCTTGATCTCAAGCGAGTAGGCGCCAGGATGCGAGAACCTGAACATGTGGCCGGTGCGCGGCATGATGACTTCCTGCGCGCCCTTGATGCCGTTCAGAAGGATCCCCGCAGCTTCCTTGCCGATCAGCTTGTCTTCCTCGGGCGTCAGGATCAGCGTGGGGACGTTGATCTTCTTCAACAGGGCCGTGTAGTCCGCTTTCTCGATCGAGCGCATGCGGTTGACGTAGGCCTTGTGGGGCGTTTCTTTGACGAAGAAGTCGCGACTCTTTCTGGTTGACCAGGGAATCTCTCCTTCCTTGTCAAATGACGAAGCCAACTGCGCTGCGTGTATCCGAAGGGTCGTCTGCCGGTAGAACGGCCCGGGGAAGAGCGGTGCAAGCGAGGCCAGCGTCTTGAGCAAGGGCGAGGTGATCGGGCTCTTGGCAAAACCGCCCGAAATCACCAGACCCTCAAGGCCCTTCGGCTGCCGCGTCGCCACGGCGATCGAGGAGACCGCGCCGTACGAATCGCCAACCAACACGTAGTGTTCGAGGTCCTTCACCTGGTCAAGGATGAAGTCGGCCAGCGTTTCCAGTGTGTGCACGTTGTCGGGCAAGCGCAGGGTCCGCATGGTGCGGCCTCGCAAGTTGGTCAACTGGTCAAGCTGCCATGGGGCCCCGGCAAAGCAAGGGATCATGACCAAGGTGGGCGCGGTTTGCATCGGGTGCTCCTGGCTGGTTGAATCAACACGCCCCAACTCTAGGAGGACCGCGGTATCCGATCCAATGGCATCTGCACATCATGTCGATGCACGAGATGCATCGCCCCGAGGGTTCCGGTTGCGGCCAGCGCCGCCCGACGTTCAGCCGGCGATCATCATGTTCGTGATCCACTCAACGGCGGGCTCGTTGGCGCGCCCTCGGGCTCGAATCACGAACACCTCCCAGGTTGGTAGCGCCAGGGGCAACTCAAAAAGACTCAGCTGTGCGGTCTCCTGCATCCGCAATGCGACCCGTTCGGCCACAACCGCAATCGACTGTGAAGCGCCGACCATGAACGGAACCGCCAGAAAGCTGGGGCAGGTGACGCTCACCTTGCGGGTGCGGCCGAGGCCCTCCAACGCAACGTCGACTGCGCCCCGTGTATCGCCGCGTGGCGAGACCAGAATGTGAGGCAGGCGAGCAAAGTCATCCAGATCCATGTGCAGCTTCCTGCCTCGCTTGATCAGCGCCGGATGGCCCTTGCGCGCGATACCGACGAAGCGCTCCTTATGGGCAAGCTGGCAATCAAATCGCTGCGGCATCTGGAAGAACGAGCCCGACCCCACCACGATGTCGATTTCGCCGGCGTCCAACATGCGCAGAGCGGATTCGCTATCGGCCGGCCCGAGCTTCAGCACGACGTCCGGCGCGGCGGCCTGGATCCTGTCGAGAACGGGCGCGATGACGGTCAATACGGCGTGATCGGTGGCCGCCACCGAGAGGGTCGTCTGCAGACGACCTGGATCGAACGGGCCACGCGGGCTGGCGACGAGCCTGACCGACTCGAGCACCGCCTCCACTCTCGGCATCAACTCGACGGTAAGCGGCGTCGGCACAATCCCGCGGGGGTTGCGAATGAAAAGCTGATCGTCGAAGGCGGTACGCAGCCTCGACAAGGCGTGGCTGGTTGCGGACTGCGACAAATGCAATCGTTCGGCCGCGCGGCCGACGTGCCTTTCGGCCCATAGCGCCTCAAGCACAACCAGAAGGTTGAGGTCGAAACGCGTCAGATCCAGGGGCTTCATGCTGTATTCGCCTCTTTGTTCATGATCCAGAGCGGATAGACGCCGCAGCCGGCCGCCGTTGCCAGTGCGAGTTCCTCGCAGCAAACGGAACAATGTGTTCCGCTTTTGTGCATTGCAATATCCAGTGACGCTTCCTACCTTCGATGCACCGTCATTCTGCTGACGACCCAGGAGGTATGCCATGAACACTACGCTCGACACCGGACACTTGTCCGTCCGCTCCAAGGCCGACAACACGGTCACGGCCCTTCAACATCGCGACATCGTTGCCGCGTTTACCGCGCAATCATCTTCCCAGCCTATCGCCGTGCTGCACATGCTTTACCCACACACCGACGCCCGCACACACCGCAGCCTGGACCATCTGGTGGACGCACTGCATCGCCATGGGCTCCATGGGGTCGCCACGCTGGTGGAGAGTGAGGCACGCTACCTCGTGTTCGAAGACCCTTCTGAAGCATGGCGCGCGCTGCACGAAATTCGCCATGATTCGTTGGCGGTTGGCGTCCATCTCTACTACCGCGGCCTGATGGGTGGCGCTGCTGAAACGGCATTGGATGTCGACGCCCATCTCTTGCAGTGAGCGTCTGCCGCTCCCTTTGCCGTGCTTCAACAACGATGCATGCACGGCTGCCGGTTCGATGCGCTCCGGGCCATCACGCCCTCCGAAAGCCATTACTCACGCGTGCGTTTTCAAGCGCGGTTGCTGTCGCGGGTGCCTTGCCGCAACAAGTGGGCATCAACCAAGGGCGCCAGCTGCGCCGCATGCTCATGTGCCAGGTTGTGGTTGCCACCTGAGACGACGTGCAACTGCGCGTCATGCAGCAGTTCACCCAACCGCCGGCCAACCGCGACCGGGCTGATTGGATCGGCATCTCCCCAAAGCAACAGGACAGGCTGTGTGATCCGGCTCAGCGCATCCGTCAGGTCGGCCTTGAACGATGTGAACCAATCCGGGAAGGTCGGATTGGTTTGGATGAATTCGGTTTGCCAATCCGCGGCACCCAGTGCGCGTGTGTCGATTCCGCCGGAAGTCACCGTCAGAACCAGGTGGGTCACCAGGTCAGGCTTCTCCAGCGCCGCGCGAATCGCAAGCACACCTCCCATGGATTGGGCGATCAAGGCGGTGGGGCGGTCGATGCGGGATACGACCCTTCGCACGAGATCGTCGATGTCGTTGACATCGGGCGCGGCGGGCTCCTGACCGAACCCTGGATACCCAAGGAAGACCTGCGTGGCAGGGTGCGTGAGCTGACTCGCGAGCGGCTGCCAGAACGCAGTGTTGCCAGATGCCCCTGGCAGGAAGAGCAATGTCGATGGTGCGCGCAAGTTCTGGTTCTTCATGTCTTCCTGGCGGGGGTGCATCAAGCGTTTCGAAGTGTTGAATTGTCCGCGATGGGTGTCGCGTGCCTCAAGCGTATTGGGCGAGGCCGTGGTCTGGCGTGAATGGCTGCTTGTGGGAAGGGCGGATGTTGCTTTATGGCCGAAGGCCGTCGTCCGTGCGCCGACGGCCGTTCCCGACCCGAAGCAGTCAACGGTACTCGCGTGAGATCAATGGCCACTTCGCGGAAAAATACGGCCTCTCACTTCTCTTGCCGCGCTCTTGCCAATTCCAGATACCCGAACACCGCCCGTCTGACACGCTGCTTCAACGCAGCTTTATCGGATTCTCCGGCTACACCCGCCGCATCGATCATGCCTTTGCTGAGGGCGACGATATCGCGAGCCGCTACCATCTCCTCAGGAATGCCATGCCGATGCAGCAGATCGGCCACCCTTGTTTCAAGGTCGCGCTGAAGCTGATCCGCTTCGAGGTCACTTCCAATCATTGTCGAAGCATACTCAAGCGTCCGCGCCAAAGCCGGACGATCCAACTGATGCCGTACTGCAGCCTCAATAACCCGATCGATCTGCTCCTCCAGGCCCGCGCCCGGTAGCACCTGAATCGCTTCGATCACGTCGTCGGTAAGCAGGACTCGCCCCCGCCTGATTAACTCCACAATCAAGGCGAGCTTCGACGGAAAGTACTGGTAAAGGCTGCCAATACTGACGCCTGCGAGATCCGCCACCGCATTGGTGTTGAATCCGTCGAATCCCGTGGATTCGATAATGCGAGCAGAAGCTTCGAGAATGACCTCGAACGTTGCAGCGGAGCGCGCCTGGCGTGGCCGTTTGCGCGGATAAGAGAAGGGCTCGGTCATCAATGAAAAATGCGAGTACGAAATACGAGCAACAACTCACATACTGATCGAACCACCAACCTCATGCAAGGCTCAGCCCATGGATCGATCGACCTGTCGTTACAACGTATTTGTGCTGCTCAAAACCACGCCAGCGTGGCTTGCCATGTCGCGTTCTCAGCGCGACGGACTTTCTGCCGCGATCATGGAAACTGCATTGGCAGGTACCGATGTTCGGGTCAGCCATTTCGACGCCGAAGCATTCAGCGGGCGCTGTACCGATGTCGCTCAATTTGAGGCAGGTGACTTGCGCACGTTTTATGGCGTAATGGAACGTCTGCGCGATTCCGCTCTGTTTTCAGTACCTTATTTCGAGGTGGTCGATATCATTCCCTCGATCCGGAATGGGTATCGGGAAATTGACGTGGTGTGATGGTGAGCCTGGGCTACGCAACATACTTTGTCACAGGCGCTAATACTCGGCGCAAGGAACGGCCCTTCGCTGCTTGGCCGAGTCAGTTGTTGTTCGAACGGCTGCTCGTGTAACTGAAGCGGACTATCGAGTGTCCGAAGAGCGAAGAACCCGAACGGCGCTTCTTGGCCGGAAGCGGTCGGTAAGTGTGCCGACAACCAGTAGCTCCCGTCGACACGAACAGGTCACTGCTCCGAGTGCCATGCCGCCGTGGCCCCTGCGCTGATTGGGGCGGTTGTTGTCTACCTTGACGAGTGCTTCTGGAAAAAGCGAGCAAACATAGCTGTTACCAGGCTGTGGCCGATGTCGTGCCTTGGTGAAATCGAATTTGCCATAGGCCGGTCCTGCTACGCACCCAGAGCGAGGACCGCAGTGAATGTCTGCTCAGGGTGCCGTCACCGTGCCGAAGAGCCGAGCGATACGTTAGCAATGCAACATCAGGGCCTAGGTTGGCCAGCGTGAACTCATCAGACTCGATGCTCACTGCGGAAGCGGCACGCGAGGGTATTGCGGGAATAATCTCCTCGCGAGTGTACTTGCGTCCGGACACGCCGATTTCTTCAAATTCAATGTGCAGAAGCTCGCTCAACCGACTCTCGCTTAAGCGTTCAGTTTGCTGGAGCTCGAGTTCGCGAGCGACAAGGATTTGCAAAATCGAATCGTTGGAAGTCATATGTTCTCGGAATTAATGCGGGA
Organism: Ralstonia sp. 24A2; assembly: GCF_051783885.1. Taxonomy (NCBI): domain Bacteria; kingdom Pseudomonadati; phylum Pseudomonadota; class Betaproteobacteria; order Burkholderiales; family Burkholderiaceae; genus Ralstonia; species Ralstonia sp. 24A2. The sequence goes on along the minus strand of NZ_JBPVZD010000003.1, from coordinate 412,157 downwards.
GTCGAACCGCCACGTACCGCGAAGGCTGTTCAGGATGTAGTGAATGCGTTTTATGGAATTGGTCATTTGACTCCAAGTCCTCAGCGAATTGCTGCTTCGCCTCTGAAGGTCCGCTCTTGGCTGGGAGAGGGCGGTGATGGTACTGCCGGCGACCGTCCGCTTCCGCAAGGTACAACGGTCGCTCCTACGCTTCCGGGATTTCGATTGTCCCTTCAAGATATTGAACAGCGTGACCAGAGATATATACCCGCTCGTCTTGTACGCGACAATGAAGTAATCCGCTGCGGCGTGACACCTGCATGGCCACTAGTTCTGATCTGCCCAAACGGTCAGACCATAATGGCGCAAGCGCCGCGTGAATTGATCCGGTGACCGGATCTTCATCTCCGCCATTGGCAGGCCAAAAGTAGCGGGACACAAAGTCATGCTCATCTCCGCGCGCTGTTACGACGACATCGAGCGGACCAAGTGCCGACAGTAGATTGAGTTCAGGTACAACGGATCGTACCTCCTGTTCTGTTCCGTAGATGGCAACATAGGCTTGCTGGTTTATCAGCACTTCTTGAGGCCGTATCGAAAGCCCCTGGATCAAGTTTGCGGGTATTTCGTTCAGTTTTTCAGGCCGACGTTGCGGGAAGCTCATTTCGATCAGACCGTTACGCGCATGGCAAACGGTAAGCCGACCGACCGCTTTCGCAACAAACTCGATGACTTTCAAATCATCACATCGCTGGAAGATCACATATGCACTTGCCAGCGTGGCATGTCCACAAAAAGCGATTTCGGTAAGTGGAGAAAACCAGCGGATGTCGAATGCGCCGTCGGAATTTTTCACGAAGAATGCTGTTTCGGACAGGTTGTTCTCAGCGGCGATTGCCTGCATCAAACTATCGGGCAACCAGCGTTCGAGTGGCACTACCGCAGCGTAGTTGCCCCTAAATACCTTATCCGTAAATGCGTCAATCTGATAGATCGGCAATTTCATGAGATGTCCCTATTCGAAGCGATAGATTAGTCAGCTATCTGCAGTCTATTCGTTGAATAGGATAACAACCCGTTAAGCTGGCTAACATGTACAGTTCGCGACACTGTACAGTTTGCGACACGGTACAGTTACCGACACTGTACAGTTTGCGATGCGGCGGACGTAACGTAATCTGGGCGTGAAGGTCCCTTGCCTGAGCAGAGCCGACCCTTAACGTCCGTATGAAAACGCGGACCAACGACCGAATTTGGCCGAAAGCGGTCGTTGGCAATCTGGGTGCAGGCAGGTAACCGCACGCCGCGATGGTGGTCGCGGCTCAGCCACTGCAAAAGCCTGGTGACTCAGCGCTTGGGGCGGTCTGCAAACCAGCCGCTCTCCGCAGGCCCGGAGGCCGCGAAGACTGGATGCACTCGGCAAGGCATCACCGCAGCCCAGCTACCAACCGCAAGTTGCAACAACTGCGCTCTTACATCGACCGAGGCAATGCCCTGCGTAGAGAATTCGGCACGAGGGTTAAGCCAATCGATATTGAGGTCGTCCTCGCAGACATACGGCGTAATCGCGCGACTATAAAAGGTCAGATGGTCAAAGAGCACGAGGGACATAGCTGTCGGCAACAGTTGATTTCCCGTATCGACCGGCACACCTGACGTAACGAGTACCTCACGCACATAAGCACCAAGATGTCCGTAGCGCCCCTTTGGGCTGAGATACCCAACGATGCGTACTCGAAACGGCTTATTTCTTTTCCAGGCGTTGTCCACTCCTGCGTCGCGCCATGGCCCGTCACCGAGTGTGGTGATCCACCACTTGTCTCCCTCTGCATCGGTTGGTCGGAACGCGCTTACTTCGAAGCTGTGCGACCAAACACCTTCCCGCTCGATAGGGACGTACCCGTACGCCGCAAACATCTTGTCGCGCTCGGATGGGTAATCACGCCAATAGGTTTGACCCTGGGTATACGCGTTGTTCACCAAGTCCGATTTGGTGAGAACCCCACCGGCACCGGACGGATGGGTGAAACCGCGAAAGAACCAGACTGCATACTCCTCGCGTGGTGACAGACCGGACGAAAATTGTTCAACCTTCGTCTGCGATTGCGCGAATGCATCAGCGTACTGGCGGACAACATCGGGGACATCCCCTGCAGTCGCTTTTCCGGCGAGCGCGCCTACTATCAGAATCGTGGAGACAAGCCGAAACATCGCGTTTAATCCTTCCAAGTCTTAGGTGAACACAATGAGTGAGTCCGCTCTTGGTCGGAAGCGGCCGCTTGCAGGGATTAACGGGCGCGATTTGCAAATGTTTGTCTTTCTCGAAGGCAGATGTTCTACGACGGCCTTGCTTTTGATCGTACACATGGCCAGGAGTAAATAGTCCAGCCACAGGGAGGGGCGATCGAAAAAGCTAGCTCAGTATGAGATCTCGAAGTGCGATTCCCGCTGGATGACATGTGCCAGAGAGAGATCTCCCGCCTGGAGCAACCGTTGAAGAAAGATGGGGCGCAAGTCGATGTCAGATAGTTGTTGCAGAGAAAACCATGAGAACGTTAACCGCTTGCCCTGCTCGGAACCGAGGTGCGTAGCAGACAAATCCAGTAACGGCGATCCGGGTTCAAGACTCGCAACGATATAGATGCCGAGTTCGTGGTTAGGTTGCCCGTTGTGAGTAAAGAAGTTCTCGACAATACACAGCGTCTTTTCTGGGCAGATCGCTACGCCCACCTCCTCTTGCATCTCCCGAATAACTGTCCGTGCGGCGTGCTCGCCGGGCTCGACTCTGCCTCCGGGAAGCGTCCAAAACGTGTCCCCATCCGCCCGATGCAATAGCACGTGCTCACCGCGGAAGATGACGGCAGCCGCCCTGAGATTGAAGTGATGACTTCCAGTGTCAAACGAAATCATGATCCGGTCTGTGCAAATCTGAGCCTCATAACTGGTCGAATGATCGGAGGGCTGTACGCCGCGGTCAACGCTTGTGGCGGTCGCGTCGATTGAATCCTTATGGCTGGCAGCGGTCCCTGGCTACGGCGTAAGGAATACCAACCGACCGCTACTGGCCGGCAGCGGACTGCCGACATCATCCAAAGCAGACATCGACCACGCTCTGGGCCCTAATTCCTCACGCTGTGGAGGACCCTGGCAAGGTAGGCCTGTGTTTTACACCACGGAAGAGAACGAGCGCCACGCCGAGCATAATTCCAACGTCTGCGACGTTGAATACACCCGTTCGCAGTCGCCCGATGCCTATGTTGAGGAAATCGAAAACTCTGCCATCGTAGACACAGCGATCGAACAGGTTGCTGAGTCCTCCACCCAGAATGCAAGCTACCGCAATGACTTCGGTACGGCCGAGCTTGGACGAACGCAGCAGCCAGCCGAACAGGCCGACCAGAATTGCCAGAACGCCATAGATGAAAACAATATTGCGAGTCGCATCAGACAGTTCCGCCCCGAGGCTTAGGAACGCACCGTGGTTATAGGTGGGAAGCACCAGCAGGATTCCTGAAAGAAATGAAACGACTTCGCCGGGCGTCAATATTTGTTTGAATACAACCTTCGTCGACTGGTCGACGATGATCCAGGCGAGCGCGCCGAGCAGTGCAGTGGCAACTCTTTGTTTCGTCGTCATTCGTGAGCTCATTTGTAGCGGGTGCCACATTCTAGTCAGGATCAGATTCCGGGGGCGGGTGCACGGGGAAACCCCAAGGCTGCCAACACGAATCCCCTCCATGGTTATGGGGCCAAGAGCCGGTCAGTACGCATAGTCTGGCGACCACGTTTCTCGGTCAGCTTCAGCATTAGGAAGTTTGGCCGCTTTGCGCTGCGAGAGCATACCGGAATGTCAGCTTCTGGCCGGAAACGGCCACCGGCTACGGTCTCGAAGTAATGCGGGTCCCAATAGCAGCTTTCAGCTTGTTAAGGTCGAGAATCTCGGATTCTACGAAGTACAAGTCTTCCACGAGGGCCGTCACGTTGTCACAGATGCCAATGGCAAAGTCCCGGTGAAAACGAGCATGGAGGCGCCCCAGGTGCCGAGCAATGATTTCCACGTCTCGGAACCAATCGGGACCCTCCGTTCCCAGGTCGGGCAAAGTCAGATTCAGCCCTAGGTCCCAGTCTGGGAAGTCGCCAGCGTGCACAGTGGACACTGGCGCGCGTTGGTTGATGACTATTGGCGGCATGCCAGACCACCGTTCGGCGTCAACAAACAGCCGAAGCTGATGCTCAATAGGCTCCGCTACGTCGCTCAGGTCTGCGCCATCAACGTAGGCGAACAAGATGTGTCGAGACATTGGATTGCACCCACGAAACGTATTGCGAAAGAATACCGAACGGCCGCTTCTGGCCGGAAGCGGTCGGTGATTACACGACCTACGACCATCCGTCTCCGACCCCACGAAGGTACTCAGTGCTGTCCTGCAAAGCAGGATGTCATGATTCATTGTGTGGAACGGGATGGATCCAGTTAACACGAGGGTTGGCCTGGGTTCTTTTGAGTTTGATGTGCCGCTGAGGTCCAACTGATCTAGGTTTGGATCGAGCTTATAAAAAACTAAGAAAAAATGAGAGCGTTATTCATCACTTCACTGGGAATTGCATTGCTTATCAAAACATCACTATCCTTTGCGGATAGCGATAACGGGAAAAAGCTCTTTCTGGCAAGATGTGCCATATGCCACGGGGCAGATGCCAAAGGAACGGGGCCGTTGGCCAATAAAAGCAATCCGCCTACGCCTGATCTAACGACATCCGCTTTCAAAAAGCGACTGAGTGACTATCCGGGCGTCATCGTCTCGTCGGTAATACTGCGCCCGAACGGGGACTTGATTCCAAAAACGTTACTGGAGAACGGTGTAAAGCTATCGCCTTACCCTTGGACGGTTAAGGATTTCCGTGATCTGAACCAATATATGATTGGTTTGATTTCAAAAAATAAATAGACGAGTTCTGGCAAAAAAGCCGTCGCCTGTGCACCGAGAGGCAGACGGCTCTTCACGACTCCGAGCGGACATTGGGCGACCAGTGCGTGGATTCACCGGTCTGCGCGGTCATGCTATGGATGGAGCTTTTCGCCGTTGTTCAGCATGTCGATGAACTGAGCGATCTTCTTCGCACGCGTTTCGGCCTTCTTGACGTTCTGGATTCTGAACAGAATGGCGTACCGGTTTTGGCTATTCAGGGTAGTGAAGAATTGCTTTGCCTTCGGATTGCTGTCGAGCGCTTGCTGCAGATCATCGGGCACGACTGATGTACTCGCAGATGAATAGGCAGCTTCCCAACGTCCGTCGCGCTTGGCTAGATCGATTGCGCGAAGCCCTGTGGGGCGCATCCTTCCGGAGGCAACCAACGCCTCGGCTTTTGTCTTGTTGATCTTCGACCAGATGCTTTTGGCCGTTCTAGGCGTAAATCGCTGTAGCCAGTAGTGTTCGCTTTCCGCCTGCTTTTGTCCATCAATCCACCCGTAGCAAAGGGCGCTCTCAAGTGCCTGTGCATAAGACACGGTGGGTTGTTCGGCAGATCGCTTTGCGATGCGGAGCCAAACACCGGGCACATCCTCTGCGTTGGCTTCGAGCCAGGTTTCCCAATCGTCCTGACTGGTGAACGTGAGTGTTGGATTGTGCATCTCGCTAGGCCTCACGTACTTGTTCAGTGGCGTAGGCAGGCGTCCGCCGGAATGGATGGTGGGGCGAAGTTTGCGTATTCACGAACGCTCGCAAGCGGTCATTCCACTTTCATCGCCTGCAGGCATGCGGTATAGGCCTGTCGGGTGCCGACCAGATCCGCCGTTTGCGGATGTGCGCCAAATAAGGCTTGCAGGAACGGTGCATAGTTTCGTGCATAGCACGCGTCGATGCGCTCGAGCGGCGCGCCAATGATTCTGCCAACACAGGCAACGTGCCGTTGACGGATCTCCGCAGGAATCGCTGTCTCTTCTACTGCGTAGAGCTTTGCGATGATCTCGTCGATTTCAGGGTGGCTTGCCAACTGGTCCCGCAACTGCTCACGTAGCTGGATCAAGGTAACGCCATTCGCTCGCTGCTTGGCCATCGACTGCTCGAATGTCGAGACCGCAAGACACGGCGTGACGTGAACCCACAGCGGATCGACACCCGTCATCCGGCCAAACGCCTCGTCTGTCATATCGGCACCGTGGGCAAAGGTCGATGTGATGGTCAAGCTGGCGGCGCAAGTCAACAGTGCGAGAAGCAGGCGAGCGTAGTGCATGTTTTGTTTCACTGGGTTTCGAGTCGACATGTTCGCCAGTCGTCAGGCCACCGCCTACTCCTGGCGCCGCAGAAGAACATGCGTAGCCTTCTCTGATGCCACGGACTCCACGCACGTGTACCCGAGCGCCCGCAAGTCGAGTCCTTCGAACAGCGGTTCTCCCCGGCCGAGCAAGACCGGCGAGACCGCAATGTGCAATTCATCAATGAGGCGTTCACGAAGATACTGCCGGATGGTGTTCAGCCCGCCGCCGATGCGCACATCCTTTCCGGCAGCGGCCTCGCGCGCACGGTCGAGCGCCTCGTGGATGCCCCCGGTGATGAAGTGGAACGTCGTGCCGCCTTCCATCTCGATGGACGGGCGTGCATGGTGGGTCAAGACGAAGACTGGAACGTGATATGGCGGGTTGTCTCCCCACCAGCCTTTCCAGTTGGTGTCCGGCCATTCCCCGCGAATGGGGCCGAACATGTTCCGGCCGAGAATCCAGGCCCCGACATTCTGAAAGCCACGGGCGGCGAAATCATCGTCAACCCCGGTCGTGCCGCCTTCCTTGCCAAACAGGGTCCGCTGGAATGTGCGTGTCGGGATCAGCCACTGGTGCAGTTCGAACCCGCCAACGCCCAACGGATTGTTGATGTCTTGATCTGGCCCCGCTCCGTAGCCGTCGAGCGAGATGGTGAAACATGCAACGCGAACACGTGCCATCGTTTGCCTCCGTTTAGACGCTTAACCGCTCATCCCCGCCACTAGCAACCCACGGGCCCTTTGTCAGCCGCCCGGTAGCTTGCCCGTAAACACCGCCAATTGCGCAGCGAACGCTCGCTTGTAAGCGGGCCGCGCTTCACCGCGGGCGACATAGGCCGCCAGCTTCGGAAATTCGTCCAGCAGGCCTGATGGACGCCGCCGGAGCAGCACCGACACCATCATCAGGTCACCCGCACTGAATGCACCATCGAGCCACTCGGCATCGCCCAGGCGAGTAGAAAGCTGCTCCAGCCGATGACGGATGCGATCCATGACCAGCGGCAAGCGTTCCTTGGTCCAGGGCTTGTCGCCCTCCTGAAGCCTGGCGGTGGCGAGTTCAAGGATCGGCGGCTCCACGGTGTTGAGCGCCGCAAACATCCATGTGATCGCCCGTGCCCGGGCATTGTTATCGTCCGGCAATAGACTCAGACCCGCATGGCGCTCGGCGATATGGAGAGCGATCGCGCCGGTCTCGAACAACACGAGATCGCCTTCCTCATACGTGGGAATCTGGCCAAACGGATGCAGCCCCAGATGTGCGGGTTCCCTCATCGTCTGGAACGAAACCAGCCGAACCTTGTAGGGCTGGCCGGCCTCTTCGAGCGCCCAGCGAACGCGCGTGTCACGTGCCAGTCCCTTGCCGCCGTCGGGCGATCGTTCAAAGGCAGTGATGGTGGGGGGCATTGGAGTGTTCCGGGGGGGGGCTATGGCACCGACGATCTCTTCAACACGGGGCGTGCTTCTTGCGCTGCTTGACCTATGACGAATGCGCCGGGGCCAGTTCGATACATTTTCTGTCCGGGTGGTTGGCAGTACATCCACGCGTGGCCCCAAAACCGCCACATATCCTCAACCATCCACATTCACGAAGCGCCGCCGCGTTGTACTTTCCCCGCCCGTCCGGAGGAAAGCAACTACATCTTGCTATTGACTCCGCCTCCGCTCCAATTCCTTTAACAGCGCCCACCAATACAGCGCCAGCGGCACCCCCCCTCCAGCCTGGTGAGCTGATCAACCCCAAAGCCGTATGCGTGGGGCTCAAAGCGCGGCGTTCCAAGCAAACAAGATTCGAGGTGCCGAGCAGATCCCGCCATGAGTGCGCTCTGAACCTCAGGCGTGAGCCTCAGAGGTTCAGTTCAGAAGTGGAGCAGGAGCGCCGCGATCGCCAGCTACATCAGCCGGCTGACATCAGACCTGGATCAAGCCGATGCGCGTGACGCGTGTTCAGTTCTGCGTCAGCGGATTCAGCGTCGTGCAGAGGAACCCGCTGCAGTTGCTGGCCTTGAAGTAGTAGGACGCCGATGTGCCGAGCACGAGATCCCCAAGGTAGGCATTGCTCTGCGCACCAAGGTCGTTCAATTGCTGGATAAACGCCGCGCTTGCTGTCTGCATGGTTGCCGACTGGTACGTGAAGGTGGGCGATTGGGTCTGGTCCTTCACGTAGACCCACGCGGAGTCGGCGCCGAACCCCAATGCCCCCTTTGCGCGATAGCCGTTTGCACCTTCGCTGTTGGCCTGCGCGATGAAGCTGCTCGACGTCGTCGGCAGTGTGAGCGCATGGTAGGTGTAGGTCGCGTTCGACGCGTTGTTCTTCATGTACAGGCTCGTGCTGGCCGAGCTGAGCATGATCGGGCCGACCAGCCAGTAGCCCGACTGTCCTTGCCCGTTGGCTTGCGTGAGGAACGCGGCCTGGCTGGTCGGCCAGGCTACCGCTGCGTAGGTATAGGTGGCTGACGAGCCGCCGTCCTTGCGGTACAGGTTTCCATACGTCAGCGGACCTTCAAAGCGATAGCCGCGTGCGCCCTCGGCGTTTGCCTGCGCGAGGAAGGCCGACTGACTGCTCTGTGCGCCGACCAGTTCGTACGTGTACGTTTGCGCGGTGCCGTCGTTGACGAAGACCGAGGTCGTGGTGCCGCCCGACGCGTTGAACCGGTCGCTCAGATAGCGGAAACCCTTTGCACCTTCGCTGTTCACCAGGGCAAGGAAGCTCGCCGCATCTGCTGCGGGCGGCAGGGCTTCATAGCGCAGCGTGAGCGTGCTGCCGCCATTGGACCCCGAGCCCGGATTGGTACCCGTGCCCGGCCCCGTGCCTGTACCCGTTCCGGTTCCATTTCCTGTACCGGTTCCCGTTCCCGTGTTCGAACCCGTGGCTGAAGTGGAGGAGTCGCCACCGCCACCACAGGCAGTGAGTGCAACACAAGTCATCGCGATCAGCGCAACGGTTTTCATGGGGTCACCTCGGAAGAAAAAATGTGTGAGCAGAGCCCGCGCGCACGACGCTGCCGTGTGCGGGCAAATGGCAACAAGCCATACGAGTATGAGTAGTACCTTCGGTTGGTATGGGGCCGCCCGGGTTGGCAAGCCGCTGGCATGTGCCAGCGTTGAGCCGTAGCGAATCCATGAAACGGAAATATACCGATCTATCTCATTTGGATGATGATCGTTTGGTAATGCATGTCACTGAATGACCGGCGGGTTGAATCGCATCGGTGGCGCCGTGGTGACACTGCTGAGGCCCTGGGTTTTCTGATGGCCGGGATGCGTCACCCGCCTTGGCTTCAGCGTCTGCTTCGGTCCCGCTCCTTCATGTCGTACTGCTGGCGATTGATCTCATCCCCAGACAGGAGGGCATCGTTGAAGAGCCGGTTGTCGTGTGGCACGGGTTCAGGCCATTCGCCTTCTCCGTAAAAGCATCGGTAGATCAATTTCGTCCGGTGGTCCCATCGGAACATGACCTCCTCGAAGGGATCGTCCACGAACACGTCTCGACCCTGGAACGTCGCACCTTTTTCGACTGGCATCTGTGCCTCTTTGCAAGGGCGGGCACCGGACAAGTCAGTGCCCGGCACCAGGCGCCTCCCTTGAGCCCGAGCCCGAGGGGCTCAAGCACGCGATCGGATAGGCCGTGCCAGCTCTCGTATGTCTGGCTGCGCGGTTTGAGAGCATGGAGACCCGCCTGCGCGGCCTGACGGCATTCTACGGAGGTGCAACCTGGCAAGCGCATGCCGAGGCGGCCAACGCCACGATGCTGGATTCGGACAACGTATTGTTGTTGCGCCCCGCCTGGGAGGGGGCCAGCCTGCCAACTGACTTGGCGCGTCGCGCGAGTCAGGACGCAACGGCGGTGCCACCGGGCTTAGTCGACATCACGATCTTCTATCTGGAAGCGCCGGTGTCAGCGGAGCTTCTTGCGTTCTGTCGTGAGCGCATGGCGCGCGTGCTCAGCACCGGTGGCGCGAGCACCCAGGGGTGGTACATCACCGAGCCGAGCGAGAACGATTTCCGTCGATTGCCGGTGCGTGCGAACGAGCACGTGCTGGTGGGTGTTGCGGTGTTTCCTGACGTCACCCGGTTTGAGGCATTCGGCCGATCGAATCTGTGGGCGCGTGAGATTGCCCCGCAACTGGCGCAATGGCCGATCCGCTCGACCGAGACGCACCGGCTGGTGCCCACGGCGCGCTCGGCCATTCATGCGTAAGCCGGTTTTGAACGCACACAGGCGCCACCGCTCTAGCCGTTGGTAAACCTGGCAATCAGCACAACCGCAAAGACGGCATACAGGCTGCCGGCCACGACCAGCGTGCGCCCGTGGACCATGCCGCGCCGGAACATGGCCCAGAGATACACGATGGCGGCGGCGGTGATGATGCCGGACGCGAGCAGCGGCCCGTCGAAGCGCCAGGGCGTGAAGAAGATTCCCAGTGCGCTCGGGATGGTGGCCTGGATCATCATCGCGCCCGAGATATTGGCCAGGGCCAGGCGCTCCTTGCCTTGCCGGACCCAGATCAACGCGTTCATCGTTTCCGGCAACTCAGTGGCAACGGGGCTCAGCAGCAGGGCAACAAGGTGGGGCGGCCACTGCAGCGCCGTGCCGATCGACTCCAACTGAGACACAAACACATGTGAGGCGCCGCCAATCACCACAAGTGCAATCACGGCTTGCAATACCGCCCAGCCGAGTGCGGGCTCCGCCTGATTGGGCCGGATCGACAGGGGCTCCAGCTCCTCTTCTTCAGGCGCGGTGTCGCCATCCTTGATTTCTCGCCAGACGTAGACGGCGTACGCAGCAAGGAAGAGGACGCCCAGCCACGGCTTATAGGCGAATGCGACCAGCCCCAGGGCAACCTTGACGACAAAGACGCCGAGGAAGGCAGCCTGGTCGCGGCTCATTCGCATGTGATCGACTTTGACTTCCGTCGTTGGCCGTCCAAGGCGCTGCCGGTTCGCGATCAACGCCAGGCCAACCACGGCATAGGCGAGGGTCGCCAGCACGAGCGGGCCGCCCATTGCCGCGCCGACACCGAGGTCCTTCTTCTCGGGCGTGGCGCCGAACGCCACCGCCACGAACGTCACGGCGCTTTCAGGTAGCGCGGTGCCAAACGCGGCCAATACCGAACCCACTGCAGTGGCGCCCAGATTCAACCGCTTGCCGCACCATTCGATGCCGTTGACGAAGTATTCGCAGGCCAGGTAGATGGCGCCTGCCGACATCAGGAAAAGACCAATCGTGAGAAGCATGAAATGTGAGGGGCCGGGCGACGCGATCAACCAATGGCGCAGCAACGCACGTCGCCCAGCCCTGGGGAGCACGTTGCGGCCAAAGGTCTCGCCTGGCGGTTCCGCTTGCAGCGGACGCTGTCCACACCATGAGGCATTGGCGCCTCAAGTTTGTTGATGTGGACTTCCGAGCATTGCGCCCGGAATGGCTACTCCCCAATGACAACGGGCGCGAGTCTATCACGTGATCTGCACGCGTTCTATCGTCCGTTTACGGGGGTGATACTGCCGGCACTTCGTACTTCGGCTGCTGGGCGGCAACCGGCTCTAAGATGCGCAGATTGCCGGGCAGGTGGGCGACGCGGTGTTGTCGTCCTGACCACAGTTGCAGTCAATCCGCCCGCCCGGCGCGCAGGTCGCTCTTGCGGATGAGTTGCAGCAGCGTCTCTGCGGGCTTGGTCAAACGCCGCGCCGACAGCGTGATGAACTCGATGGCTGGCAGGGGAGGCAACGCATCGACGTTGACGGGCGGCACCAGTCCACCGCCGCTCAGGTTCTGCGCGCGCACCGTAATCCCCAGTCCGCCGCGCGCTGCGGCAATACAGCCGGAATGGCTGCTGCTGGTGCAAACCACGCGCCAGAGCCAGCCTGCTGCGGCCAGCGTGTCCAGCACCACCGAGCGGGTCACGCTCGGCTCGTTGACCAGGATGAGCGGCAGCGGTTGGCTCACATCCACCGCGGTACCCGGCCGCGCGAGCCATTCGAGCTGCCCCCGGAACAGCGGTACGCCACGCCGCCCGCCTTCGCGGCGCTTGCCGACGATCAGGTCGAGCGAGCCGTCTTCGATGCCCTCGTAGAGCTTGCTGGTCATCCCCATCGTGATCTCGAGTTCGACATCGGGGTGCGTCGCCCGGAATGCCGCCAGCAGATTGGGCAGCGGCCCCTGGGCCAGGTCTTCCGATGTCCCCAGCCGAACGCGCCCCTGTAGCCGGGGTGCGCTGAACTGCAGCTCGGCGCGCGCCAGCGATTCGAGGATCAGCTTCGCGTGGACGAGCAATGCTTCACCATCGGGCGTCAGCGACAGGGAATGCGTGTCGCGCACGAACAGCCGCCGGTTCACGCTCTGTTCCAGACGGCGGATGTGATCGCTGACCGACGATTGCGACAAGCCAAGCTGGCGCCCGGCATCGGTAAAGCTACGTGCCGCGGCCACGGTGGCGAAGGTCTGGATCCAAACAGGATTGAGCATGCGGCATTGTCATCGGAGATTCCGATCACAGTCAACGACGCTAGAGGGGTTCCCGATTGGCTAACCATGCGTAGCATTGCGGGTGGATGTCCGGAGCTTTCCGGACAGGCATTCCAGGATTCACATGCAGACCGCTTCAACCTTCAGCTCCCCACAAGATGCTTCCCAGAAGGCCATGCTGTGGATCGTCTTTGCCGGCTTCTTCATGCAGGCGCTGGACACGACGATCGTCAATACCGCGCTGCCCTCGATGGCGCGCAGCCTTGGCGAGAAACCGCTCGACCTCAAATCGGTGGTGGTGGCCTACACGCTCACCATGGCACTGCTGACGCCGGCATCGGGCTGGCTGGCCGACAAATTCGGCACGCGGCGCGTCTACTTCAGCGCCATCCTGATCTTCGTGATCGGCTCGGTGTTTTGCGCCACGGCGCACACGCTGCCGCAACTGGTCATCGCCCGCGTTCTGCAGGGCATTGGCGGGTCCATGTTGCTGCCGGTGGGGCGGCTGGCGGTGTTGCGCAATATCCCGGGCGAGCAGTACATCGCGGCGCTGGCTTTCGTGTCGGTGGCCGGGCAGGTTGGCCCGCTGCTGGGGCCGGCACTGGGCGGGTGGCTTGTGCAGAACGTCTCGTGGCACTGGATTTTCCTGATCAACGTGCCGGTGGGCCTGGTGGGGCTATTTGCCGTGCGGCGCTATCTGCCGCAGGACGCATCGAGCGCGGTGGCGCCATTCGACTGGATCGGCTGCGGCCTGCTGTCGATGTGCATGGTGGCCTTTTCGCTGGCGCTCGAAAACGGCGCGGATAGCCCGTGGAGTGCGCTGCTCATCGCTGTCAGCCTTGTCAGTGCGCTGCTGTATATCCCGCATGCAAGGCGGCGGGTTGCGCCGTTGTTCCGGCTTGCGTTGTTCCGCGAACCGAACTTCAGCGTTGGCCTGATCGGCAACCTCTTCTGCCGAATTGGTTCGGGCGCGGTGCCATTCCTGCTGCCGCTGCTGTTCCAGCTGCAGCTGGGCTACTCGCCGTTTCGCTCGGGGTTGCTGCTGTTGCCGATTGCCATTGCAGGCATGCTTGCCAAGCGCTGGGTCGTGCCCCTCGTGAACCGGTTCGGGTACGACGGGTTCCTGCTGATCAACACGTGGATTGTCGGCGTATCCATTGCATCGTTTGCCGCCATGTCGCCGGGCTGGCCGCTGGTGCTGTCGATCCTGCAGCTGTCGATTTTCGGGTGCGCGAACTCGATGCAGTTCGCGGCCATGAACAGCATCACGCTCAAAGGCCTGTCGCACGAGGATGCCGGCAGCGGCAACAGCCTGTTCTCGATGGTGCAGATGCTGGCGATCGGCCTGGGTGTGACGATTGGCGGCGGGCTCGTCAGTCTGTTCTCCGTCAGGCTCGGCATGGCTGCGCCGGCCTATCAGTTCGCATTTCTCACCATGGGCCTGGTGACGGTGGTGTCTGCGCTGATCTTCCGTCGGTTGGATGCCAAGCCGTTTCATTCCGAGGGTGCGGAACCCGAGGTCGCGCAGGCGCGTTAGCGAGGGGCACCAGTCTGCGGTGGTCGGCCCTCGCGCGCCAGCAATCAGAGCAGCGTGAGCGTCGCGGGAATTTTCTGGAAACTGATCTTGCCTTGCTGAACGACGAAGGTGTAGGAGTCGGCTCGCTCGCCGTGATGGTGGGCCAGTATGTAGCCACCAATACCGCTGCGGTGGTGGATGTTCCCGTGCGTGCCTTTGAAGAACTGCGTCATGTTGGCGCAAAGGTCAACGCGGCGTTGCGTGGGGTGGTCCGCATGAGTTGACGCCAGCTTGGTATTGCCGCCAACAACAGCGAAGAACAGGCGATATGCCGAGAGGTTGCCGAGCAACTTTGACCAGTCCCAGATGTAGCCTTCCTCTGACAGTCTGATGGAGACCGAGTCTTGGGCATGGCATTCACTTTCTGCTGTCAGGTGATGCACTCGCGCTCCGGTGGGGCCCATCAGACAGAAGTCGAGTCCCATCTGCTTCGCTGCATGGTCGTGAATGAAGCCCGAATTAACCAAGCGCGTCCAAAAAGTCGGATCCTTCTTCGTTTTTGAAACCCGAAGTGACATCGTAGCGGCGTGCTGCGGTTGGTACAGATCCACGATCGCGCGAGCAAACGTGTAATGCGCCCATAGCGTCCAATCGCTCTGCGGGGACGAAGTCACGGGCCACGAGGGCGAGGTTGGCGCAAGATGCCTCTTGGCTGCCGCATGGCTGAGAAACAACCAATCCTGCAGAAGCAGATGGGTGATTTTTTTCAAGGTTCTTTGTCTCCGACGTGAACGACGCGATCGTCCGGCCGCTGAGCGCGGCTGGCTCGGGCAGCTATCTCAACGAGGGCAGTCCCCCGCTTGTGCCGCTGGGCTCTTCTGCAGCAACAGTTGTGCGACGTCCGGATGCCCATAGCAGCGCGCGTAGGCAAGCGCGGTCAAGCCCGACGGGGACTTGGCATTGGGGTCTGCGCCCGCATCCAGAAGCCGTTTCGTCAACGGCAGGTCGCCATAGATGGCGGCGCGGACCAGCAAACTGTATCCCCGAGCATCCCGTGTAGCGACGTCAACAAGACGGCTCGGCGGTGACATTGCGTTCAACTGATCGTTGAAGCGCTTGAGCTGGACCTCGGGAATCACGTCCAACGCGCGAAACAGCACGGTTTTCATGCGCTGGTTCACATCGTCAGGAATCAGCGGCTGCGGCGAGATGCCAAGCATCATCTCCAGTGGACGGGTATCGCCCTTGACGGCAACCTGGGCGCTGCTCATGAGCGGGGATGTCCAGACGCCTGTTGAATGACGCTCCACCGGAAGCGCATAGCGGCGTTGAATCAAGGATTCGAGGATGTCCAGGCGACCGGCATGGATTGCCGCATCCCAGACCGCCATCTCGGGCGGGGCGGGTTCATGCAGGTCCAGCAAGGCTTTCACGACGTCAATCGGTGCGCGCTTGCGAATGGCGGCTGTAATATCCGCGCTCCTGAGCGGGTAGCTCACATCGGGCGCCTGCTGCCAGGTGTCGCGGCTTGGCGTGAACTGGCTGAACTTCGCCTTGAGCCGTTGCAGGGCTTCTCCTCGCTGCGGTTCCGGCAGGTCAACGACTCCCGACCAAAGCGTCGACAGGTTTGCCGTCTGCTCTGCGGGCGCCTTGTCGAGCAGGCGATCGAGGAAGATTCGCGCCACTTGCGCGGTATCTTCAGGCGTGGCGCGCCCGCTTCCCAGTATTTGCAGGAAGCGGCCAACGTCGCCCCAGGCGTACTGCCCGTCTCTCGTCGGCGTGGCACCGTCGTCAAGCATCGACTCGATCCCGCGCAGTGCGGGCTTCATGTGTAACTGGTTTGGCGCCAGGTTGATAAAGAAGGCCAGGCGCATGTTGTTCAGCGCTGCCCGATCTTCCGGGCGTGCAAGATCACGGAACGCGAGCCAGTCATCCTGTCGAAGGTTTTCCGTGGCGATGCTCCCCAGCGTGTACACGGTATGCGGGCACTTCCGGAAAGGTTGAAGCGGTTCGCTCAATGCGCGCAAGCGTTGAATATCACCATCAATGATCGCCTCGCATTGCTTTTCAGGTGCCATTTCCGATTCTGCTGAACTCGCCGCCATGGCTAGCGTTGCGCTTCCAAACGCCACGTTGAAAATGACGGACAGCCGAACCAGGCGGTGCAGGCATGCAGATGAGAATGGGGTCACTGGAACATTCCTCGACAGGTGGAGATATCGCGCCGTTTGGCCGGGGGAGTGTATGACAGGGTTTGCGCGCTTCAACTCAGCATAAAAAAAGGGGGCCGAAGCCCCCCTTTTTCGTGTTGCGGCGTATTACCCGTTCAGGGCTGCATCCTTGACCTTTTTCAGGGCACGGACTTTCACACGCACCGTTGCCGGCTTTGCTTCGAACCACTGCTCCAATCCGGTGAAGGGGTTCTTGCCAAAGCGGCGCTTGGTTGCGGGCACCTTCACGGACGTCACCTTGAAGAGGCCGGGCAGCGTGAACTCACCGGCTCCCTTCTTGTGCAGTGCGCCTGTGATGGTGTTTTCCAGGTGGAGAAGAACGGCCTTCACGGCTTTGGCGTCAACCTGTGCCTGTTCGGCCAGATGGCTCACCAGGCTCGATTTGGTGAACGTGTCCTTCAACGGCTTGACGGACACGGCGGTCGCGGCAGACTTCTTTGCCGGCGCGGCCTTCTTCGGTGCTGCCTTCTTTGCTGCTGTTTTAGCTTTGGTTGCCATGGGAGTATTCGGAAGTAGGTGAATGGGCCAGCAAGATTTGAGCGTATCGCACAGCGCGATACGCTGCAAGAAAGGATAGCAAAACTCGCGCGGATCGCCTGTAGAAATCAGCGGTCAGAGGCGCATTCGGGTTTTTTGTGTGGGTGATTCCTCCAGGTTTCCTTCCTCTTGCGAGCGCGTTCGTAGAACGGTGCGGTCGTTGTACGCATGGCCGGCACCGACTCTTTGACCGAGACCGAACTGTTCCTTCTAGGGAAACGCCCCAGCCCCAGCTACGCTCCTCGAACATTGAGCGTCAGCCGGTGACCATCCGCGCAAGGGGATTCTGGTGCCAAAGATCGACACATCTGCAACCGCCAACCTGACCGGGTTGGTCTTGCTTCTCGTCCTATCCAGCTTGTGGGGCGCGTCTTACACCTTTATCCGGCTGGGCGTGGAGACCATTCCACCGCTGACCTTCATTGCCGCAAGAACGCTGATCGCAGGTGTTCTGCTGTTGCTTTGGATGCAGGGGCGCCGCATTCCAATGCCCCGCGATCGGGCCGTCTGGATGCGTTTCGGCGTGCAGGCGCTGCTCAACAGCGTGGTGCCATTCACGCTCATCGCATGGGCCGAGCGTTCGGTGGGGGCTGGGCTGGCCACGATCCTGAACTCAACGTCGCCGGTCATGGTGTTCCTGGGTACCGCACTGATCACCCGACACGAGCCGGTGTTCGTGCGTAAGCTCGTTGGCGTGATCGCCGGGTTTTTCGGGACGTGCATGGTGATTGGCCCGAGTGCCATTGATGGGCTGGGCGGCCAGTTGATTCCGCAGTTGGCCATCGTGGCGGCGACGGCGTGCTATGCAGGTGCCGCAATCTACGGCCGATCCTTCAAGGGTTTGAACCCGGCTGCGCCTGCCGCTGGGTCGTTGATGGTCGGCGCACTGGTGCTGACCCCTGCCAGCCTGGTGATCGATCGGCCTTGGGAGATCCATCCCTCCGCGCGCTCGTTGACGGCGTTGTTTGCGCTGGCGGTGTTCTCGACGGCCTTGGCGTTCGTCATCTACTTTCGGCTCATTCAGGTGCTGGGGGCGATCGGCACCACGGCGCAGGCCTATCTGCGTGTTCCGATTGGTGTTGGGATCAGCGTGGTGTTCCTGGGCGAATCGCTGGCGCCTTCGGCCTGGCTGGGGCTGGGGTGTGTGGTCGCGGGCGTTGCCGCGATGTCGGTACCCGCGCGCCTCACGCGAGCGCAGCGGGCGTAGGTTGCAGGTCAGGCCGTTGCTGTACGGCGCAATTTGAACTGGCTCACCGTTGCCACTTGGCTGGCCGCTTCTCCAGAAACGCGTCAATCCCTTCGCCGGCATCCTCTTCCATCATGTTGCGTGCCATGACATCGCCAGCGTAGGCATACGCATCGCTCAGTGCCATTTGCCGCTGCCGATAGAACATCGCCTTGCCGTAGCGGATGGCGGTGGGGCTCTTCGACAGGATCTCGGCCGCTTTGCGGGCGACGGCATCGTCAAGCGCCGTATCGGGCACGGCCGCGTTGATGAGTCCCCAGTCTGCAGCCGTGGCTGCGTCGATGAAGCGGCCCGTGACCAGCATGTCGAACGCGCGCTTGGCCGAGATGTTGCGCGACAGCGCCACGGCAGGCGTTGAGCAGAACAGGCCGACGTTGATGCCGGACACCGCAAAGCGTGCCGTTTCCGAGGCGATTGCCAGATCGCAACTGGCGACGAGCTGACAGCCCGCTGCCGTGGCAATGCCATGCACCCGCGCGATGACGGGCACCCGTAGCGCCTGGATGGCCTGCATCACCACGCTGCAGCGTGCAAACAGTGCCTGGTAGTAGGCAAGTTGCGGCGTGCCGCGCATTTCACGCAAGTCGTGTCCGGCGCAGAACGCCTTGCCGGCAGCGGCAAGCACCACGCAGCGCACGCTGTCGTCTGCCGCTACGTCGTCCAGGGCACGCTGCAGCGCATCCAGCATGGCCTCGGACAGTGCGTTGAACTGCAGCGGACGGTTCAGCGTGAGGGTGACCACGCCTTCGCGCGCTTCGCGCAGCACCAGCGTGTCTGCTGTGGTGGGGCTGGGTTCCATAGGTGCACCTCCTACAGGGGGCGTGGGGACGCAAACCCACCACTCCGTAGCCGCGCGATCGCCAGCTTTGCAAGCTGGGCGAACAAAACCGGCTGGCTCCGGTCGCCCGATTGCTGCCCGCCGATGAGCCACAGGTGTGCGAAGCGTGCGACGAGTTCCGCGTCGGCGGGGTTGTCCATCCGTGCGCGGCAGGTCGAGATGGCGAACGACAGGCGGGTGCGATCGACCCGATCCTGGTATTCGGCAACCAGCCTGTCCCGGCGCGCCCATGCCCGAATCGCAATCTCTCGCTGCGGGTGCTTTCCGGCAGCCACCTCCAGATAGCGTGCGAGCACGTCTTCCAGGGTGAGACCTTCTGCCGCATGTGCGAGCATCCGCTCGGTGTAGTCCTGCTCCCATTGCATGAGTACGGCGCGGACAAAGGCTTCGCGGCTACGGAAGTGGTGATAGAACGAGCCCCGCGTCACATTCAGGCGCCGGGACAAGCGCTCCGCAGACACGCCCAAATAGCCCTCGTGGTCGAGGGCATCGAATGCGGCGGCAATCCATTGATCTCGCGTCAACATTGGGTGGGTACCGATAACGTACAGACTGTGTATGGTCGTGCCCGCGTCACTAGTCTGCGGCTTCGATTCTGGAGCCGCCAATGAAGCAAATCGCACTGATTGCCTTTGAGCAATTCACCGACATCGACCTGTTCCTGATGTGGGACATTCTGGGTCGCAACCAGAAAGATTGGCAAGTTCGGATTCTGGGCAAGCCACCGGAACTCCGCTCGGCCCATGGCCTGGTGATCCCCACGCACGGCCGGCTTGAAGAGGCCAACCACGCCGACGTCGTGCTCTTTTCCAGCGGCAAGGAGGGTGTGCCCGCTGCCATGTCGGATGCCGGCTTCATGGGCGCATTTCAGTTGGACCCGAGTCGCCAGTTGATCGGCTCCATCTGCGCGGGATCGTTCATTCTTGCGCGGCTTGGCCTGCTTCCCCATCCCTTGGCGACGACGCACCCTGAGGCGCGCGCGGCGCTGCATGCGGAGGGCGTGGAGCCCGACGATCGGCCCATTGTGATCGATGGCAATGTCGCCACGGCGGGAGGGTGCCTTGCTGCGCTCTATCTCGTCGGTTGGGTTGCGGAGCGCCTGTTTGGCGCGGAGAAATGCATGGAGACGCTGAGGCCGGTGCTGCCGTCAGGTCAGTACAGTGTGTACGAGAAGTTGATTGTGTCCAGCCTGGAGCAGGGCCGCATGCAGCACGCATGAGTTGCGCTGCAGGACATGTGCGCTGCTTCTTGCCGCGCGTGACGTTGATACGGCGCCAGTAGCGGGCCATAACGTCATCGGTATTGAAAGCGGGCATGCGACGTATCTGTTCATCCTGGATCAACACGAGGTGGTGTTATGCCACCGGCGCATGACTTCATCGTTTTATCTTCGTTCTGACCGGAGGGCTGCTGTCACAGACTTTCTTGCTGCTGTTCAACCACAACAACCGCAAGGAAGAAAAATGACCCCGCAGTTCTCTCCTCGTTCACCTGCTTTGTTGGCACGCTCCCTTCGCGTGGCGAGCGTTGCCGTGCTCTTTGCCGCGCTGGCCGTGCCGGTTCAGGCGGCTTCGCCATTGGCGACTGCCGATCAGGTTGCGCTCGATGCGCTGGCCGTGCAGGTCAATCGGAACAACGGCTATCCGGTGCTCAAGGCTGAAGCCAAGGCCGCCTACGCCCTGGCCTATGGCGGCAACGTCAGCGCGGAAGCCGCAAGCCGTCTGGACAACGCCATCAATGAACTGGCATTCAGCGCCATCCAGAAGTCGGTCAACGGCGATCCGTTCAATCCCAAGGTGTACTGGGTGGATGCGCCGCCGCGCAACTGGCCCGGCGTGAGCGTGCCGGGCGGCCGCTATTCCTACGACAACCCGGACAACATCTACCGGACCATTCCGATCGACGGGTCGTCGCGCTACGTCATCAAGGGCAAGCGTACGTACCCTGGCCCGACCGATGTCACGTTCTCGCTCATCAGCAATCCGAACTCGCAGCAGACCGTGGCCATCCTGACGGGGCAGGATCTGGTGGTGGAGGCGGACGGCACGTACACGATCACGGTAGACAATGCGCCGGCCAACGGCCGCGTGAACCATATCCAATCCAATGGGCAGGCGCGGCAGCTGTTCATCCGCAACAACCTCGGCAACTGGAATACGGAAACGCCCGATGCGCTGAGCGTGCAACGCGTGCCCGATGGCCGCAGCTATCCGGCCAAGGGAGCGTTCGCCATCGCTGCCGATGCGTGGCTCAACCTGCAGGAATCCATCTTCGACTACGGCGTGGGCGCGCTGGGCCTCAAGACGCATACCAATCCGGTCAACACGCTGTCGAGCCCCTCGGTCTCGTCCACCCTGGGTACGCTCACCACGCAGGCCAGCGCGTTCGGCCACTTCAAACTGGCGGACGACGAGGCGCTGGTTGCCACGGTGCAGACGGGCGGTGCAGGGTACGTGGTCTTTCCGGTGACAGACCCGTGGCTGGTGACGGTCGATCCGATTCGTCATCAGTCCAGCCTGAACAACGTGCAGGCCGCACCCAACGCCGATGGCAGCTACACCTTCGTGGTGTCGACCCAGGACCCGGGCGTGGCCAACTGGATCGACCCGGTGGGGCTGCATGAGGGCACCATCATGGTCCGCTGGCAGAACCTGCCTGCCACCAAACCGCTGGCTGGCGGCCCGGCCATCCAGACCCAGGTGGTGAAGCTGGTCAATCTTGCCGGTGTGCTGCCGGCGGGCACACGCTATGTCAGCGCAGCCCAGCGTGCCCAGCAATTGACCGACCGCGCCGCCGGGTATGCGCGGCGCGTAGCTCTCCAGTAACCCAGCGAAGAGGGGGGCGGCTACGGCCGCGCCCCTCCCAGCGCAGCTCCGCGCATTCCAGGCCAACTGGCCCGTCCTGGCGGCGCCCGCTACCCCGCATCACACGCCCGCCACGCCGCCGCTTGGGATTCGTCCCGATATGCGGCCGCCGCATACCCCGTCATCGAAATTTGTCGCTTCCCGGGTGGAATCGCACGCCGACACAATGGCCGCGCATAACCCTCTTGGACGCGACATCGCAATGACCTCCCCCATCCAGAAGCAGCTCTATATCGGCGAAGGCTTTGAAGGCCCCGGCGTCAACCTTGCGCACATCAACGTGCTGGTCGGCCCGCGCAACGGCCCCGCTGGCCAGGCATTCTCCACCGCACTGGCGACCCCCTCTGCTGGCCACGCACCGTTCGTCATCATTGCGCAGCCGGGCATTCCGACCAAGCCGCTCACGCTGTACGTGAACAAGGCGCCGATTGAGAGCGACTTCCATGGCAACGCCACGTGGGGTGCATCGCAGGCCGGTATCGCCAAGGCCGTGGCCGAAGCGCTGGAAAACGGCACACTGCCGCCCGAAGCGGAGAGCGACTGGGTGGTCGTGTCGGCCAACTGGGTGAACCCCAAGACTGACAACCTCGACGCCGTGTTCGAGAACAACTACAAGGCCTGCCGCAACGCGATCATCGCCGCCATGGAAGGCCTGCCGCGCAAGGAAGCTGTGTTTGCGGCTGCGCGTGACGTCTCCAACCCGTTCTACACCCCGAAGAAGGGCTGAGGAGACACCAGATGGAATACGTCCGCCTGGGCCAATCCGGCCTGAAGGTGTCGCGCCTGTGTCTGGGCACGATGAACATGGGCACGCCGCAGTGGAAGCCCTGGATATTTGACGAGGCGCAAAGCGAGCCCATCGTGCGCCACGCGCTGGAAGCCGGTGTCAACTTCATCGACCTGGCCGACTTCTACTCGACCGGCGTGGGCGAAGAGGTCGTCGGGCGCATCCTGAAGCGCCTCGCGCGCCGCGAAGAGCTGGTCGTGACCACCAAGGTCGGTTACGACATGGGCGACTACCCCAATGCGGGTGGCCATTCGCGCAAGCACATCCTCGACGGCATTGACGCGTCGCTCAAGCGGCTCGACATGGATTACGTCGACGTCTACATGCTGCATTTCTTTGACGTGAACACGCCCGTTGAAGAGACCATGCGCGCGATGCACGACGTCGTGGAAGCGGGCAAGGCGCGCTACCTCGGTGTGTCGACCATGTACACGTGGCAGTTCGCCAAGATCATGCAGGCGTGCGAGCGCAACGGCTGGCACAAGCCGATCAACATGCAGCTCCAGCTGAACCTCGCCTACCGCGAAGAAGAGCGCGAGATGGTGCCGTACTGCATTGATCAGGGTGTGGGCGTGTCGGTGTTCAGCCCGCTGGCCCGCGGCCTGCTGACGTGCGAGCCGACCTCGACCCGCAACCAGACCGACTTCTTCACCGCGCAGATGTACGGCGACCCGGCATCACTGGCGATTGCGGCATCGGTGGCCAAGGTGGCCAAGCGCCGTGGCGTGCCGCCCGCGCAGATCGCACAGGCATGGGTGCTGAGCCGCCCGGGCATCGCCAGCATGCTGGTCGGTGCAGATTCGGTTGCGCAATTCGATAGCGCATTGGGCGCACTCGAAACCAAGCTGACCGAAGACGAGCTGTTCGAGCTCGACCGCAACTACACGCCGTGCGACCTCATCAACGACTACACGGCCGGCAAGCGCTGCGCACGTGAAGCACGTCCGGCGCAAGGCGTGTTTGCGGCAGATTGAAGGAGCAACACACAATGAGCGAATTTCTCAAGGCCGGTCATTACATCGGCGGCGAATGGTATGCGCCGCAACCTGGCGCGGCTACGTATCCCGTGCTGAACCCTGCCACCGGCGAGACGATCGTGCAGGTCGCCAAGGGCGGCGCTGCCGAAACCCAGCAGGCGATTGATGCCGCAGAGCGTGCCTTGCCGGCCTGGCGCGCACTGACCGCCAAGGAGCGCGGCGCACGCGTCAAGCGCTGGGGCGAGCTGATGCTCGAACACCGCGACGCACTGGCTGAACTGCTGACACGCGAACAGGGAAAGCCGCTGGCCGAGGCCAAGGGTGAGGTGGCCTATGCGGCCAGCTTCCTGGAATGGTTTGCCGAAGAAGCCAAGCGCATGTACGGCGACGTGATCCCGAGCCCGAAGCCGAACGCACAGATCGTCGTCACGCGCGAGCCGATTGGTGTGGTGGCGGCCATCACGCCGTGGAATTTCCCGCTCGCGATGATTACGCGCAAGGCGGGTCCTGCGCTGGCAGCCGGTTGCACGATGGTGCTCAAGCCGTCGGAAGAGACGCCGCTGTCGGCCTTTGCACTCGCCGTGCTGGCCGAGCGCGCAGGCGTGCCGGCTGGTGTGTTCAACGTCGTTTCGGGTGATGCTGTGGCGATTGGTGGCGTGATGACCGCATCGCCGGTCGTGCGTAAGCTGTCGTTCACCGGCTCGACGCGCGTGGGCAAGCTGCTCGCTAAGCAATCCGCTGATACGTTGAAGAAGCTGTCGCTCGAACTGGGCGGCAATGCGCCGTTCATCGTGTTTGACGATGCAGACCTGGATGCAGCCGTGGAAGGTGCGATGGCGTCGAAGTTCCGCAACACGGGGCAGACCTGCGTGTGCGTGAACCGATTCCTCGTGCAAGACGGCGTGTATGACGCGTTTGCGCAAAAGCTGGCAGATGCCGTGCGCAAGCTGCGTGTCGGCAACGCACTGCAGGGCGACGTCGATCAAGGACCGCTGATCAACGCGGCGGCGTTGGCCAAGGTGGAATCGCACGTGGCCGATGCAACGGCCAAAGGCGCTTTCGTGGTCACCGGCGGCAAGCGCCATGCACTGGGCGGCACGTTCTACGAGCCGACGGTGCTGGCCGGCATGCAGCCCGACATGCTGATCGCGGAAGAAGAAACCTTCGGCCCGGTTGCCGCCTGCTTCCGCTTCCAGACGGAAGAAGAGGCCATAGCCGTTGCCAACGACACGCCGTTCGGTCTGTCCGCGTACTTCTATACGCGCGATCTTGGCCGCGCGTGGCGTGTGTCGGGTGCGCTGGAATCCGGCATGGTGGGCGTCAATGACGGAATCATCTCCACCGAAGTGGCGCCGTTCGGCGGCGTGAAGCAATCCGGCCTCGGCCGCGAAGGCTCGAAGTACGGCATCGATGAATACGTCGAGCTGAAGTACACGCTGATGGCCGGTCTCGGTCGCTAAGTCGCTCCCCCAGCGATTGCGCCGCGCGCCTTTCCCGGCCGCGCGGCGCGCCTTCCCCTCGCCGCGGCGTCTCACGCCCGCGCATCACCCATAAGAACTCAGGAGGAGCCATGAGCCATTCGAATGCTCAGTATGTGGCTGACGGCGCGATGCCGCAGTCATCCGCCGCCGAACGCCTGCAAGGTCGAGTCAACCTTGACGATGTTCCGCTGAACCGTTTTCACATCAAGATCGCCGGCCTGACGTTTGGTGCGCACCTGACCGAGGGCTACGTGATCGGCACGGTCGGCTATGCGCTCAGCGCCATGGGCAATCAGATGCCACTCGATCCGTTCTGGATGGGGATGCTTGGTGGCTCTGCGCTATTCGGCATCTTTATCGGCAGCCTCCTGTTCGGTCGCCTGTCTGACATCATGGGCCGTCAGAAAATCTTCCTGACGAGCTTCCTGATCATCACCGTCGCCTCCGCTGCGCAGTTCTTCGTGACTTCGCCAATGGAGCTGTTCCTGCTGCGTGTCCTCATTGGTATTGGCATGGGTGGCGATTTCTCGGTCGGTCACGCGATTCTGGCCGAGTTCTCGCCGCGCAAGCATCGTGGCGTGTTGCTGGGTTCGTTCAGCGTGATCTGGACCGTGGGCTATGTGATCGCCAATGTGCTTGGTATGGCCTACGCACATACAACGCCCGATGCCTGGCGCTGGTTGTTGGCCTCGGCCGCGTTGCCCGCCGCCGTCATCCTGGTCTTGCGCATGGGAACGCCGGAGTCGCCGCGCTGGTTGGCTGGCAAGGGACGCGTGAAGGAAGCGCGTGCGATTGTCGCCAAGCTCTTCGGCCCGAATGTGGTGCTCGACGGTGCGGCTGAACCGCATGCAAATGTCGGCTTCGGGCGCCTGTTTCAGCCGGATCTGATTCGTCGCACGCTCTTCAACTGCCTGTTCTTCATGTGTCTGGTGATCCCGTACTTTGCGATCTACACGTTCTTGCCGACGATTCTGTGGACGATCGGCCTGGCGCAAGGCTTTGGTACAGATCTGCTGCTCAACGCCTTCCTGGTGCTGGGTGCGTTGATCGGTATCTGGCTGACGATCGTGTTGTCGCGGCGCGGCTTTCTGATCGGTTCGTTTGCAGTGACTTGTGCCTCGTTGCTGGCGCTGCTGCCGTCAACGGCTTCGGTTGGCATGATCATCGCATTCGCAATTTTCACGCTCACGATGTCGGCGTTCAGCAACCTGGTGGGCGTGTTTCCGCCCGAGTGCTTTCCGACGGAAGTGCGGGCAAGCGGCGTTGGACTCTCAGTCGCGTGCAGCCGGTTGGGCTCCGCGGTGGGCACGTTCCTGCTGCCGGTCAGCATCACGACGCTTGGGTTTCAGGCAACGATGTTCGTACTGGCAGGCGTGCTGCTGATCGGGATGATCGTGTCGATCGCGTGGGCGCCTGAGACAAAGCATCTGACGCTCAACCAGGCAGCGGGTGACTGAGGCGTCTGAGGTAACAGCAAGTCCGTGGCGGAGCGCAGCGGGTCAGGCCCGCTCCGCCACCTGCTCCCGCAGCCACGTGGCAAACACCCGGACGTGCTCGACGACTGCGTTGTTGGGCGCAACATCCAGCCAGTAACCGAATGGGCCGACCACGTGCACCGGCGACAGCCGCATCAAGGTGCCGTCACCCATCTCTTCCTCGATCATGTTCAAGTCGACGATGGCGAGCCCAGCACCCTTGCGGGCAGCATGGATCGCTTGCTCGAGCGTCGAAAATTCAATGCCGTCGCCGACACGCGCGTAGGGGATGCCCGCTTGCGCACACCAGTCAGCCCACATCGTCAGGCGCTTGCCTTCGTGCAACACGTGCAATGGCGGCAACCTGGTGAGCAGCGCATCGAGCGGCTCGCCGGAAAACCTCGGCGCGCCCACCAGGGCATGCCGCTCCATCATCAGCAGTTCGGAGTGCATGTCGGGGTGCGCGGCACGTCCGAAACGGATGCGGCAATCGCAGTCGTCGGACGCCTCGGTGCGGATCGACAGTTCAACATCCGGCTGCGCCTCCGAGAGCGTCCCCAGCCGTGGAGAGAACCATTGCGTGGCCAGTGTGGGCGGCAGCGATACCGTGAGACGGCGCTTCGTCTCCGGAGGCTGTGCGGCAACTTCACCAACGCCGTGCTCGATGGCGTCGAACGCCCGCTCGACAAACGGCAGCAGCCGCTGACCGGCCTCGGTCAGGTTGACGCCTTTGTGGTCCCGCTCAAAGAGCTGCACGCCGAGTGCGTCTTCCAGCAAGCGGATCTGCCGGCTGACCGCGCTTTGTGTGACGAAGAGCGAGGTCGCTGCGCGGCTGAAGCTCAGGTGCCGCGCCGTTTCCTCAAAAAAACGCAGCGCGATCAGCGATGGTAGGCGTCGCATGGTGTCGGTGTCCTCTGGTTCGTCGATGCCGGTTCCGCTGGTCTGCGGGACGTCAAACTATGTCACAACGCCCAGGCAGTTTTTCGACGTCGACGCGGCGAGACGTTATGCGCTTCGCCGCCCGTCAGCATTCGGATACGTCCGAAAATTGGGGTGGTCCAGGATTGGCAATCTTTGCGGTGCTTTCACGCATCGCCTTGTTTGGCGTGCACTTGCAGCGGATCGGTCCGCTCAGCATGAGTTTTACGCATACCCGCTGTAACAATAAGTCGTTTGTCCTGCCCTGAATGCCTGAACAGAATGCGCTCCTGTCCTGTGATGCGCGATCGCTATTTGAAGTCGAAGCGATTTGCCCATCTACCCAAAGGAGCCTCTTCATGCGTACCGAGTGCAACTACGTGAACGGCCGGTTTGCCAATGCGCAAAGCGATGCGCTGATCGTTGTTCACAACCCCGCCACCGAAGCACCGTATGCACGCGTGTCGGCCGCTACGGCCGATGAGGCCATCGCCGCCGTCGATGCTGCAGCCGCCGCACAGAAGGTGTGGCGCAAACTGACGAGTGCCGAGCGTGCCGCTTATCTGCACAAGCTTGCCGACGCACTGACGGCGCGTGCGCCCGAGATTGGCGCGGCACTCGCGCAGGAGTCGGGCAAGAGCCTGCAGGATTCCTCGAACGAAGCCATCTACGCCGGCCAGATCACGCGCTATCACGCGGAGTGGGCGCGCCGGATCGAGGGCGAGATCATCCCGAGCGACACGCCCGACGAGAACCTGTTCCTGCATCGTGAGCCGATCGGCGTTGTCGCCTGCCTGATCCCGTTTAACTTCCCGGTCTATACGTTGTTACGCAAGGTTGCGCCGGCGTTGATTGCCGGCAACACGGTGGTGGTGCGCCCGAGCAACAACACGCCGGTGTCTGCGTTCGAAATTGCCAAGGCCGTTGACGAAGCGGGTTTTCCGCCAGGTGTCATCAACATCCTGGCGATGGATCACGCCACGGCCCAAGCGCTGTGCACGCACCCGGCCGTCGGCATGATCACGCTCACCGGAAGCGTGCATGCGGGCCGCCATGTGCTCGACTATTGCAAGGCGAACATCGCGAAGCCTTCGCTGGAACTCGGTGGGAAAACGCCCGCGATCATCGAACCCGATGCGGATCTGGAGCGTGCCGCCGCCGCGCTCGTCGCATCAAAGACCACGCACTGCGGCCAACTCTGTACCGCCATCGAACGTGTGTACGTGCATGAGAGCGTGCACGACCGCTTTGTCGCGTTGCTCCAGCAGAACATGCGTGCCGTACGCGTTGGCGACCGCGCTGAAGATCCATCGCGCATGGGGCCGCTCGTCAGCGCATCGGCGCGTGCCAACATCCACGCGATGGTGGAACGCGCGATTGCAGACGGTGCCACGCTGGAAACGGGCGGCAAGGTGCCGGATGGCCCCGGTTTCTTCTATCCCGCAACGCTGCTTACCAACTGCCGGCAGGACATGGAGATCGTGCAGGAGGAGACCTTCGGCCCGATCCTGCCCGTGCTGCGCTACGCAACCATCGACGACGCCATCGCCATGGCGAACGACCACCAGTTCGGCCTGTCGTCGGTGCTCTACACCGAGAACTACCGCACCGCGATGCAGGTCGCGAACGCGATCGAGGCAGGCGAGCTGTACGTCAACCGCACGCCGGCCGATCCGTATCAGGGCTATCACGCCGGCTGGAAGCGATCGGGCCTGGGCGGCGACGACGGTAAGCACGGAATGCTTGAGTTCACGCAGACGCGCCTCGTCGTCATGAAGTACTGATTGGTCATCTGAACCTGAGCCGCGCAGGAAGCCAAGTGCGCGGTGACGCTGCTTTCCCTACAGAAAAAGATCGGAGTAGCGCAACGCGCTTTCCAAGGAGACCCCGATGACGACTTCTTCGTCAACGGCGCATACCGCGCCGCTTTCCGCCGGCGGTGCGCAGCAGTCCGCTCGCGCACAACGCTATATCCAGCTGGCACTGGTCGTTCTTGCGGCTGGCACGATCTATCCGATGCTGTATCTGCGGCAGATCTACGGGCCGACGATGCAGGCATTCTTCGGCATCGACGACGTACAGCTCGGCATGCTGTATTCGACGTTGGGCACCGTCTTTGTGGCGTGCTATGTGCCGAGCGGCTGGCTGGCCGACCGCGTTGCGCCGCGCATCCTGATCAGCTTCTCGTTGCTCATGACCGGCGGCCTCGGTTTCCTGTATTCCACGGCGCCCGCGTTTCCGGTGCTGTTGGTGATCTTCGGCTGCTGGGGCATGTCGACAGGGTTGACGTTCTGGTCAGCAGTCATCAAGCGCGTGAACTCGATTGCTGCGCCGGAAGAGCGTGGTCGCTTCTTCGGCATGCTTGATGGCGGCCGGGGGCTGATCGAGGCGTCGCTCGCAACCGTCGCCATCAGCTTCTTTGCGTACTTCACGCACACCCATTCTGACGCCGCGGGCTTCCGCGTTGTACTGCTGATGTACTCGACGCTGTGCGTGACGCTTGGCGTGGTCCTGGCGTTGATCAAGGACAGGCGCGCCGAAGCTGCACCGCGCAGCGCTAAGCACAGCAGCGTGATTGCCGACCTCAAGACGTTGGCCAGGTTGCCGGAGTTGTGGATGCTGGCGGCGGTCGTGTTCTGCGGCTACCAGTTGTTCTGGTCTACCTACAACTTTGCGGCGTATCTGCGTGTGGAGGAGTTTGGCCTTGGCGCCACGGTCGCAGGCGTGATCACCACAGCCAAGATGTGGATGCGCCCGATCGGTGGCATTGGCGGTGGTTTCCTGGCCGACAAGTTCTCTCGTGAACGCGTGCTGGCCGGGGTGCTGATCTGCGGCGCGACTGCGGTGTTCGGTCTGGTGATGGTACCGGCAGGCGCGCCGCGGTTTGTGCTGATCGGCCTTGTCCTGTTCATTGGCCTGATGGCGTATGCGGTGCGCGGCCTGTACTGGTCACTGCTGGGCAAGTGTGGCGTGCCCGAGCATTGCATGGGCCTGGCGATTGGTCTGGTTTCGATGATCGGCTACTCGCCGGATATGGTCCTGCCGCTGTTCAGTGGCTACGTCACGCAGAACTATCCGGGCGCAACCGGCTACCGGATCTTCTACAGCTACATCGTGTTCATCGCGCTGTGCGGTGCCTTCATGGCGCTCATGCTGCATCGCCGCCTGAATCGCAACGAACGCCAGACTCTTAAGGACGCATCATGAAAATCATCTCGCTCGAAACGCATGTCGTTGCTGTTCCGCCGCCGCACGTGGGTGGCATGTACTGGCTGTTCGTCAAGATCAAGACGGATGATGGCATTGAGGGCGTGGGTGAAATCTACTCGGCCACGTTCCACCCCAAGGCGATGGTGCCGATCATCGAAGATGTGTTTGAGCGTTACCTGCTGAACCACGACCCGCATCACGTCGAGCGCCTGTTCCGCCAGTGCTACTCGAGCGGCTTCACGCAGCGCCCGGACCTGACGATGATGGGCGTGGTGAGCGGCCTGGAGATGGCCTGCTGGGACATCATCGGCAAGGCAGCCGGCAAGCCCGTGTATGAACTGCTGGGCGGCATGGTGAACGAGCGTCTGCGTTCGTACACGTACCTGTATCCGAAGAACACCCAGGGCGAATACGACTACGACGATCCGGACCTCGCTGCTGAGTGCGCGCTGGAGAACGTCAAGCTTGGCTTCACGGCCGTCAAGTTCGATCCGGCGGGGCCGTACACCGCGTACTCCGGCCATCAGATTTCGATGGAAGTGCTCGACCGCTGCGAGCTGTTCTGCCGACGTGTGCGCGAAGCGGTTGGCAGCAAGGCTGACCTGCTGTTCGGCACGCACGGGCAGATGGTGCCGTCGTCGGCCATCCGTCTCGCCAAGCGTCTGGAGAAGTACGACCCGCTGTGGTTTGAGGAGCCAGTGCCGCCCGGTCAGGAAGAGGCCATGGCGACGATCGCGCAGCACACGTCGATCCCCATCGCCACGGGAGAGCGCCTGACGACCAAGTACGAATTCCACAAGCTGCTGCAGGCGGGTGGCGCGTCGATTCTTCAACTGAACGTGGCGCGCGTCGGTGGCCTGCTCGAGGCCAAGAAGATCGCCACGCTGGCGGAGGTGCACTACGCGCAGATCGCGCCGCATCTCTACAACGGTCCGGTGGGCGCAGCCGCGAGCATTCAGCTTGCCGCCTGCACGCCGAATTTCCTGATCCAGGAAAGCATCATGACCTGGGGTGGTTTCCACGCAGAAGTCGTCAAGACGCCGATCCGCTGGGAAGACGGCTACATCATCCCGTCCAATGAACCCGGCCTGGGTATTGAGCTGAACATGGACGTGGTGCGCGAGCATTCGCCGTACACCGGCCAGCGCCTGCACCTGCAGATGGGCGAGAAGCCCGTCGACGTGAAGGACCTTGCGCCCGCCAAGGGCTGATTGCGCAACGGGGGCGGCATGACCTACGACTACATCATCGTCGGCGCCGGCTCGGCCGGCTGCATTCTGGCGAACCGGCTGAGTGAATCCGGCAAGTACTCGGTCCTGCTGATCGAGGCCGGAGAGCGCGACGCCTCGTTCTGGTTCAAGGTACCGGTGGGTTTTACCAAGACCTACTACAACCGCAAGTACAACTGGATGTACTACAGCGAGCCGGAAGCGGAATTGGATGGCCGCAAGCTCTACTGTCCGCGAGGCAAGGTGGTGGGCGGCTCCGGCTCGATCAACGCGATGGTGTACGTGCGTGGTCAGCGCAGCGATTTTGACGACTGGGCAGCAGCGGGCAACCCGGGCTGGTCGTTCGACGATGTGCTGCCGTACTTCCGCAAGCTCGAAACGCATGCGGCTGCCGCAACTGATCCGGAGCATCATGGTGCTACGGGGCCCATCCACATCACGTCGATGAAGGCGGATGTGCACCCGATCGTGCACGAGTTCCTGAAAGGCTGCGAGCAGTTGAAGCTGCCGCGCACGGCCGACTTCAACGGCGCCCAGTTCGAGGGTGCTGGCATCTACGACCTGAACACCAAGAACGGTGAGCGCTGCTCAAGCAGCTTCGCATATCTGCGCCCAGCGGAAAGTCGCCCGAACCTGACCGTGCGCTCCGGCACCCTCGTGCGCCGTGTTCAATTTGAAGGCAAGCGTGCGGTCGGTGTGGTCGTGGCTGCCCCCGACGGTGATGAAACGATCGACGCGTCGCGCGAGGTGATTCTTGCTGCGGGCGCAGTCGATAGCCCCAAGCTGCTACAGCTGTCTGGTGTGGGTGATCCGACGTTGCTCAGGCGGCATCAGGTGCCGGTTGTGCAGGCGCTGCCGGCGGTCGGGCGCAACCTGCAGGACCACCTGTGCGTGAGCTTCTACTTCAAGGCGAATCGCCCGACGCTGAATGACGAGATGGGCACGCTGCTCGGCAAGATGAAGATCGGTCTGCGCTATCTTTCGACCAAGCGCGGCCCGCTGGCCATGAGCGTGAATCAGGCCGGTGGTTTCTTCCGGAGCACGCCTGACGAGCAAGAGCCGAACATCCAGCTCTACTTCAACCCGCTGTCGTACCGAATTCCAAAGAGTGAGCACGCGAGCATCGAACCGGAGCCGTACTCGGGGTTCCTGATCGCCTTCAATCCGTGCCGACCGACCAGCCGCGGTTCGATCGAGATCGCCTCGAACCGTGCAGAAGATGCGGCAAGGATTCACATCAACGCGCTCACGACGCAGAAGGATCTGGATGAAGCCGTGCAGGGCAGCAAGCTGATCCGCGCGCTGATGAAGGCGCCAGCGCTGAAGGCGATGATGATCGAAGAGATTTCACCGGGGCCGCAGGTGCAGTCCGATGCGGACATGCTGAGGTACTTCCGCGAGCAATCGGGTTCGATCTACCACCTGTGCGGCTCATGTGCGATGGGCCCGGATGCCGCCATGTCGGTTGTCGACGCTTCGCTGCGGGTGCATGGTCTCGATGGCCTGCGGGTGGTCGACGCGTCGGTCTTCCCGAACATTACGTCAGGCAACATCAATGCGCCGACGATGATGGTGGCCGAGAAGGGCGCAGGCCTGATCCTGCGTGATGCGCAGCGCGAAGAGGTGGCAACGCGCAATGCCAACCGCCCGCCAGGGCAGGCGGATAAGACGCCTGCACCCGTGACAGCGTAAGCCACCGATCCGAATTGTTGATGTATCCGCGGCAGCAACTGCTGCTGCGGTGGTCTTCTTTTGCTTTTTTTCTTCGGGTGCGCGCGGATACGCGGATTCGAGCCAACACAAAAAAAACACTAACCAGGGAGTATCAGGGAATGAGGAAACACGCATTGGCGCTGGCCGTCTTCACCGTGTGCGTTGGATCAGCCGCAGCCCAGAGCAGCGTTACGCTGTACGGCATCATCGATACGGGCTTGAACTACACCAGTAACGTGAACGGCCATGCTGTGACGGAAATGGCTAGCGGCCATGTGAACGGTAGCCGCTGGGGTCTCAAGGGGACCGAAGATCTGGGCGGTGGCAACAGGGCCGTTTTTCAGCTTGAGAACGGCTTTGCCGGAGATACGGGCCGCTTTGGTCAAGGCGGCCGCATGTTCGGTCGCCAGGCTTTTGTAGGTCTGAGCAGCAACGATCTGGGCACGCTGACGCTGGGGCGCCAGTATGACGCCGTGGTCACCTACTTCGCGCCGACCACTGCGAACGGCAATTGGGCTGGATACCAGTTTGCGCATCCGCTGGACAACGACAACACCGACAACTCGTTCCGCCTGGACAACGCGATCAAATACGCGAGCCCGAACTTCGGTGGCTTGGAGTTTGGCGGCGCGTACGCGTCGAGCGACAGCACGTCGTTTTCCAACAATCGCGCCTACAGCGTCGGCGCGAAGTACACCTATGGTGGATGGCGGCTCGGTGTTGGCTATCTGCAGGCGGACAACGGGGGCACGACGGAAGGCGGCGGCATCGCCACGAGCGACGCCAGCTACATCAGCGAGCGGATGCGCATCTTTGGCGCGGGCATCAACTACACGACCGGCCCGGCCACCGTCGGTTTGGCGTATTCGAATACCTACAACAAGAACCCGTCGGGCAACGGTTACTTGGGGGCGTCGTTCATGCCGGCTGGGGCCGTCAGCGCGATCAAGTATCACAACATCGAGGTCAACGGAAAGTACCAGCTCACGCCGGCATTCTTCCTCGGCGGTCAGTACGTGCTCTCCCTGTTGAAGTACGACGCCTCGACGGGGCGGGCGGAGCCGCGAATTCATACCGTCGGGTTGATGGCGGATTACGCCTTCTCGAAGCGCACGGACGTCTACCTGCAGACGTCCTACCAGCATGTGGCCGGCGGCAAGACGGGCTCGGTCCTGGACCAGGCGTTTGTGCTCGGCTCGCAGGCGCCGTCCTCGACGGCCAGCCAGATGGCTGTGCGACTGGCCCTGCGTCACAAGTTCTGAGCGAACCGGGTTTGGGCGGGGTTTCGACAATTCGTTGAAAATACACGGGTTTGCCGTCAGGCGTCGACCTGCGGCCGCCCTCGGTCGGGATACGGCCTCTATTGGCGGCCGCCTGCCGCTTGTTGCGCCAATTGGCGTAGCAGGCAGCGGGCGGCCGTTTGCGTCATGTGCCGTTGAATACGCAACCAAATTGCACCGCCGATGGCGCAAAATAGCGGTCTTGGCGCCCTGCGCCCCCCAGCACTCCATGGAGACGGTATGAACAACGTTGTCGAATCGACCCTTTCGATCGAAAGGAACCCGAACCCCGTTCCGGCGGACGAGCGCGCGCGCCGCCTGGAGAACCCGGCTTTCGGCCGCGTGTTCACCGACCACATGGCCACCATCCGCTACACCGAGGGACGGGGCTGGCACGACGCCAAGATCGGCGCCCACGGTCCGATCTCGTGCGATCCGTCCACGCTGGTGCTGCACTACGCGCAGGAAATTTTCGAGGGCATGAAGGCGTATCGGCTGCCGGATGGCGGCGGCGCGCTGTTCCGCCCGGATGCCAATGCGCGTCGTTTCCAGAACTCCGCCAAGCGTCTGGCGATGCCTGCGCTGCCTGAAGACCTGTTCAAGGAAGCCGTGCGCGAGCTGGTCAAGCTGGATCGCGACTGGATTCCGTCGGGGCAGGGCGCGGCGTTGTACCTGCGGCCGTTCATGATTGCCACCGAGGTAGTGCTCGGCGTGAAGCCGTCGGCTGAATACCTGTTCTGTGTGATCGCCTGCCCGGTGGGCGCGTACTTCAAGGGCGACGCGTCGAAGGGCGTGACGATCTGGGTGTCCGACAACTACACGCGCGCAGCGCCCGGCGGCACGGGCGAAGCCAAGTGCGGCGGCAACTACGCCGCCAGCCTGGTCGCCCAGGCCGAGGCCACCCGCGAGGGCTGTGACCAGGTGGTCTTCCTCGACGCGGTGGAACGCCGCTGGATTGAAGAGCTCGGCGGCATGAACGTGTTCTTCGTCTTTGACGATGGCTCGCTGCAGACGCCGCCGCTGACCGGCACGATTCTGCCGGGCATCACGCGCGATTCGCTGATCACACTGGCACGCGACATGGGCATCACCGTGCGCGAAGAGCCATACTCCATCGACCAATGGCAGGCCGACGCCCAGAGCGGCCGCCTGCGTGAAGCCTTTGCGTGCGGCACCGCCGCCGTGGTCACGCCCATCGGCAAGGTGAAGGGCCGCAAGCACAACTTCACCATCGGTGATGGCGGCGCGGGTGAGCTGACCAGCAAGCTGAAGGCCGCCTTGGTCGACCTGCAAAACGGCCGCGCACCTGACCCGCACAACTGGCTCGACCGCCTGTTCTGAACCCGCAGTTCGTTCAACCGTCGGATGCAGGCGCGCGGATATGACTGAGTCGCTTTCCCTGGATGCGGTCGAGACGTGGATCACCACCGTCAACGGCCGTCTCTATGCCAAGCAGTGGGGCGGTACAGCGGATGACGCAGCGCTGCCACCCATCGTGCTGCTGCACGATTCGCTCGGCTGCGTTGCATTGTGGCGCGAATTTCCGCAGCGGCTCGCGCAGGCAGCCGGACGCGCGGTGATCGCCTATGACCGGCTCGGTTTCGGTGAATCGGATCGGTATCCGGGCAAGATCGGTGCGGACTTCATCCGGCAGGAAGCGCATACCGGATTTTCCGCGCTCATCGACCAGCTTGGCGTGGAGCGTTTCATCGTCTTCGGCCACAGTGTGGGCGGCGGCATGGCGGTGTCGATTGCCGCCGCGTATCCGGACCGTTGCGTTGGGCTGATCACCGAATCTGCGCAAGCCTTTGTGGAGGAGCGGACGCGCGAAGGCATTCGCACGGCCCAGGCGCAGTTTGCCGAGCCCGGCCAGATGTCACGCCTGGAGCGGTACCACGGCGACAAGGCGCATTGGGTCCTGGACGCCTGGGTCAGCACCTGGTTGTCCCCCGAGTTTGCTGGCTGGTGCCTGGATGAGGCGTTGCTGGGCGTCCGCTGCCCGGTTCTCGCCATGCACGGCGTGGAAGACGAGTACGGATCGACCGCGCAGCCTGAGCGCATCGTGACCTTGGCCGGTTCGCCGGCCCGGCTGGCACTGTTGCCGCGCTGCGGGCACGTGCCGCATCGGGAGCAGGAAGCAGCGGTGCTCGATGCGGTGAAGACGTTTGTTGCCGCGTCCAACTGATCCGCGATCGGCTGTCTGGCGCAGACCCATGGAACTCTATCAACTCAAAGCCATACTCGCCGTCGCGCGCACGGGACAGCTCGCGCGTGCCGCCGAGCAACTGCACCTGACGCAATCCGCCATCTCCAAGCAGATCAAGGGGCTGGAGGATGAGCTGGGCGTACTGCTGTTCGACCGCACGCCCACCGGCATGACGGTCACCGCCGCGGGCCGGCGCTTGCTGCCGATTGCCGGGCGCGTGGTGGATGCCACGCAGGAGATGACCGCGCTGGCGTCGTCGCTGCGCGGCAATGTGTCCGGCGTGCTGCGGCTGGGCACGATCATCGATCCGGAGTCGATCCGCCTGGGGCCGCTGCTGGCGGCGCTGCTGCAGTTCTATCCGCATATCGACGTGACGCTGGCACATGGTATTTCCGGCAGCGTGTTGCAGATGTTGCGCGACGGTCAGGTGGATGCCGGTTTCTACCTCGGTACCTTGCACGATCCGGAGATCACGGTGCACCCGCTGGCGGTGGAGCACTACGTGGTGGTCGCGCCTGCCGCATGGGAGGCGAAGCTGCGCGGGGCCAGTCTGCAGGAGCTTGCCGCCATGCCGTGGCTGGCCACGCCCGCTGGCAGTTCGCAGCACGGCATGGTCGCGCAGATGTTTGCCGAGCGAGGCCTGTCGTACAACACCGTGGTCGAGGCCGATCAGGAAGCGTCGATGATTGAGCTGGTGCAGTCCGGCGTGGCCCTGGGCATCATGCGCGAGCGCCTGGCCGCTGGCATGGTGCAGAGCGGTCAGGCCGTCATCTGGGATGGCGCCCGACTGCCGTGCCCGCTGTGCCTGCTGCACCGCCGCGTCAGTGTAGACAACCCCATGGTCCAGGCCTTGTTGGCGACCTTGCCGATGATCTGGCAGCCCGAGGCGGACGTCGCCTGAATCGGCCATCCCGCCCTAGGGTTTGCCCGGGAGGGAACCCCGGCTAACGCCCGCAAAGCCTTGCCCCATCAGGGGTTTCCTGAGCGTTCAGGCCGTCTTGAAGATTCTCCAATAGGCGGGTTGCACGCCACTCCGTAGACTGCCTCCAATCTGTTCCTACCGATCGAGGCCCTCTCATGCAACCCACCTCCACCGCCAAACAACCCGCGCTGCTGCGCGCCATGTTCGACGCCGCTGTGGCCAGCGCCCAGCCTTCGCTCTGCCTGGCGCAGCATCTGCCGCCGAGGCCCAAGGGGCGGACCATCGTCATCGGTGCAGGCAAGGCATCGGCCGCCATGGCGCAGGCACTTGAAGCCCATTGGCCGGGGCCGCCTGACGGACTGACGGGGCTGGTCATCACGCGCTACGGCTATGCCGTGCCGTGCGAGCGCATCGAGATTGTCGAAGCCGCACACCCGGTGCCCGATGCAGCGGGCCTGGAGGCGACGGCACGCGTGCGCCAACTGGTGTCGGGGCTGACCAAAGACGACCTCGTCATCGCGCTGATCTCCGGTGGTGGTTCGGCGCTGCTTGTGGCGCCGGGCGAAGGCATCAGCCTGGCCGACAAGCAGGCCGTGAATGCGGCGCTGCTCAAGAGCGGCGCGAACATTGCCGAGATGAATTGCGTGCGGCGCCACCTGTCGCAGGTCAAGGGCGGGCGGCTGGCGGCGGCCTGCCATCCGGCGCGCGTGGTGACGCTGCTGATTTCCGACGTGCCGGGCGACAACCCGGTCGACATCGCGTCCGGCCCCACGGTGGCGGACCCGACCACGCGTGCAGACGCTCTGGCGATCATCGAGCGCTACCGGATTGCCGTGCCCGACAACGTGCGTGCATTCCTCGCCAAGGACGAAGCCGAGAGCATTAAGCCGGGCGATGCACGCCTGCAGAACATCACCA
This sequence comes from Ralstonia sp. 24A2, assembly GCF_051783885.1. Taxonomy (NCBI): domain Bacteria; kingdom Pseudomonadati; phylum Pseudomonadota; class Betaproteobacteria; order Burkholderiales; family Burkholderiaceae; genus Ralstonia; species Ralstonia sp. 24A2. Next base: position 373,106 of record NZ_JBPVZD010000003.1, on the reverse strand, counting down.
CCCGCATCATCACGGCACCGCAGATCGCGCTGGAGGCTGCGGCGAAGGTGGCAGAGGCGGCAGGCTATACGCCGTACATCCTGGGCGACAGCCTGGAAGGCGAGGCGCGCGACCTGGGTCTGGCGATGGCCGGCATCGCACGTCAGGTGGTACAACGCGGCCAGCCGTTCAAGACGCCGTGCGTACTGCTCTCGGGCGGCGAGACGACCGTCACTGTCACGGGCAGCGGCCGGGGCGGGCGCAACGTGGAGTTCCTGCTCTCGCTGGCGGTGGCGCTGGACGGGCTGCGCGGCGTGCACGCCATTGCCGGTGACACCGACGGCGTGGACGGTGCCGAAGAAATCGCCGGCGCCATCATTGCGCCGGATACGCTGGCCCGTGCATGGGCCGCCGGCATCCAGCCGCGCAAGAGCCTCGACAACAACGACGGCCACGGTTTCTTCCAGGCGCTGGGGGATTCGGTCATCACCGGCCCGACGCTGACCAACGTCAATGATTTCCGCGCCATCATCATCGATACGCCGACGGGCGCAGCGTAAGCCGAAACGTGCTGCCTGATGCGCTACCTGCGGCGCTTGTCGGGCACAACGCGCGTTTGCACTGCACCAAAATCGAACGATCGTTTGTAAAACGCCGGTTTCAATCACCAGCGTTTTTCCCGCCCGTGCGCGCCATGCCGCGGGCGTTCTTGTTTGGAAGCGCCAGCCTAAATCCAGGCGTTGGCAAGCTCCTTCTGTCGCTCCTATAAAACAGGCGTTGGGCAGGACCCGACGGCGCACCCGTGTGCGTACACAAGCCGACCGAATCAAGCGGGGCAAACAGGAGGAAGACCATGGCCACACCCGGCACCGTCGCGTCCATGGAATGGACCGACAGCAAGCGGTATCTCTGGATGCTCGGCGCGTTGACGATCACGCTGCCGATGATTGCCGCCGCCCTGGCGCTGTCGACTGGGTGGCATCCGTTATGGTGGGCCGGGCCGGTCATCGTGTTCACCATCATTCCGCTGCTGGACTACCTGATTGGCGACGACCGGGACAACCCGCCCGAAGAGGTCGTCCCCGAGCTGGAAAAGCAGCGCTACTACCGCCGCATCGTCTATCTGGCGACCACGGTGCTCTACGTGAGCTTTGCGGTGGCCATGTGGGTGCTGCACACCTACGAGCTCACGTGGTACGACTACATCGCGTTTGCGTTCTCGCTGGGCGTGGTGACGGGCATCTCGATCAATACCGCGCACGAACTCGGCCACAAGACCAATGGTTTCGAGCGCTGGCTTGCGAAGATCACGCTTGCGCCGGTGGCATACGGGCACTTCTTTGTCGAGCACAACCGCGGCCATCACGTGCGCGTGGCCACACCGGCTGACCCGGCAAGCGCACGCTTTGGCGAATCGTTCTGGGAGTTCCTGCCGCGCACCGTGGTGGGCAGCGTCAAATCGGCCTGGGCGCTGGAGAAGCAGCGCCTGGAGCGCAACGGGCACTCGGTCTGGTCGTGGCGCAATGATGTGCTCAACGCCTGGGCGATGACGGTGGTGCTGTGGGCCGTGTGCATCGCGTTTGTCGGTATCAAGGCCGTGCCTTTCCTGCTGATTCAGGCCGTCTACGGCGCTTCGCTGCTGGAGGTGGTGAACTACCTGGAACACTACGGCCTGTGCCGCAAGCAGCTCCCCAGCGGCCGCTACGAGCGCTGCACGCCGCAGCACTCGTGGAACAGTAATCACGTGGTGACGAACCTGTTCCTGTATCAACTGCAGCGCCATGCCGATCACCACGCCAATCCGACGCGTTCGTTCCAGGCGCTGCGCCACTTCGAGCATTCACCGCAATTGCCGGCTGGTTATGCCGCGATGGTGCTGCTCGCCTACGTGCCACCGCTGTGGTTTCACGTGATGAACCCGCGTGTGATAGCGCACTACCAGGGCGACATGTCGCAGGCGAACATCAAACCGTCGATTCGCGAACAGGTCGTGGCGCAGTATCCGGCGCGCGCCTGATTGGGCTTATCGCCGGCCGACCAGGTATTGCACGCCCTGCGGGCCATAGCGCTCGGTGTGCGGTGCGTTGGCACGCAGGTGGAAGATGTCGCCGGGCCGGTAGACGCGTTCGTCGTTGCCCGTGCGGATGTGGAGTTCCCCCGACAGGATGAGCGCCTTGGCCTCGAACGGGTGCGTGTGCTCATCCAGTTCACCCGCTTCGCGCGTGACGAGGACGAACTCGGCAAAGCCCTCGGCTTTCAGTGCATGCTCAAACGCTTCGCGGTTCATGGCATCTCCTTTATGGCCCCACAGGCTTTACCTTAAGCCTTGCGCGCCGGAAGAAGACGGCCCGAAGGCCGTCAGTCACATCGGTTGGCCCGGCCGAGAACCCTTAAACGTTAGGCGATCTACATTGCAACGGAGCAGGCAGGTTTTTACCGTTCCCACGGTGCGTCGTGCATGGGCAAGTGTTTGCCATAGCGCACAACCGCTTCGCGTACCACGGTGCGATCAAGCTCACCGTCGTCAGCGAGCGCCTTCAGCGCGGCGATGACGATGGATGCGCGGTCCACTTCAAAGAACTCACGCAATGCCCGGCGGGAGTCGCTGCGCCCAAAGCCGTCGGTGCCGAGCGTGACGTAGCGGCGCGGTACATGGGCCCGGATCAGTTCCGGCACGGCGCGCACATAGTCGGTTGTCGCGATGACGGGGCCATGCGATTCGCGCAACACCGTTTCCACATATGAAAGCGCGGCGTCGCCCTCGAGGCGCGCAGTGCGTTCTGCCGCGATGGCCTCGCGGTGCAGTTCCGAGAAGCTCGTCACGCTCCAGGTGGCGGCGTCGATGTTCCAGTCTTCCTTGAGCATGTACGCGGCGGCCATCACCTCGCCGAGGATGGCGCCCGAGCCGAGCAGTTGCACGCGCGCGGTCGACAGGTGTTGTGGTGTCAGCGCATACATGCCTCTGAGGATGCCTTCACGCAGGTCGTTTTCCGGTATCGACGGCTGCGCGTAGTTCTCATTCGTGACCGTCAGGTAGTAGAACGTGTCTTGCTGGCGCTCCAGCATTTCGCGCATGCCTTCGTCGAGGATGACTGCAATCTCATACGCAAACGCAGGGTCATACGCACGGCAGTTGGGAATCGTCGATGCGGCAAGGTGGCTGGTGCCGTCCTGATGCTGGAGCCCTTCGCCGCCGAGCGTCGTCTTGCCTGACGTTGCGCCGATGAGGAACCCGCGCGCACGCTGGTCTGCTGCGGCCCAGATGAGATCGCCAACGCGCTGGAAGCCGAACATCGAGTAGTAGATGTAGAACGGCAGCATCGGCAGATCGTGCGTGCTGTAGGCGGTGGCCGCAGCAATCCATGACGAGATCGCCCCGGCCTCGGAAATGCCTTCCTCCAGGATCTGTCCGCCGGTTTCTTCTCGGTAATACAGCATCGAACCCAGATCTTCCGGTTCGTACTGCTGGCCCAGCGGCGAGTAGATGCCGACCTGGCGGAACATGCTGGCCATGCCGAAGGTGCGGGCCTCGTCGGCCACGACCGGCACCACGCGCGGGCCGAGGGTCGCGTCCTTCAGCAGGTTGCCGAACATGCGCACGGTCGCCATTGTGGTGGACATCTCGCGGCCTTCGGCCTGCAACGCGAATTGCCCCCAGGACAACAACGCAGGGACGGTCAGCCCCTGTGTTGCCGCTCTCCGCCTTCTGGGCAGATAACCTCCAAGGGCAGCCCGGCGCGCATGCAGGTATTGCATCTCCGGGCTGTTTGGTGCTGGCTTGTAGAACTTCAGTTGCTCGACGTCGCTGTCAGACAGCGGCAGGCGGAATCGATCACGAAACGCCTTGAGCTGATCGACATCGAGCTTCTTCTGCTGGTGCGTGGTCATCCGGCCTTGTCCAACGCTGCCCATGCCGAAGCCCTTCATGGTCTTAGCGAGGATGACCGTGGGCTGCCCCTTGTGCTGCAGCGCTTTTGCATACGCGGCGTGGAGCTTGCGCACGTCGTGGCCGCCACGGCGCAGGCGGTCGATGTCTTCGTTGCTGAAGTGCGAGACGAGTGCGGCAAGCTCCGGGTTCTGGCCGAAGAAGCGCTCGCGGTTGTAGGCGCCGTCGTTGGCGGAAAAGGTCTGGAACTGGCCGTCGACCGTCTGCGCAAACGCGCGCAGCAATGCACCCGAGCGATCGCGGGCGAAGAGCGCATCCCAGTCCGACCCCCACAGCACCTTGATGACGTTCCAGCCAGCGCCGGTGAACTGCGCTTCGAGTTCATCGATGATGCGGCCATTGCCGCGCACCGGTCCGTCCAGCCGCTGCAGATTGCAGTTGATGACGAACACCATGTTGTCGAGCCGCTCGCGCGCTGCGAGCGACAGCGCGCCGATCGACTCCGGCTCGTCCATCTCGCCGTCACCGAAGAAGCCCCACACCTTGCGTTCTGACGTCTGCAGCAGGCCACGGTTTTGCAGATAGCGCATGAAGCGCGCCTGGTAGATCGCGTTGATCGGCCCGATGCCCATCGACCCGGTAGGGAACTGCCAGAAGTCCGGCATCAGCCATGGATGCGGATACGAGCACAGCCCCGGCCCCGTGATTTCGCGCCGATAGTGTTCGAGATGCGCCTCATCGAGAAACCCTTCCAGATACGCACGCGCGTAGACACCGGGGGACGAGTGCGGCTGGAAGTAGACGAGGTCGCCGCCGTGCTTTGCATCGTCGGCGTGGAAGAAATGGTTGAAGCCCACTTCGAACAGATCAGCCGCAGATGCATAGCTCGCAATGTGGCCGCCCAGCTCGCCGTAGGCCTGGTTGGCGCGCACCACCATGGCGAGCGCATTCCAGCGCAGCGCGGCGGCCAGTCGCTCTTCGGTGTCGATATCGCCCGGATACGGCGGCTGTGCTTCAACGGGGATCGTGTTGGCGTAAGGCGTGACGCGGGCGAGGGCGGTGCCGACCCCAAGTTTCGTGGCGCGCTCTGCCAGACGATCGAACAGGAACTGCGCGCGCGAGGTGCCGGCATGCTGGACGACGGCATCCAGCGCGTCGAGCCATTCGGCGGTTTCCCCTGGGTCGCTGTCTTCGGTGCGATGCGCGAGGGCGCGTATCGACGCGGCCCCTGTCGATAAATCCGTCATGGCGGGTCCTGTCTGAGAGGGGGCGAAGAGGATGAACGCACGGCGGGCCGCCATCACGTGATGCGGGCCCGCGCTTGGATGCGCCGTGGCTTCAGCCGTTGCGGAAGATGAAGCTGTACGCGTTGAGGGCCGGTACGCCACCCAGGTGCGCGTAGAGCACGCGCGAGCCTTCGGGGAATTCGCCGTTGCGCACCATGTCGATCATGCCGTGCATGGATTTCCCTTCGTACACGGGGTCGGTCAGCATGGCTTCCTGGCGTGCACACAGGCGAATGGCTTCCAGCGTGCCCTCGTTGGGCAGGCCGTATTCCGGGCCGCCATAGCGCGTGTCGAGCACCACGTCTTGCTCGGTGATGTTGCGGCCGAGGTCGACCAGCTCGGCCGTTTGTCGTGCAATGCGCAGGATCTGTGCGCGCGTCTGCTCGGGCTTGGCCGAAGCATCGATGCCGATCACCTTGTCCGCCCGGCCATCGGCCGCGAAGCCCACGACCATGCCAGCCTGCGTGCTGCCCGTGACAGAGCACACCACGATGTAGTCGAACTTGAAGCCCAGCTCTGCCTCCTGCTGCCGTACTTCTTCAGCAAAGCCCACAAAGCCCAGGCCACCGAGCGGGTGTTCCGAGCAACCGGCCGGAATCGGGAACGGTTTGCCGCCGCGCTTGCGCACATCTTCCATGGCCTGTTCCCAGCTCGGGCGGATGCCGATGTCGAAGCCCGCCGCGTCGAGGCGCACATCGGCGCCCATGATGCGCGACATCTCGATGTTGCCGACGCGGTCGTACACGGCATCGGAGTAGTTCACCCAGTTCTCCTGCACCAGCACGCACTTGAGCCCGAGGTGTGCGGCCACGGCAGCCACCTGGCGCGTCTGGTTCGACTGAATGCCGCCGATGGAGACCAACGTGTCGTACCCGCCGTCGAGCGCTTCCGGAATCAGGTATTCCAGCTTGCGCGTCTTGTTGCCGCCGAAGGCCAGGCCGCTATTACAGTCCTCGCGCTTGGCATACAGCTCGACTTTGCCGCCCAGATGCGCGCTCAGGCGTTTCAGCGGCTGGATGGGCGTCGGCCCGAACGTCAGGGGATAGCGGGGGAATTTCTGCAGGTTCATGAGGTGGCTCCTTCAGTGCCGCAGGTGGCGGGATGTCGGGAATCAATGGTACGCAGAACGTCGAGAAATGAGGTTGCAAAGATCGGCTAGTATCCAGAACGTAGTCGTCTGGAATTCCGAGTTTGAATCTCTTTATTTCTTTGAAATGGCAAAGAGCGAAACAAAATTGCAGGCTGCATCCAGCGACGCCGTACCTTCCGCGCGCCACGCCTTGGACCGCACCGATCGTGCGATTCTCAAGACGCTTCAGCGCGATGCGTCCATCTCCAACGTTGCGCTGGCCGCGAAGGTGAACCTCAGCCCGCCCGCCTGTTTGCGCCGCGTGGAGCGGCTCAAGGAGCTGGGCTTGATCAAGGGGATCGTTGCGTTGCTCGATCCGCGCGCGCTGGATCTGGGCTCGTTGGTCATGATTGGCGTCGTGCTGGATCGCTCCACGCCGGAGTCGTTCACGGCGTTCGAGAAAGCGGTGCAGAAGGTGCCAGGCTGTCTGGAATGCCACGTTGTGACCGGCGAGTTCGACTACTTCATGCTGGTCCGCACGAAAGACAACGAGGGCTACAACCGGCTCCATGCAGAACAGTTGCTGTACCTGCCGGGTGTGCGGCAGATCCGAACATTCATGGTGCTCAAGCAGGTGCTGTCGACCACGGAATTGCCGGTGGCTTAAGCGTGCAATGCATGGCATGGACGTGGGTGGGCACAAGACGGCGATCGGGCGCAGAATGTCGGGGCGATGATCGCGCTGCCTGCTCAAGCCATGCCCACCATCCTGCCCGTTGCCCCACCCACCTTCATGCCGGAACCCGCCCCGATCAGCCTGCGCTCGAGCGAGGGTCTCGGCTGGGACGGCTTTGCCGCCACGCTGCTCGGCATCCGCCCTGGCACCTACCGGGTGCCGGCCATGGAGCATCACCGCATCAACGTGCATGTCGGCGCACCGGTCCGTGCGAACTGTGTGTGTGACGGTCGACGCTATTCGCGCATCCAGGCGCACGGCGATGCCGACGTGATCCCCGCCGGGTTGCCCGGTATGTGGACGGACGATGGCGACTGTCGCATTCTCCGGATCGCCATCAGCGATGCGTTCGTACGCAGCATCGGTGAGCAGGTCGGGACGCCGGTGGCAGAGATCACGCCGCGTCTGCAATGGCGCGACGCACGCGTGCGCCATCTGGCCTCGGCGCTCGGTGCCGAGCTGGAGGCGGAAGACACCTCCGACGCGCTGTATGCGGAAAGCCTGTGCACGGCGCTGGTGGTCCGCCTGCTGAGCAGCAGCCGGGATGTGGCAGCTGGTGCGGCCGACCGTGCACGTGCGTTGGCACCCCGTGTGGCCGCACGCGTGATCGACTACATCGAAACCCATCTGCACCAGCGGCTGACGCTGGCCGAACTGGCAGCACAGGCCGGCTTGAGCACACCGCATTTCAAGGTGCTGTTTCGCGCCACGCTGGGCGTTCCTGTGCATCGCTACGTCGTGCAGCGCCGTGTGGAGCGCGCGAAGGCGCTGCTGCTGGAGGGCCGTCGCAGCGCATCGCAGATCGCGCTGGACGTCGGCTTCGCGCACCAGAGCCATATGACCCAGTGGATGCAACGTCTGCTTGGCGTGACCCCGCGCGAAATTGTCCGGGCAGGCCGGGCCGCTGAGGCTTCTGCCGACATGCTCGCGGCATAGCCGGTACGACCCGATCCTCCGTATCTGCCAGATTCCTCCGTTTCTGCAAGTTCGTCTTGCCGGGCCGGCATAAGCTCGCGCCTCACATCTGAAAGGAGCGCGAGCATGTACGTCATCTTTGGGGCATCGGGCAAGGTTGGGCGTGCCACCGCCACTGCGTTGCGCAACGCGGGCCGCCCGGTACGTGCAGTAGTGCGCCAGGCCAAGCAGGGCGAGGCACTGGCCAAGATCGGCTGCGAAATCGTCTGCGCCGATCTGACCGACCCCGCTACGGTTGCGTCCGTCATCAAGGGCGCTACGGCGGTGCAGATACTGTGTCCGGTGCCGGTGGGCGACGCGGACCCGGCGTCGACCATGCAACGCATGATCGACGTTGCCGCCGATGCGCTGCGCGCCAATCCGCCACCGGCCGTGCTGGCGCTGTCGGACTACGGTGCCGAACTTGACCGGGGCACCGGCCTGACGCGCTTGTTCCACTTGCTGGAAGAACGGCTCAAGCCGCTGGCGACGCAGTTGACGCTGCTGCGCTCCGCCGAGCATGCGCAGAACTGGGCGGCGATGCTGCCCGTGATGCTGGCGACGGGGCGATTGCCGAGTTTGCATGCGCCGCTGGACCGCGCCTTTGCGACGGTCTCAACGCTGGACGTGGGCGCATTGGCCGCCGAGTTGCTGCTTGAGGCGCAGTCCGCCAAAACGCTGCGTATCGTCAGCGTAGAGGGCCCGCGCCGCGTGAGCCTGAACGAGGTGGCGCGCGCGTTCAGCGCCGTTGTTGGCAGAGAGGTCGTCGCCGATGCCGTGCCGCGCGAAGCCTGGGTGCCGATGCTGCAACGTGCCGGCCTGAGCGAGAACCACGTGCATCTCCTCACCGAGCTGTACGACGCCGTCAACGCGGGGCGGATCGATGTGGAGAAGGGCGTGTCCGAGCAGCGCTTTGGCAAGACCGAGCTGACGGACGTGTTCACCGCGATGCTGGCGGCGCACATGAAATCACGTTGACCGGGTGGCGCAGCGGCCCGCGAATGCGAATGCCTCTTATGCGGATTTCTGTCTGCGCCTTCCGGTTATTCCACACAGCACCCATCTCACCCCTATGATCTCGGGATTCTCCCCGGGGTCATCATGCTGCTCACACGTGTCACACGCGCTGTCTGGGTCGCCGCTGCGCTCTGCAGCGTCGCGCTGCCCGCGCGGGCGGTCCTGCCTGATGAAATCCAGGTTTACACCGGCGACATCAACGCCCCAGGACAGTTCGGTCTGGAACTGCACCTGAACACCACGCCCAGCGGTATCAGCGAGCCCAGCTATCCGGGCGAGGTCACGACACCGCACGGGTGGCGTGCCACGGCGGAGTTTTCCTACGGGCTGACACCGTCGCTGGAACTTGGGCTGTACGTGCCGACCACACTCACGCGCGAGAACACGACCTACGTGACGGGTCCCAAGCTGCGCCTGAAATGGATGCCGGTGCGCCCCGAAGATGACGTGGGCCAGTTTGCCGGCATCAACGTGGAGGTGGCCCACGTTGCCGGGCGCTTTGAGCAATCGCAGAATGCGCTGGAGCTGCGGCCCATTTATGGGTACCAGGACGCGCGCTGGCTGTGGGCGGTCAATCCGGTGCTCGACTGGAGCCTGTCCGGTCCGGGGCGCAGCGGCGTGCCGGAGGCCGCGCCGAGCTTCAAGATCGCACGCACTGTTACGACGGGTGTGCGTGCCGGCATGGAGTACTACGCGGGGCTCGGCCCCATCAACCACATCGCGCCACTGCACGAGCAGCAGCACACGGTGTTCCTGGCATTCGACGTCGACCTCAAGCCCTTCGTCTTCAATTTCGGCATTGGCCGGGGCCTGACGCGCGCAACGGACCGCTGGACGCTGAAGTGGATCTTCGAGATCCCGCTCGGTTGAGCCTTGGCCGCACCGTCATGGTGTGCCTATGCTTGGTAGCAACCGATTGCGCCGGGTCTGCCAAGGAGGCCACCATGACGATCGATGTCCGCTGCATTGCGCTGGCCTTGTTGTTGCTCAGCACATCGGCCATCCACGCAGAAGACGACCTGCAGAACCGCGGCCACGATCCGTTCTTCCAGATTTCGTCGGGTGTGGCCAACTGCCCTGAGCCCGCCGGCCCGCGCATCAGCGAAGCCGAGTGGAAGCGCGATTCCCATCACCGCATCGAGCATGGCAACCATTGCTGGGTTGAAGGCCGTTGCCGCTTGCCCAATGCCTTTGCCTACGACGATGAGATTGCCGAGACGGCGCAGCGGCGCCTGCAGTGGATGGCGATCCACGTGCCCGGGTGGAAACAAAGCACCACGCTGTGGGTGACGGTGTGGCAGCGCTGGATGCTCGTGCAGGGTTGCGTGGCGCCGGGCTATGCGTTTGAGCCGTTCATGACCGCACTGCGCGATGTGCCAGATGTGGAGCGCTTCATCAACGAGACGACGGCGCACCCGGAGCGCGGCGTGCCGTACGCGTTGTTTCGCAAGGGGGCGGTAACCAAGCCCTGAAGCGGTTGAGATGCACGCTCAGGGCTTGTGCTTCTGGTAGGTGCCGACTAGCTCTGCCTCAGCGATGACGTGACCGCGCATGGCACGTTCCAGCGCAGCCTTGTCGGGTGCCCCCATCTCCGGCAGTTCCACGTTCAGCGCATAAAGCTTGTGGTAGTAGCGATGGCGCCCGACGGGTGGGCAAGGGCCGCCATATGCGGTGCGCTGCCAGTCGTTGGTGCCGGCGCGCGTGCCGGGCGGCAGCCCCTTGCGCGCGGCGTCTTCAGCGAGAGACGCTGCGCTGGGCGGAATGTTGTAGAGCAGCCAGTGCACCCAGGTCATCTGCGGCGCGGCGGGGTCCGGCGCGTCCGGGTCATCGACGATCAGGGCCAGGCTGCGGGTGCCCGCCGGCACGCCGGTCCAGGCCAGCGGCGGAGAGGTGTCCGAGCCTTCGCATGTGAGTTGGCTGGGCATCGCGCCGCCGGTGGCAAAGGCGGGGGAGGTCAAGGTCAGCGTCATGGCTTTCCTCACTTGAGCGGAGATGGGAGGGGCGCACAAGCTCGCCAGCAGTAGCGCCAGGATGCCCATTCGGCATATTCGGCGGGTGGCAGGTGGCATGTGTGAAGTTCCGTTGGTGATGCCGCACCCGGTGGGTGCGGACCCTTCCGACTCCTTTCAAGCTAGTGCGCAATGGCGATGCCGACAAGCGCCGCCGGGTGCGCTCCGCTCAGGCAAACCACCCCAGCACCAGTGCAGCCACTGCTGGCACCGTCTGTACGTAGAGAATGCGCTTGCTGACGGTGATCGCGCCCCAGATGCCGGCCACCGCCACGCAGATCAGCCCGAACAACGCAAACGATGCGTTGACCACCGGGTCCGGCGCGACCAGCCCGATCACCAGCGCCGCCACCAGGAAGCCGTTGTACAGGCCCTGGTTGGAGGCCATCGCCGCCGTTTCTGCAGCCTTCTCCGGCGTGATGCGGAACACCTTGGGGCCGCGCGTCTTCCACAGCACCATCTCCAGCACGACGATGTAGATGTGGATCAGCAGCACCAGCAGGTAGACGATCAGGGCGAGGGTTTTGATCATGGCGGTTGTCATGTCAGGAATGAGTGTGCCGCCATGATAGAGATTTTGCGTCGCCTGCCTGCTCCCAGAAGGAGGGGTATCAGAGCACCTTCAGAATGCGGGCATCGGCCAGGGTGCGCAGCGCCGCTTCTGCCGATGCGCTGGATGCCGGCTCGACTGCCATCAAGGCTTGGCCGCTAAGCCAGCCGATGGTCTCGCGTGCGTTGTGCACGAGTGTCTTGCCTGCGGGGCGAATGGCAATGCGGCGGCCCTCCTGTGCGCTTTGGCGTTCAACCAGGCCGATCTTTTCCAATGCCAGCGCGCGCTTGAGTACCGCTGGCCGCGGCAGCCCGAGCGGTTGCACGCATTCCACAAGGCTGGCGTGGCCGTCTGCGTTGGAGAGCAGCCAATCCAGCAGCACAAAATCAGCAAAGTCGATGCCGTAATGCGTGCCGAGTTTGTCGTCGAGCTTGAGGCGCAGGCTGGCATGTGCACGTTGCACGGCCATGCAGAACGCGAATCCGGCGGTGCTCATGCTGCGCGTTCCTCGTTCTCATAACCGGACGTGCCCTCGCACGGAATCTCCTGGCGCCAGAGCGTGACCAGCGTTTCCAGTTCGCGTGCGGCATCAAAGTCGGGCGTTTCACGGTGTTTGACCAGGTCGAGCACTTCAAACACGAAGCTCGATTCGCCGTGGTCAGCCCAGTCCTTGCGCAGCAAGGCGTTGGCGTGGCTGCCGTGCTTCAGCTCGAAGTGATGGCGGTTGAGCGCGGCCTGCGCATGGGTACTGCCGTTGACCAGGGCTTTGCCCGTGACCAAGTTGCGGATGGCGTACACGCCGGCGTGGGTTCGGGTCTCCAGGTATTGGCGCTTCAGTTCCCGTCGGTCGGTCATGGTGGGTCCTTGCGTAATGCATGTGTGTGCATGTGTGGTGGCCTGCGCTGGCGGGCAGGCGTTGTTCGGTAATTATTACCCGGGTAATAATGGTTGGTCAATAATACCCGGGTTAAATATGTGTGAGTCTGCTGACGCGCACTTCAGCCGTTGCAGCACGGCTGCAAATTTCACGGTCGGGGGCTATGCTGTGCGCTTTCGTTTCAGGCAGAGGAGCTTTTCGTATGACTGCACCGCAAGGAACCATGATTTCGTTCAAGCGCCCGGACGGGCAGGAACTCCAGGGCTATCTGGCCAAGCCGGCCAAGGCCGAGGGCGCCCCCGGCGTGGTCGTCATCCAGGAGTGGTGGGGCCTGAACGACCAGATTCGCGGCGTGGCCGACCGCCTCGCGCGCGCCGGCTACGTGGCGCTGGTGCCCGATCTCTATCGCGGCACGATGACGGTGGAAGAGGAAGAAGCCCACCACCTGATGAGCAACCTGAACTTTGGCGACGCGGCCACGCAGGACGTGCGCGGCGCCGTGCAATACCTCAAGCAGAGCTGCGACCGTGTGGGCGTGACGGGCTACTGCATGGGCGGCGCGCTCACGCTGCTGGCGCTGTGCAACGTGCCCGAAGCCGCTGCCGGTGTGGTCTGGTACGGCTGCCCGCCGCTGGAGTACATCGACGCCTCGAAGATCAAGGTGCCGGTGCAGGGCCACTGGGCCACGCAAGATGGCTTCTTCAAGATCGAAACGGTTGACGAGCTGGAAAAGAAGCTGACCGGCGCCGGTGTCGATGTCGACTTCCACCGCTACCTTGCACACCACGCCTTCGCCAACGAAACGGCCGTCGGCCCCAACCGCATTGCCGCCACGCAGTACGACCCTGTGTGGGCGCAGCATGCGTGGGACCGCGCGCTGACGTTCTTCGGCCGCACGCTCTGGCCGCGTCAGGGTTGAAGCTAAAGCCCCGTCGTCCTCAGGCGGCCAGGATGGACCGCGCCGCCTGATCGCCCCACCACGCCGCTTCTTCAAACACGGAATAGCCGGACAGATCCGCATGTGCATAGTGGATCGGCCCGGCGTTCTCGCGCAGGCGCGCAATACCCGGGCGCGAGAGAAAGCCGGGCGTGGGAATCGCCATGGCATGCCCGCGCAGGGTCAGATCGGCCCGGCGGATCTGCGTGCGCAGGCGGATGCCGTAGATCCTGTCCAGATCGGCCAGCGCGCGATCGAGCAGCACCTGAGGTGATGCGTTCAGCATCCACTCACGCGCCGCCTTCGGTGTCATGTCCGACAGCGCCACGTAGGCCGTGAACACGCTCTGTGCGGGCGGCCCCACGCGAATGTCCTGGTGATTGGCCACCACATAGCCCAACCCCGTGCCGCGATAGACCACGTTGTCCCACGCGAGCGGTGTGTCGTCGTACTCGGGCGGAAAGCCGTCGATCAGCAGGTTGGCAAGCAGCCACGGCGCCGCTTCGGGCAGTTCGGCGGCCGGCACGTCAAAGCCTTCGACGACGTGCTTGGCGACGTGCAGCGGCATCGCGCTCACCACGTGGTCGGCCAGCAGGCGCACCACGCGGCCGTTGGCCTGCAGTACGTCGGCATAGACGCGCGCACCGCCTTCGTTTGTCTTGCCGATGCGTGCAGCGCTGCCTGGGAGCAGGCGGTCGGCATCGTTCAGCTCTGCAGCTGCAAACAAGCGCTCGGCCATCCAGTCCAGCCCTTCGGGCCAGGTGAGCACGGTGCCCTGTTCGGCGTTGCTGGCCATGCCGCCGCGGCTGGCGAAGTACGCAATGCCGGCCCAGGCGGACACGTGATCCGCCGTGGCGCCGTAGTCGTCGCGGCAGCAGTAGTCGGCATACCAGTGCAGCGTAGCGGCTTGGTAGCCCTCGCGGTGCAGCCAGTCGCGGAAGGTGAGCGTATCGAGCGCGCGCCAGGCCGGGTCGGCGGAGGACAGCGCGGTCGGCACGACGAAGATGCGGCGGCCGTCGTTGCCGGTGGTCTGGCGCAGGCGGTCGATCTGGGCGAAGAAGCGGGTGTGCTCGGTGCGCTCAGCCTCGGTAATGCCTTCATGCGGCACGAAGCCGTCTTGCCAGCGGTTGCCGAGCCACAGGCGTTCATCCGGGGCGTGAACGAGTACGCGTTCGTCGTAGGTCGGGCGTAGCGCAAACGGATTGCGCTCGATCACGCCGAAGTCGGACAGCATTTCGCGCACGTGCGTCGATTCCGTTGACGGCAGTGGCAGGTAATGTGCACCCGTCGGGAAGCGTTGCGTGCCGAACGCGCCACCGGCCGCATTGCCGTAGCGCTCTGGCCCCTCCACGACCACCACGTCGCGCCGTCCGCTTTTCGCCAAGCGCCAGGCGCAGCTCAATCCGCCGATGCCGCTACCGCAGACGGCCACGCCCACGCGGCGAGTCTCCGATGGGGCAGGTAATGCCTTGAGATCGCGCAACTGGTGGCCGGCGGCCTGGCCGGGCATGCGCACGTTAGGCGTGATCTCGGTCAGCGCGCGAAAGCCGGCCCACGAGGCCGCACCGGCCGCTGTCACACCGGCGGCGGCTGCACCGATCAGAAAGCTGCGTCGTGTTGCCATCAGCGCAGCACGCCGTGCCAGTCTTCTTCAAAGTACCGCACCAGCGACTGGTTGTTCAGCCGGTTGGGCTCCACCTGCGGGCGCGGCATGTCGGGCGCGAAGCTGAACATCTGGTGCGTGGTGTCGGCGTCCAGAAAGCGTGTCGGCACGCGGTACGACGTGGGCGGCTGGAAATCCGCCCGGCCCGGCGCAGCCAGGATGAAGCCCCATTCGCCAAACGACGGTACCAGTGCGTGATACGGCCACGTGCGGTAGCCCGCTTCCTTCAAGGTCGCATCCACGCACCAGTACGAGCGCGGCGCAAAGTAGGGCGATGTGGCCTGAATGACGACCAGCCCGGTATCCGCCACGTGACGCGACAGCAGCCGATAGAACGGCACCGAATACAGCTTGCCGATGCTGAAGTTGGACGGGTCCGGAAAATCCACGATGGCCACGTCGAACATGTCGGTGGCGGTCTGCAGCCATTGCCCAGCATCTGCATTGACCACCGTCACACGCGGGTCGCTGAACGCATGCTGATTGAGCGCAACCAGCGCCTCCGCATGCGAGAACAGGTTGGTCATGCGCGGGTCCAGATCGACCAGCGTGACATGTTCGATCTGCGGGTATTTCAGAATTTGCCGCAGCGCCAGGCCATCACCGCCGCCCAGCACCAGCACGCGGCGCGCGCCGCGCACGGATTCCAGCGCGGGCAGCACCAGCGCCTCGTGGTAGCGGTATTCGTCGCGCGAGGAAAACTGCAGGTTGCCGTTGATGTACAGGCGCAGATCATCTTTCCAGCGCGTCACCACCAGCCGCTGATACGGCGAGGAAATCGCATGGATGATCTCGTCGCCAAAGAGTGCGCGTTCGGACCAGTGCGTGAGCTTGTCCGATGCGGCAAAGCCCGCCAGCAGCGCGGCAGCGACGGCGCCTGCACGCCACGCCATCGCACTGCGCATGCGAGCGGTGAGTGCCAGTTCTGCGCGAAAGTGCCAGAGCGTCCAGACCGCAATCGCCGTGTTGAGCAGCCCGAACAGGAAGCCCGTGCGCACCAGCCCCAGGCGCGGTGCGAGCACCAGCGGAAACAGCAGCGATACGGCCAGCGCGCCCAGGTAATCGAACGTCAGCACGCGGCTGACCAGGTCGGAAAACTTGGCTTGCCGGCGATGCAGCATGCGCATCACCAGCGGAATCTCCATGCCGACCAGCACACCGATCACCGTCACCAGCGCGTACAGCACCAACCGGAACGGCGCCGATTCCACCGCAAACAAGACAAACAGCGCCGCCGCCGACACGCCGCCAAACAACCCCACCAACAGTTCCAGATCGACAAAGCGGGCGAGCAACGCATCGTCTGCCACGTAGCGTGAGAGCCACGAGCCGATGCCCATCGCAAACAGGTAGGCGCCGATGATGGAGGAGAACTGCAGGATCGAATCGCCCAGCAGGTACGAAGCCAATGCCCCGGCAATCAGCTCGTAGGCCAGCCCACACGAGGCGACCACGAACACGGCCAGGACCAGCAAGGCGTTACCACGACCTTGCGGATGTTGCGGTGGCGAAGATTCAAGAACGGCGTCGGGCTGCGGCGTCGACATGCGAGGGGCGGAGGTATGGGCGGATCATGATCGGGCGTTAATAAACCACCGACGCACCGATACGGCGAGCGCGATTGTGCCGATTTTTTGCCGAACCGGCGACCCCACTGCGCCGGCCCTTATGCTGCTGCCGCGCTGGCTCCCGTCAACGCGCGCACCCGGTGCTCGTCCGCCGCCAGCTCCCGCGCGTTGCCGGCATGGACGATGCCCCCGTCATCCAGCACATAGGCGTAGTCGGCAATTTCCAGGCTCATGCGCGCGTTCTGTTCGACCAGCAGCACGGTGATGCCTGCGTCGCGCATCTGCGACACCACGCGAAATACCTCGCGCACCACCAGCGGCGCCAGCCCCTGTGACGGCTCATCCAGGATCAGCAAACGCGGGTTGAGCAGCAGCGCGCGGCCCAGCGAGAGCATCTCCTGCTCGCCGCCCGAGAGCGAACGCCCGCGGCTGAACTTGCGTTCGGCCAGTCGCGGGAACAATGCGTAGACGCGCGGGAGGGTCCACGGGCCGCTGCGCTCGATGGGGACTTTCAGGTTTTCTTCCACGGTGAGGTTGGCGAAGATCCGGCGCCCTTCCGGCACATAGCCGACCCCACTGGCGGCGATGCGGTAGGTGGGCCAACGCGTGGTGTCCGCGCCGAAGATCGTTACGCGCCCCTGCCGGGCGGGCGTCAGACCCATGAGCGTGCGCAACGTGGTGGACTTACCCGCCCCGTTGCGGCCGAGCAGAACGGTGATGCAGCCTTGCGCCGCCTCCAGGCTGACGCCATGCAGGATGTGGCTCTTGCCGTAGTAGGTGTGCAGTCCTTCTGCCGTCAGGGCAGGTTGCGAACCAACAGTCATGATGCGCTCCCGAGGTAGGCGGCCTGCACGGCCTCGTTGGCGGCAATCTGCGCCGGTGTGCCTTCGGCCAGCAGCCGCCCCTGGTCGAGCACGGTAATGCGATCGGCCAGGTCGAATACCACGCGCATGTCGTGCTCGATCAGCACGATGGTGAAGTTGTTCTCGCGGTGCAGGCGGTGGATGAGCTGCATGGTCTCGTCGGTTTCCTGATCGCCCATGCCGGCGGTGGGCTCGTCGAGCAGCAGCAGGCGCGGGTGCAGTGCCAGTGCAATGGCAATCTCGGTGGTGCGCTGGTCGCCGTGTGCCAGTTCGCCGGCCAATCGGTTGGCCTTGCCGCGCAAGCCGGTGAGTTCAAGCGTCTGCGCAACCTGCTCGCGCACGCGGGCTGTGTCGGCAGGGCTGACCCACGGGCGCAGGCGAAAGCCCGCCGCGGTCTCGGCGCTGATACGCACGTTCTCAAACACCGTCAGTTCTGGAAAGATCTCTGTGATCTGGAAGGTGCGTGCGATGCCGGCTGCCACACGCCGGTGCGCGGGCAGGGCAGTGATGTCCTGCCCTTCAAAGGCGATCGTGCCGGCAGTGGGCCGGAAGAAGCCGCTGATGAGGTTGAAGAAGGTTGTCTTGCCGGCGCCGTTGGGCCCGATGACGGCGCGCAGTTCGCCGGGCTCGACGGATAGCGACACGTCCTGCACTGCGACCAGGCTGCCGAAGTGCTTGCTGACGCGTTCCACGGCAAGCACGCTCACGATTCGCTCCTGCGCCGGATCACGCCCAGCAGCCCGCGCGGGAAGAACAGCACGATCGCCACGAACAGCATGCCGACAAACGACATCCAGTTGACGGTGATGCTCGACAGGTAGTCCTGCAGCACAACGAAGACCACCGCGCCCAGCAGCGGCCCCCAGAAGCTGCGCATACCGCCCATGACAGCCATCATCACGAAATCGCCCGACTGGCTGTAGTGCAGGCCGCGCGGATCGGCAAAGTTGTTGAGCAGCGCATAGAGCGCGCCGGCAAAGCCCATGAAGAAGCACGACAGCGTGAAGGCGATCCAGATATGCCGGTTGACCGGAATGCCGAGAAAGCGCGCGCGCCGCTCGTTCTCGCGGATGGCGATCATGGTGCGGCCGAACGGGGATCGCAGCACGCCCGCCATTACCCCCGTCACCAGCGCCAGGCAGGCCAGCACGAAGTAGTAGAACGCGTCGGCATTCGACAGGATGTCGATGGTGGTGAAGCCCAGATGCAGCGGTGCACGTGTAAAGCCACGTAGCCCATCATCGCCGCCGGTGAGTGAGCTCCACTGGAAGGCGATGTAGTAGAACACCTGCCCGAACGCGATGGTGACCATGGCGAAATACACGCCGCGCCGCCGCACGCTCAACGCGCCCAGCAGCGCACCAGCGATGCCGCCCAGCAGCGTGCCGCATACGAGCGCCAGCGGCGTGCTCTGCGCCAGGAACTTCAATGCCAGGCCCGCGCCATACGCACCCAGCCCGAAGTACGCCGCATGACCGAACGACAGCACGCCGGTAAAGCCCAGCAGAAAGTTGACCGACATGGCCGCCAGCCCGAGCACCAGTACGCGCGTGCCCAGTGCGGTGTAGCCACCCAGCAGCGGCATCCAGTCGGGCGCGAGCAGCAGCATCGCCCAGATGGCCAGCAGCCCCAGTAGACGGCGAAGCTGTGCCTGGTTGTCGCGCGCGCTCATGTCAGCATGCCTTCTTCACCCAGCAGCCCGCGCGGGCGCAGCAGCAGTACGAGCGCCATCATCACGTAGATGACTGCCTCGCTGGCCGCCGGCACGAACACCGCCGTCACGCCCGACGCCACCCCGATCAGCAGCCCACCCAGCAGCGTGCCCGTCAGGCTGCCGACCCCGCCAACGATGATGGCGATGAAGCTCGGCATCAGCAGCCCCGTGCCCATGGTCGGCTCCAGCCCGAGCTGCCCGGCCGCCAGCACACCTGAGAGGCCCGCGAGATAGATGCCCACGGCAAAGTTGAGCGAGCGCAGCCGCCCCACGTTGATGCCGAGCGCCGCCACGGTTTCCAGATCCAGCGTGCCGGCGCGGATGCGGATGCCCATGCGCGTATAGCGCAGTAGCAGAAAGAGCGCGGCCACTGTCACCGCCACAGTGCCCACCATGAACAGCCGGTAGCCGGTGATGAAGAAGAGTTCATTGGAAAGCGGCTGCGCCAGCGCTTCGGGAATCGATACCGGCTTGCCTTGCGCGCCCCAGATGAAGCGCGTGCCGTCTTCAAACACGAACGCCAGGCCGAAGGTCAGCAGCAGGCTGTAGAGCGGGTCGCGCCCATACACACGACGGATCAGCAGGCGCTCCAGCACGAGCCCGATGAGTGCCGCAATCGGCGGTGCGATCAGCAGTGCGCCCCAGAAGCCGACATACGGCGTGATGGTGTAGGCGATATAGCCGCCGATGACGAGAAAGCCGCCGTGCGCGAAGTTGATGACGTTGCTCAGGTTGAGGATGAGCGACAGCCCGAGCGCCATCAGCACGTAGAACGCGCCGATGATCAGCCCGTTGGTGATGTTGAAGAGCAGCAGCTGTGTCATGGCTCCCCGCGCGCGCATTGGTGCGCGTTGTGGGCGCAGGCAGGACGGTTCAGAAGATCAGGTCGGCCACTTGATCGTGCAGCCGGTCGCGCTCTCGGGCGGCGCGGTCTTGTCGCCGGGCACGACGTTGTCGACGCGGAACAGGTCTTCCGGATCGCCCGCCGGTTTGGTCAATGCCTCGCCCACGAACGACGACGTCATCAACTGGTGATCCCCCTTGCGGTAGTAGCACTTGTTGGGTTGCAGCTTCACGTCATCGGGCAACTCGTAGCCGCCCAGCGCTTCGGCCAGCTTGCGTGCATCGAGGGTCTTCTCGCGGTTGGCGACGCCCGCCAGCGTATGCACCGACGTATAGCCGAACCAGTGGCGCGCGGTCGGTACCTTGCCGTTGTTGACCTTGCGGATGTCGGCCACGAATTTCTCCACGTGCGGCACGCCGGGCTGCTTCCAGTACCACTCGAACATCCAGACGCCGACGCGCGCCTCGGGCGGCATCGCCTCCAACGATTCCAGCTCCTGCTGCAACCCTGCAATGTGGATCTGCTTGCCGATGCCGAACTGCGCGATCTGCTTGAGGCAGTTGACCATGTCCGAGCCCTGCGGCAGCACCAGCAGCACATCAGGGTTGGCAGCGCGCGCCTTGATGAGGAAGGATGAGAAATCGGTCGTGCCCAGCGGTGTCAGTTCATTGCCGGTCATGGTGCCGCCGAGCTTCTGCAAGTCAGCCGCCGCCGCCTTCTGCAGCGTGTGGCCGAAGGCGTAGTCCGGCGTGATGAAGTGCCACTTCTTGCCGTACTTGGTGAACAGCAGGCTGGCCACTGCGTTGGCTTCCATGCTGGTGGTGTTGCACACGCGGTAGACGTTCCACTTGCAGTCGCTGCCGGTGATGGTGTCGGTGTGCCCACCCGAGACGATGTGCAGCACCTTCTTCTCGTTGCTGACCTGGGCAATGGCCTGGGCAATGCCGGAGTTCACGTCGCCGATCAGGAACGTCACCTGGTCGCGCTCGATCAGCTTGCGCGCCTTCTGCACGCCGGTGCCGACGTCGTTGGCGGAGTCTTCCACCAGCAGCTCGATCGGCCGACCGAGGATGCCGCCGCGGGCATTGATCTGTGCCACGGCAAGCTTCGCGCCCATGACCTCGTTCTGGGCGACTGCGGCATAGACACCCGTCAGCGGGTCGACCATGCCGATGCGGATCGGGGCTTCACCGCGCGCCTTGATGATGAAGGGCGGCGCCAGTTGCACCGCTGCCGCCGCGACGGCGGTTTTCAGGACGGTGCGACGGTCCACGTGGATGCAATTCGGTGTCGTCATGGCAGCCCCCTGACAGTCTGTCGAATCGGCCAATCCCTGCCACTCACTCTAGGTGTGCGTATTGAGTTGCACAAGGCAGGTCAACCCGCGAAACGGTTGATGGGCAAGGGTTTCTGCGGGACGGGGGACTGCGGCACGGGCGCGTCTGCGGCCGCCACGACCGGAGGCTACGCGTCGATCAAAATTAAGAGGCGATAACAAATACGGCGCAAACGCTTGGCATGCCGATGCGCCGGCATCTGTGGGGGGTACGCAAGCGACCCATCAGCCGCTATAGTGGCGCCACTTGCGCACTGCCCAGGCTGATTGCCTTCTGCCCATGCCCGATATGACCGCTTCCGTGATCGCCTATGCCTCGCACCTGCTGGCGGGTGCTGTGGTGTTTGCTGGTTTCTTCTTCGTCTACCTGCGCCTGACGCCGTACGACGAGTTCAAGCTGATCCGTGAAGGCAACGTTTCCGCAGCGCTGTCGCTGGCCGGCGCGCTGCTCGGTTTCGTGCTGACCATCGCATCGAGCATCGCGCACGCCGATGGCCTGCTGCCGTTCCTGTTCTGGTCGGTGATGGCGTCGGTCGTGCAGTTGATCGTCTTCGTGGTGCTCACGCGC
Source organism: Ralstonia sp. 24A2 (assembly GCF_051783885.1). NCBI lineage: Bacteria > Pseudomonadati > Pseudomonadota > Betaproteobacteria > Burkholderiales > Burkholderiaceae > Ralstonia > Ralstonia sp. 24A2. The sequence goes on along the minus strand of NZ_JBPVZD010000003.1, from coordinate 351,250 downwards.
CTGATGCCCGACTACCGCCTGCAGATCGAGCACAACAACACCGCCGCCGGTATGCTGTTTGGCGTGAGCGCGCTGGCGGTGGGTGTGATCAACGCTGCCTGTTTGTCCTGATTGTTCCTGCACCGCGAATCATTGCGAAGGAGTTTCCTGTGAGCCTGTCCAGCTTTATCAAAAAGCAGTTTATTGACATCCTGCAGTGGACGGAGAGCGAAGACGGCGTGCTCGCCTGGCGTTTCCCCATGCAGGACATGGAAATCCAGAACGGCGGCATGCTGGTTGTGCGCGACTCGCAAATGGCGATGTTCGTCAATGAAGGCCAGATTGCCGACGTGTTCGGCGCTGGCACCTTCAAGCTGACCACGCAGACGCTGCCCGTCCTGACCTACCTGAAGAACTGGGACAAGCTGTTCGAGTCCCCCTTCAAGTCCGACGTCTACTACTTCAGCACGCGCCAGCAGCTCGGCCGCCGCTGGGGTACGCCGCAGCCGGTGACGGTGCGCGACAAGGATTTCGGCATGATCCGCCTGCGCGCCTTTGGCGTGTACGCGTACCACGTGGCCGATCCGAAGCTGTTCTACCAACAGGTGAGCGGCACGCGCGACATCTACACCGTCGATGAAGTCGAGGCCCAGCTCGGCCCCGTCATCATGGGCGCGATGGCCACAGCCTTTGGCGAATCCGGTGTGCCGTTCCTGGACCTGGCCGCCAACCAGACGCTGATGTCGAACAAGGTACGCGAGACCCTCGCACCGCAGTTCACGCAGTACGGCCTGGCGCTCGACAGCTTCCAGGTCTCCAGCGTCACGCTGCCGGATGAACTGCAGGCCGCCATGGACCGCCGCATCAGCATGGACATGACCGGCGACATGGGGCGCTTCACGCAGTATCAGGCGGCCGAATCGCTGCCGCTGGCTGCGCAGAACGAAGGTGGCATCGCTGGAACGGGCGCGGGTCTGGCAGCAGGCTTGGCAATGGGTCAGACGATGGCCGAGAGCCTGCGCACGGCTGTGCAGGGCAATGCCGGCGCAGCGCCTGCTGCACAACCGGCTGCCGCCGCACCGGTTGCTCCGGCTGCCGACGACCCCACCGCACGCCTGACCAAGCTCAAGGATCTGCTCGACAAGGGCCTCATCACCCAGGCCGATTTTGATGCCGGCAAGGCCGCAGTGCTCAAAGCGCTGACCGGAGGCTGAGCGCGGCCTTGCTGATCGGATGACCGGGCGGCGCAGCTAGCCGCCCGTTTTGCTGTGCAATCGAACGACCCGACCATGTTTCATGCCAACTGCCCGGCGTGTGGCGCGCCGGTGGAACTGAAGTCCGCCGCTGCCGTGATGACGGTGTGCAGCTTTTGCAAGAGCACACTGCTGCGCGACGGCGAAACGCTGTCCGACATCGGCAAGATGTCTGCCGTGCTGGAGGACTACGCACGCGTGCAGATCGGCACCACCGGGCGCTACAAGAACAAGGCCTTCACCGTCGTAGGCCGCATCCAGTTGCGCTACGACGCGGGCTTCTGGAACGAGTGGTACGTGCTGTTTGACGACAGCACCGACGGCTGGCTGGCCGAGGCTTCGGGCCAGGTCACCATGACGTTCTCGCGTGGCGTGCCGCACAACGCCGTGGCGTTCGAAACGTTGCGCCCCGGCCAGCTCTACGATGCTGACGGCAAGCAGTTCACGCTGTCCGATGTGCGCGAGGCGGACTGCACCGGCGGCCAGGGCGAGTTGCCGTTCCGTGTGGGCGAGGGCTGGCATGCGCGCGTGGCCGATGGTCGTCGCGAAGACGCCTTCATCACGCTCGACTACTCCGACGGCACGGCGCCTACGCTCTACCTGGGCGAGGCCACCACGCTCGAAGCGCTCAAGTGCCAGCTCCTGCGCACCGACGCCGAGATCAAGGAAACCGCCGGCCGCGTCCCCCGCAAGCTCACCAACCTCGACTGCCCGCAATGCGGCACGTCGATCCCGTTCAGCCCCGGCGTGACCGGGCACGTGCTGTGCCCCGGCTGCGGTGCGGCCATCGATGCAGCCACGCCGCGCGGCGAGATCATCGCCCGCGCCCGGTCCGTGCCGCAGGTTGTCACCACGCTGGAGTTGGGCGACAAGGCGCTGATCGACGGCCAGCAATGGCAGGTGATCGGCGTGATGCGTCGTACGGTGGTCGACGGCGGCGGCGAGTGGTTCGAATACCTGCTGTACACCCCCAAGCGTGGCTTCACGTGGATGGTGGAAACCGACGACGGCTGGTTCCGTGCCAACGTGCTCGACCGCTGGCCCACGCAGACCGACGGCCGCAAGGCCACGCTGGGCAACACGCAGTACACCCGCGACGAGGACTACACCGCGCGCGTGACCTACGCTGCCGGCGCCTTCAACTGGCGCGTGCAGGCGGGCGACCAGACGCGCGTGGTCGAGTACACGGCCGGCCAGGAAAGCCTTGCTGCCGAGAGCGATGCGCATGAACTGAGTTGGTCCAGGAGCACGCCGGTCAGCACTGCGCAGATCAAAGCGTGGTTCGGCAAGGTCGTGCCGGAACCGGTGACGGGGGCATCGGCCTCGGGCTACATGACGGTGGCGGTGGTGTCCTGCGTACTGCTCGGCCTGCTGAATCTGGTGCCGTTCTTCATGGCGCCCGGTTCGGTATTCATGATCACGTTTTTCGCAGCGCTGATGCTGATCGTACCGGCGTGGCTGGTCGCCAAGGTCGGGGGTGGGGAATGAAAGGCTGGTTTGTTTTGTATGCCGTGTGTGTGGTGATCGGCGCAACGGTCATGGACTGGAAAGCCGGCTTTGCCGCACCGCGTACGCCGTCGTATGGCAGCGGCACCAGCGGGTCTTCGTACTGGGGCGGATCGTCGGGTGGCAGCGGTTACGGCGGCGGCTTCAGTGGGGGCCACAAGTGACGCGCACGGACGCGACGCCGCATGCTGCAACCGCTGTTGCAGTGGGCGAGCATCTGCTGCTCGACCTGTATGGCGTGGCGCCCGCGCTGCTGCGCGATGCACAGGCGCTGGAAGCTGCGCTGCGCGAGGCCGCCGCAGCGTTGGGTGCCACCATTCTTCATGCGCATCTCCATCGCTTCAATTCGCTGCGTGTTGGCGCACCCGCTGGCGAGCAGGGCGGTGTGACCGGTGTCCTGCTGCTGGCGGAGTCGCACCTGTCGATCCACACGTGGCCCGAGCACGGGTTTGCCGCCATCGATGCCTTCATGTGCGGCACCGGCACAACGCATGGCGCGCGTGCCGTGTTTGAACGTGCGCTGACACCGGAGCGTGTTGACGTGCGCGTCGCACAGCGCGGCGCATCATCGGTTTAGGACTTTTGGTCTAGTTCCGATTCCCGTCCATGGGTGCTTCGCGCATGGAGGGCAGAGTGGTAGTTCGGATTGCATCCCGGTGGTGATGCAAGGCCATCGGGGTTTTCAGCAACCCGAAGAGGCCACTATGACCACACTGCCCAAGAACGTTCCTTCTTCACTAGTCCCAACGCCTCCGGTAGCTGCACCAGCACTGCCGGATTGGATCGAAGCCCGCGTGCGGCGCTATTTCGATGATCGTGTAGCGAGACTCTGGGGGGGCGGCCACCTGCTGCACGGTCGTGAACCTGGACCAGATGCTCTATTCCTGAACAGCAACGACTACCTTTGCCTGCTTGGTGAGCGTGCCTTGGTGCGCGCTCAGGCTCGCACGCTGTTGGCGAGTGAAGGAGAGTTGCTGATGTCCTCCATATTCCAGCACGGTGATACGCCTCAACATCGGCTTGAGCGCCGATTGGCAGACATGATGCGAGCGGAAGCTGGACTGATTGCCCAATCTGGTTGGGCGGCCAACGTTGGATTGATCCAGTCCATCGCCGGTCCAGGTACGCCCGTTTTTGTCGACATGAATGCGCATGCCTCCTTGTGGGAGGGCATCACCGCTGCCGGTGCTCAGCCGATTCCCTTTCGTCACAACAACACCGAGCACTTGGAGCGGCAGATTGCACACATGGGGCCAGGCGTGATTCTGGTGGACTCGCTCTACAGCACAAACGGAAGCGTTGCCCCCCTGCCTGCACTTGCTCAGGTTGCCGAGTCCAGCGGCTCGGTGCTCGTTGTCGACGAATCGCATTCATTGGGTACGCATGGCCCAGGTGGCGCCGGACTGGTCGTGCAGCTTGGTTTGGAGCAACGCGTGCATTTTCGTACCGCTTCGCTGGCGAAGGCGTTTGCCGGCCGTGCTGGATTCATTGCCTGCAGCGAGAGGTTCAAGGAGTACTTTGCAATGGAGGCGCGCCCGGCTATTTTTAGCTCGGGGTTGTTACACCATGAACTGGCTTGGTTTGATGCCGCAGCGGACTTCATTGCGGCGGCTGATGACCGGCGGCAGAAGCTCCACACGATGACACGTTTGGTTCGTACCGGCATCGCTGAACTGGGCTACAACATCGCGGATGGAACCGAGCAGATTATTGCGCTTGAAGCGGGGACGGAGCCCCAGGTCAAGGTATTGCGCGACGCATTGCAGTCGCGTGGTATTTTTGGCGCGGTCTTTTGCCCGCCAGCGACATCTAAGAATCGGTCATTGGTGCGATTGACTCTGCACGCGAAGCTCGTCTCGGCCGATATTGAGCGTTTGCTCGATGTGTTGGGTGATATTCGTGAGCAAGTGAATCTGCGCGCATGGTCTTCCACGCGCCGAGCGGCGTTAACCGACTAATCTAGCGAACCTTCTGTGACGTTATGACGATAGAGCAGGGTGGTGCATTTCGAGAAGTGCCTCGCCGATGTCTGGCTCGTGTGTGGAAGCATCTGGAGAACTCCTTGGTACATGCAGCGCTTCTTAATGACGAGAGTGCAGCGCGCTTGCAGCGCATACGCCTCTTTGGGTTGATGGGCGTAGTCGGCCACCCGCTCTATTTTTGGATCTGGACGCATGTTTTCCCGCAGCCCTATGAAAACGGCTGGCTACGGCTGGCCTGTGCATTGCTGTTTATCCCACTGTTGTTTCCGGGGCCGTTGTCCAAACGCAAATGGTTTCCCGTCTATGCCCTCTTTGTCATCACGGCGGGAATACCTTTTGCCTTTACTTTCTTCTATCTGAAGAACGCAGGGTCGATGGTATGGACGGAATCCGTGCTGATTGCAGTGATGGTCCTGTTTCACTTCGGCGTGACATTCGCCTTAGTTTCACTGGTTTCTGGAGGGCTTGCTGCGATAGCGCTGTTTTGGTTGACGACCAGTACAGAGCTTGTATTCCCATGGCATACCCTGCCGGTGCAACTCCCAATTTTCGCGTTTCTGATCGCAATGCTCGTTATCACCAAGCTGGATCGCAAGATACTCGCTGAGCAGAAGCGGCAGGGCATGGAGTTGGCATTGGGCACCGTCGCCCACGAGTTGCGCACGCCGCTGGCGAGCCTGGCACTGACTGCGCAGGGAATCCAGAATCGCTTGCCAAGCCTGGCATCAGTCAGTCATCCCGATTTGCCCATATTGCAGCAAGCGGTTGAGCGGATGCGCACCGATGTCGTGCGTGCCAACAACAGCATCGAGCTGCTGGTCGCCAACTCGAAAGCCCCGCAGACCGTCAGCATCAGCTGGTTTGATCCACATGAGGCCATTTGCGCGGCGATTGCCGTCTTTCCGTTCGAGCCCGGTACGCGGGAGCTGGTTTCGATTGCACCGGGCATGGGTGTGCGGGTGCTCGGCAACGCGAGCCTGTTCGAGCACATCGTCACCAACCTGACCAAGAACGCGCTGGAGGCGATCCAGCGCGTGGGCAAGGGTGACCTCCACATTGCCTATGAGCGGCTGCCACGCGCCTTCGAGATCGTGGTGCGCGATACGGGGTCGGGTATCTCGTCGACGGTGCTCAAGCGGATGTTCGAGCCGTTCTTTTCATACCCGGCACATCGTGGCACGGGCATCGGCTTGATGTTCTGCCGCAAGGTGTTGCGTGGCTGGGGCGCCAGCATTTCGTGCAGGTCGGTCGAACACGAGTACACCGAATTCCGGCTTCGCTTCCCGAACCCGCGCTGACGCTGTCAGCGCAGGCCTCGGGGCAGCCTGCGGCTTATCTGCCGACCATATTCTCCGGCCGTACCCACGCGTCGAACTGCTCGGGCGTGACGTAGCCGAGTGCAAGCGCTGCTTCACGCAGGCTCGTGCCTTCCTTGTGCGCCTTCTTGGCGATCTGCGCCGATTTGTCGTAGCCGATGTGCGGGTTGAGTGCCGTGACCAGCATCAGCGAGCGCTGCACCAGCTCGTCGATGCGGGCGCGGTTGGGCTCGATGCCCACGGCGCAGTGATCGTTGAAGCTGCGCATGCCGTCGGCCAACAGGCGCACGCTATGCAGGAAGTTGTAGGCAATCATCGGGCGGAACACGTTCAGCTCGAAGTTGCCCGATGCACCGCCAATGTTGACCGCCACGTCGTTGCCGAACACCTGTGCGCAGAGCATCGTCACGGCTTCGCTTTGCGTGGGGTTGACCTTGCCCGGCATGATGGACGAGCCCGGCTCGTTCTCGGGAATGGAGATTTCGCCCAGGCCGCTGCGCGGGCCGCTGGCCAACCAGCGGATGTCGTTGGCGATCTTGGTGAGGCTGGCGGCCAGCGTCTTCAGCGTGCCGTGCGCGTGCACCAGCCCATCGGCCGAGGCCATGGTCTCGAACTTGTTGGGCGAGGTAACGAAGGGCAGGCCGGTCAGATTGGCCAGTTCGGCCGCCACCTGTTCTGCATAGCCGGCCGGCGCGTTCAGGCCGGTCCCCACTGCCGTGCCACCCAGTGCCAGCTCGCACAGGTGCGGCAGTGCTGCGTTCAGGTGCGTTTCGTTGTGCTGCAGTTGTGCGACATAGCCGGAGAACTCCTGGCCGAGCGTGAGCGGCGTCGCATCCTGCAGGTGCGTGCGGCCGATCTTGATGATGTCATCGAAGTCGGCCGCCTTCTTGGCCAAGGTCTCGCGCAGCGTGCGCAGCGACGGAATCAGGTGCCGCGTGATGGCGGTGACGGCCGCCACGTGCATCGCAGTTGGGAACACATCGTTGGACGATTGGCTGCGGTTGACGTCGTCGTTCGGGTGTACGAGGCGGCTCTCGCCGCGCTCGCCGCCCAGTAGTTCGCTGGCGCGGTTGGCGAGCACCTCGTTCATGTTCATGTTGCTCTGCGTGCCGGAGCCCGTCTGCCAGACCACCAGCGGGAATTCGTTCGGGTGCTTGCCCGCGATGACTTCATCCGCCGCAGCGATGATGGCGTTGGCCTTCTCGGCCGGTAGCAGCCCCAGGCGGTGGTTGACAGTGGCGCTTGCGCGCTTGATGCGGGCCAGCGCGTCGATCAGCTCGCGTGGCATGCGGTCGCCCGCAATGTCGAAGTTCTGCAGCGAGCGCTGCGTCTGCGCGCCCCACAGATGATTGGCGGGGACTTCAATGGGGCCAAAGGTGTCGCGTTCGGTACGGGTGGTCATGGCAGGTCTGCACGAGGGTGACTGGGACGAACGCCCACCAGTATAGGCGTCCGGTGTGTGCAACTCGGTGCCCGCGTTTGCTGTAGGGTGACCGGCGCATGACATCGTTTGCGAGCCCGCGCCGCGCACGCCACAATGTCGGCTCGCCCTGTCGTACCGCGTCGTATCAAGTCCTGTTACCCCTTCCCGCCATGTCTACCTCCGTTTCCGTCGATAAATCCCTCCAACCATTGCTCTGGCTGGTGGCGGTTGGCCTCTTCATGCAGACGCTGGATTCCACCATCGTCAATACGGCATTGCCGGCCATGGCGCGCAGCCTGTCGGAAAGCCCGCTGAAGATGCAGTCGGTCATCATCGCCTACACGTTGACGACCGCCATGCTGATGCCCGCCTCAGGCTGGCTGGCCGATCGCTTCGGCACGCGGCGCATGTTCTTTGCGGCCATCTTTCTGTTCACCATCGGCTCGCTGCTGTGTGCGGAGTCGCGCAGCCTGAACATGCTGATTGCCTCGCGCGTGGTACAGGGCGTGGGCGGTGCGCTGCTGATGCCGGTCGGGCGGCTGACGGTACTGCGCGTGGTGCCGCGCGAGCAGTTTCTGCCGGCAATGAGCTTTGTCACCATTCCGGGGCTGATCGGCCCACTGATCGGCCCGACGCTGGGCGGCTGGCTGGTGGAGGCGGTGTCCTGGCACTGGATCTTCCTCATCAACATTCCCGTCGGCCTGATTGGCGCGCTGGTCACGCTCAAGGTCATGCCCGACGTGCGTGCGGGCGACGAGAACCGCTTCGATTGGACCGGCTACGCCATGCTGGCGTTTGGCATGGCGGCCGTGTCGTTCTCGCTCGATGGTCTATCCGGCTTGGGCTTTCACCATGCGACGGTGCTGGTGTTGCTGGTCTTCGGGCTGGCGGCGCTCACCGCCTACTGGCTGCACGCCGGGCGCGCGGTGGAGGGCAAGGCGGGTCCGCTGTTTCCGCGCTCGCTGTTTGCCATTCCGAGCTTCTCGATCGGCATTCTCGGCAACCTGTTCGCACGCATCGGTACGGGTGGGATGCCGTTTCTGATCCCGCTGCTGTTGCAGGTGAGTCTGGGGTATTCACCGCTGCAGGCCGGCTTGATGATGGTGCCGGTGGCAGCGGCTGGTATGGCGGCCAAGCCGTTGGGCAACTGGGCCATCAAGCATTTTGGCTATCGCCGCATGCTGTTCACCAACACGCTCATGGTGGGCCTGACGATGGCCAGTTTTGCGGTGATGACGCCTGACGTGCCGGTGTGGCTGCGCATCGTGCAGCTGGCGCTGTTTGGCACGTTCAACTCGATGCAATTCACCGCCATGAACACGCTCACGCTCAAAGACCTGAGCGGGCCGCATGCCAGCGCGGGCAACAGCATGCTGTCGATGGTGATGATGCTGTCGATGAGTCTGGGCGTGGCTGCGGCAGGTGCGCTGCTCACGGGCTTTACCGACTTTACCGTCGGGCCGGAAGGGCGCGACACGCTGGCGGCCTTCCACAAGACCTTTGTGTGCATCGGCTTCATGACCGGCGCGGCGGCGTGGATCTTCGCGCAGCTCTCGCATGCGGAGCCGGCGCAGGTGCTCAAGCGCGCTGAGGTGGACGTCGAGTGATCACTTCTGCCAGTAGCCGCGCATCTTCTTGGTGAGGTCCACCTTGGCGGCCGCGCGTGCTTCGGCCGCTGGGTCCGCACCGGGTTCGGGCGGCGGCCAGGCGCAGGCCTCGAACAACGGCAGCAGCGCAGGCGGAATGAAGCGCGTGCGCGAGGCGTAGATGTGGCGGTCCCCATTGGGGGTCTGCTGCGTGACGTAGAAGCGCTGCGGCACCAGGATGTCCAGGTGCTCGCGCGCGCGAGTCATGGCCACGTAGAGCAGGCGGCGCTCTTCCTCCAGCTCTTCATGCGAGCCGGCGCCCAGGTCGGCGGGCATGCAACCGTCCACGGCGTTGAGCACGTACACGGCTTTCCACTCCTGCCCCTTGGATGAATGGATCGTGGAGAGGATCAGGTAATCCTCATCGCGGTACGGAGCGCCGGATTCATCGCTGGTGAGCTCCGGCGGGTCGAGCGTCATCTCGGTCAGGAAGCGCTCGCGCGTGGCGTAGGTGGCGGCCATGCGGGCGAGCTGGTCCAGATCGCCCTGGCGCACGGCGGCATCGTCGTGCAGGCGCTCCATGTGAGGTGTGTACCAGGTGCCCACGGCTTCCAGTTCGCTGGCCCATGCCAGGCTGTCCTTGGGCGCGCGCAGGGTTTGCATCAGCGTCATCAGCGTGGCCCAGTCGCCAGCCAGACGGGCGGGGGGCGCGTAGGCAAGCAGCGCAGCAATCGGGTCCACCGCCTCGGCCATGGCGTCGAGCACACGTGCGGCGGTGGCAGGGCCCGCGCCCGGCAGCAATTGGATCACGCGAAACCCGGCGATGCGGTTGCGCGGGTTCTCGGCCCAGCGCAGCACGGAGAGCACATCCTTGACGTGTGATGCTTCGAGAAACTTCAGCCCGCCGTATTTCACGAACGGGATGTTGCGGCGCGTGAGTTCGATCTCCAGCGGCGCGCTGTGGCTGGCCGTGCGGAACAACACGGCTTGCGATTTCAGCGCCAGCCCGCCTTCTCGCTGATGCAGCACCTGTTCGGCCACGCAGCGCGCTTGCTCAGCTTCATCACGCACGGAGATCAGGCGCGGACGATGTGTCGATGCGCGGTCTGTCCATAACGTCTTGGCGAAGCGCTCGGTGGCAAAGCGCATCACGCCATTTGACGCATCGAGAATCGGTTGCGTCGAGCGGTAATTGCGCTCCAGCAACACCGTGTGCGCCGGCCGGGTGAAGTGGCGCGGGAAGTCGAGGATGTTGCGCACCGTTGCCGCGCGAAATGCGTAGATCGACTGCGCATCGTCACCCACCACCGTCACGCCACGGCCATCGGGGCGCAGCGCCCGCAGGACGGACGACTGCAGCCGGTTGGTGTCCTGGTATTCGTCGACGAGGATGTGGTCGAAGCGCGCGCCGATCTCGCCTGCCAGTTCGGCGTCGGACACCATCGCGTGCCAGTAGAGGAGCAGGTCATCGTAGTCGAGCACGTGCTGCGCTTGCTTGGCTTCGACATAGGCATCGAACAGCGTACGCAGTTGTGCTTCCCACATGGCGCACCATGGGAAGTGGTGCTTGAGCACGGCGTTCAGCGGGCTCTCCGCATTGATGGCGCGGGAGTAGATGGCCAGGCAGGTCTGCTTGAGCGGGAAGCGGCGTTCCTTGGTCGACAGGTTCAGTTCGTGGCGCACGACGTTGAGCAAGTCGGCGGAGTCGCTGCGGTCGTGGATGGTGAAGTCGGGCGCAAGGCCGACGCGCTCGGCGTATTCGCGCAGCAGGCGCGCGCCGATGCCGTGGAAGGTGCCGGCCCAGGGCAGGGTGGTCTGGTACGACGTGCCGGCAGCATTGAGCATGCTGTTGGTCCGTTCGCCGTGCATGGCGCGCGCCAGCAGATGGCCGGCACGATTGGATAGCTCACTCGCGGCGCGGCGCGAAAACGTCAGCAGCAGGATGCGCTGCGGATCCGCCCCGTTGGCCACCAGATGCGCGACACGCCAGCCCAGCGTGTGCGTCTTACCCGACCCGGCGCCGGCCAGCACGAGCAACGGGCCGGTCTCTGCGGCATCCGCCCCGGAAATGCCGAACTCGACCGCCTGGCGTTGTTGGTCGTTCAGTTGGGCCAGATAGCCCGGAACAGCCTGGGCGCTGGTGGTGTCAGGGGTGGGGGAGGTAGCGGGCACGGCAGAACGTCACAGAAAATAACTGTATGAATATACAGCACCGTGGTGCCTGCCCGTGAAGACGGCGACGGTGGATGCCACACCCGGGCTGTGGGCACGACATCCACCGAGGTTTTGCGCAACAAGGCGAGCTTGAGCGCGTCAGACCTGATCAATGGGTCTGTTGTACGTACCGCTGCACATCCTTGAGCGTGACCTGACCGGAATGCGTGGTGTCGATCTGGTCAAAGTGCTTGGCCACGAAGCCCAGGCCGCTGGCTTGCGCCTGTGCCTTCGTGATGGCGCCGCCCTTGCCCAGCGCCGAGTTTGTGCTCAGCCGTTCTGTCAGGCGTTGATTGGCTTCCTGTTGCAACTGCGTGCCAGTGGAAGCTGCGGCAGGCGCTGGCTTGTTGGCCGGAAAGAACGGACCATCCACGCCATGGCCGCCCTTGGGCAGCGTGACTGGCGCCACAGACTGCGTGGTAGGCGCGGCATACGCCTGACTGGCCAGCACACCGAGCACACCGAGAAGAATCGGCGGCAGCATTTTGATAGGGGACATGATGACTCCTTCAATCAAGATTAGTGCGCAGCTTGAGCTGTGAGTGTTGGCGTGCCGGCGGGGGCCTCGTCAGCCCACGGCGCGGGCAGCGTCGCCAGCGTCAATGCAGACGGAATGGACTGGCCGCCAAAGTACGCAACCAGATCATTCTTCATCTGCGGCCGGGCCACGTCGTCCAGGTAGATCATGTGACCGCCCTGGTAGAACGTGACCTGCAGGTTCGGGTTCAGGCCCGACACGGTTTGCAGACGCGCCAGTTGCTTCTCGGTGTTGAAGAACGGCGTGGCGAGGTCGTGGTAGCCGTTTGATGCAAGCACCTTCAATTGCGGGTTCATCTGGATCGCGGCAAGCAGATCAGGCAGCGTGTCCGGCAACGGCCGGCCGTTGTGGGAGAAATCCCATGAGCCAATGATGTTGTCGTTCAGCGGCATGAACGTTGCGTTGGGTGCCGTATAGCCGAGGTAGTTCGGCATCTGGGTCTGCAGTGCAGTGGTGAACGGTTGCGAGATCAGGATGTCCGACGGGTCCCCATCGCTGGCCAAACGAGAATCCGAATTTGGCAGCGATACGCGCCCGTCGTACCGGCCAATTGTGGTGCCCGGCAGGAGCGTTGTCTGGAACGGCGTCTTGCTGAAGTAACCCGTCAACGCCTGCAGCGTCAGGCCAGAAGGCGATTCCCATGAGGCCAGGGTAGACCGGGACGGGAACTTCGGCGTGCCGAGCGCGTTTGGAGAGCCGAGCTGGCTGAGCGCCCACGAGTTGGCGTACGTCTTGAACGTGCTGTACTTGTTCGTGACGAACTGCTCGGACTGCGTCGCAAACGCCGACTGGCTGGGCTGGCTTGGCGAGACCTGATTGAAGTACGACGCCACCGCGGCATAGCCCGGGTAGTAGCCCACCAGCGTATCGGTCGCGAGTTTCAACCCGGCGGTTGAATTCTCGATGGCCGTGGCTTCCACCGCATCCGCAAAATAATTCAGGATGGACGACTGCAGCACGATGCCGGTGAGGTGCACGCCCGCCGTTTCCAACGCGAGCGCCAACATGTTCGTGCGCGGTGTGCCATACGACTCGCCGTACAGATAGATCGGCGAGCTGCTGCGGCTGTTCACCGTCAGATAGCGCTGGATGAAGTCGCGCATGACGTTGACGTCCACATCGCTGCCCCAGAACGAGCTGTTGGTATTCGGCGCAATCGCTTCGGAAAGGCCGGTCCCGGGCGGATCGATGAACACCATGTCGGTGGTGGCGATCAGGCTCTCCGCGTTATCAACCAGGGTGTAGTTCGGCCAGTTGGTCAGCAGCGGATCAGGCGTCGCAACGCGCGTCGGCGCGAACGAACCCAGACGCAGCCAGATCGACGACGAACCCGGCCCCCCGTTATAGAAGAAGGTGACCGGCCGCGGCTGCCCGTTGGTGCTGGGCGCCGTGTACGCGACGTATGACATCGTTGCCTCGGGGTTGCCGCTGGCGTCCGATGCAGTCAGGTGACCGGTCGTGGTGGTGTAGTTCACCGGGGTGGCGCCGGCCGTCCACTGATAGTGCATGACCGCTGCATTCTCGGACACCTGTGACGGATCCAGGCTATCCGTCCCATTGGACGAATACGCAACCGGATCGATATAGGGCTGGTTGGTCGATACCGTTTTCGCGCTCACATCCACCTGGTTTGCGCTCGCCGCGGACGCCACGGGGCTGCCGTCATCGCCCCCGCATGCTGTGACAAGCGATATGCCGACAAGCAGCGCACCGACGCCGACCAGTCGCCCCCAAGACGGAGAAACGCCTAGGTCATTACCACTGGAACTACGGTTTGGTTTCATTTGCATCCCTTTCATTGATGAGATACGAACAAAAAAAGCCGCTTGGCGGAGAGGCAGTCAAAAAAAATGGCAAATAATCGGCGTGCGCTTTCATTTCAACGGCGAAATCAAAACGATTTCATTCCGCTGATTAAAAGGCGATAGAAGCGTCTGCCAATAATCTGATGAATGCGATCGGCGCGCTAGCGGCGGGTTTAATGCAGATCAGAAATCAGAGAAATGCATTCCTGATTTGCATTGAAAGGCGCTAGGTCCAACCACGGCCACTGGAGGGTGGCGGCTTGAGGAGGATGAGGTCGACAGATGGCTGTGGCGGCGAATTGGCGTCGCCATCATCTGCGGTAACGAGAGCAATCGGGTTGCTCGATCGTGGGGTGCCGCGTCTGTCTGACCTAACGTCAGATGCACGGCAATGGTGCAGTGCTGGCTGAATCTGGGCCCGCAACTCAGTTGTTCTTATGCGCCCAGGTTGTGCTCTTGTTTCATGTCTTTGTAGCGATCTTGCGGACAACATGCTGTCTCCCGGATCAGGATAGTTGTCGGGCCATTGTGGGTTATGTCGGCGGCCTTTTTATACACCTTTTGGGTGTTTGCTCGATTTTCGCCATCAGGATGGCGTCAAAAGAGTGGTTGAATCATAGAGGCAAAATTTGCCCTGTCAATGGAATGTCGCGTCTATTTTTTTTTTTTTTTTGGCTTTGTAATTTTGATGCGAACGTGATGTTTACGAAAACTTACACGATAAATTTTTCATCCATTTAAGCAGGTGCTTCAAGGCCTCTTTGCTTGCTGATCGACAGTGCTGACTAAAGAATCCGTCTTATCAGGATAAAGGGTTTTTCATGATTACTCTATTTGGGAGGGTCGTGCCGGGAATTTTTAACGTTTGGATAGAGAAGTTATTGTGATCTCTATTGACGCAAATTGAATCGGATTGGGGGCAGAGCTTTGTGAGAGCACGAGCGACATGCGACTGCCCACAATTGGTGCGCGACGCCCAGGCATGTGCCGCCGGGTGTGCTTGTGCAGTGTGTGCGGGAGAGAGGGGGGGTGACGGGGCCTTGGTGGCCCGTCATCGGCATCAATGGCGGCGAACGCCGTCGATGCCGATGCGAGAGAGAGGCGGGACTGAGGGCGTGCGGCGCTTAGAGTCCGTCCCGCAGGTTCTTCGGCAACTCCCGCCACGGCGTGCGGTGATTGACGGCATCCACCACTTCCGCCAGGAACCAGGGCAGGACGAGTTTGGTGTCGGGGTCACTCAGCTCGACGCGCAGTCTGTCCTGCGTGGCCGGATTCGCGTTCTGGATCGGGCTGGCTTGCGCGGGCCGGCTTTGCGCAAGCATCGCCTGAAGCTCCTGATCGGAGAACGTTGTGGACGACGTCGTCAGCGCAGAAGCGGTCATGGCTGCGGACATCAACGCCGATGCCACGAAAAGATGTTTAAGGATTGCGGCAGGCATCGGGGCCCTCCATCGACAAAAAGGACTGAATTGATGGCAACCGGCGACGGCGACTGACGGTGCGGTTGTCGGCAGCCATGATCCACCTTCCAAGCATAGCCGTGGCTTAGGATTCCGTTTTGATCAGGAAAGCGTAAATATCGCGCGCGATCGATCAAGTTGCCTGCGGTTGCAACGCAATCACGGCCATGCCGGCCAGTGCGATGGCCGCGCCGCCGATGTCCCAGCGGGTGAGGGCGACGCCATCGACAAGGCGCAGCCACACCAGCGCCACGGCGATGTACATGCCGCCATACGCCGCGTACGTGCGCCCGGCCGCCGCGGGGTGCAGTGTCAGCAGCCAGGCAAACAGCGCGAGCGACGCCGCTGCCGGCAGCAGCAACCAGATGGGCTTGCCCTGCCGCAGCACGAGCCACGGCAGATAGCAGCCCACGATTTCCGCCAGCGCGGTGACGGCAAACAGGAGAGCAATGCGCAGGATGTCCAAGGGGCGGTACCGGGGTGATCAGGAGGAGGGTGCCGATTGTGGCATGCGCGGGCGCGGTGGTTTCTCGGTATCGTTGCGGTCTTATCCAACAACAACGATATTTGGGGGACCCCATGCTCGAACTCCGGCCCACCTGCGAGCACTGCAATCGTGCGCTGCCGCCCGACGCTACCAACGCCCGCATCTGCTCCTTCGAATGCACGTTCTGCACGACCTGCGCGGATGGCGTGTTCGGCAACGTGTGCCCGAACTGCGGTGGTGGTTTTACTGCGCGGCCGATTCGCCCATCTCGGGATTGGAAGAACGGCAATTTCCTTGGCAACCATCCCGCCAGTGCAACGGTCAAGCATCGGCCGGCTGACTTGGCCGCGCACGCGCAATTGGCGGCAGCCGTCGGGTCGACTCCGCCGGAGAAGCGCTAGCGCCTGATGCGGGTTAGCGCGAAGCCGCCGGCGGCAGCACCTGTGTGACCGTAAACCCGCGCGCAGCCATGAGTGCCGGCAAGCCGTGCGGGCCGATCATGTGCAGCGCGCCCACTGCGCCGAATACACGCTGGCCGCGCGCGTGGATCTTGGCAATGTTGTCGGCCATGGCACGGTTGCGGTTCGTCACCAGGCGCTTGAAGGCGCGTTTGTCCGATGGCGTCTTCAAGCAATCGCACCACTGCGGATAGCGTTCCAGCGTGCTGAGATCGCTATCTGCCCAGGCGTTGGCGAGCGTGAGGGTTTGCGTGCGCGCCTCGCCCGATTCAATGGCGTCGAGCTCGGTGTCGAACTGCTGCACCATCTCATTCTTCGGCACGATTTCATCCAGCACACGCAGCTGATCGGTCAGGGTTTCCAGCGGCACGATCGGCAGGTGGACGCTGTTGGCGTAAGTGGTCAGGAACAGGTCGATGCCGAAATCGGGGTAGAGCCCGTCGGCACGCAGCCCCAGCGCCGACAGCGAGGCAAGCTGCATGACCGGCTGGAACTTGCGGATCTGCGTCAGTGCGGCATCAGGCAGGCATGCGGCGGCGATCAACTTGTCGAGGCGCTCGCCGCGGCGGCCGCTGACCAGGCGCGCATCGCTCTTGGTCTTGCGCGCTGCAAACGCTCTGCGGCTGCTTTCCTTGTCGAGCAGGTCGAGTTCGAGCGCGACCGCATCGCTGTGCTTGAGCGCATCGCGAATGGTGGGCCCAGGCAGCATCCAGTCGGCGCGCGCAACGTGGATCGTGCCGTACAGCCACGAGGTGCGGCCGTCTTTTTCGATGCGCCAGAGCAGGCCGTGATCGGTGGCACGCTGGGCGGCGGCGGCCCAGCCGTCTTTGGGGATGGAGTTGGAAGCAGGTGGCGGGCAAGCACTTGTGGTTTGCGGTGATGCGTCTTGCGCCGCGGCGGTGCCGATACCCGACAACAGGCAGAGCGCCGCTGCTAGCGTGCGCCACAGGGTGCGATTGCGTGCCATGACTCTTCCCCGAGAAATCTTGTGATTTTGTGAGTGTGCTGCCTGCAGTTTAGCGGGCGTTGACCACCGCGTCCCATGCCGTCATCGCGCAATCGACGGTGGAGAGCAGCGCTTCACGCGGTGCCCCATCGCGCGCCTGGATCGACAGGCCATTGAGCACCGTTGCGTAGTAGCCGCCCAGCGCATCGGCGTTGGTGGTGGCCGGCACATCGCCCTCATCGATGCCGCGGCGGATGCGGGCGCAGATGGCGTCGATGGTCTCCAGCCGGATCGCCCGCATGTCTTCCTGCACCTGTTGGTTGGGCGCTGAGCACAGCAGCGCACCGAGCACGACCATGCAGCCGCGCGGCGTGTCTGGCTGGCTGAAGGCGAGGGCGTTGGTACGCAGGAGCGCGTCGATCGATTCGCGTGCGGTGGTGGGTTCGGTCAGCGCAATGACCGTCGTGCTGCCCGCCGTCTGCCGGTACAGCGCAATCGCCTCGCGAAAGAGCGCTTCTTTTGAGCCAAACGCGGCGTAAAAGCTCGGCGCGGTGATGCCGCCCATGGCCGACTTGAGGTCGTCGAGCGTGGTGCCTTCATAGCCGCGCGCCCAGAACACGGTCATGGCCTGGCGCAGGGCGGCGTCGCGATCAAAGGTGCGGGGGCGTCCGCGTGTCGCCATGATGAATTCCGGAAATCCCTATTTGTGTACTGGTCAATATATTAATCCTTGACGCCCGTCGTGTCGCGCCCTTAATTTGTATACCAATCGATACATAAATAGGGGCACGCCTTTGAACACCACGACACAACAACATCCGGAGCACGTCGGGCGCTGGCTGGTGCTGGCGGCCGTCTGCATGGCGGGGCTGATCCTGCCGCTGTCATTTACCGGCGCGGCGGTGGCTACACCGGCCATCGGGCGCACGCTGGGCGGCAGCGCCACGGCGCTCAACTGGGTGGTCAACGGCTTCATGCTGGCCTTCGGCAGCTGTCTGATGGTGGCAGGGGCGATGGCCGATGCGTTCGGGCGCAAGCGCATTTTTGCCAGTGGCATTGCGTTGTTCGTGCTCGCGTCGATTGGCGTGGCGATGGCGCCCAGCGTGGCGGCCATCGGTTGGCTGCGTGCGCTGCAGGGCGTGGCAGCTGCGATGTCGATGGCCGGCGGGTCGGCGGCGCTGGCGCAGGAGTTTGACGGGCACGCGCGCATCCGCGCCTTCAGCCTGCTCGGCACGACGTTTGGCATAGGGCTGGCCTTCGGGCCGCTGATTGCCGGGGTGTTGATTCAGGCGGCGGGCTGGCGCGCGATCTTCATGCTGTGTGCGGTGGTGGGCGCGTTGGCCTTCGTGTTTGGCGTGCCGCGCATGCGCGAGACGCGCGACCCCGATGCGTGCGGCGTGGATTGGGCCGGCGCAGCCAGTTTCACGGCCACGCTTGTCCTGCTGACCTGGGCGCTGATGGAAGCACCCGAGCGCGGCTGGGCAGATGGCGTGGTGCTGATGCTGTTCGCGGCGGCGGTGATCGGGCTGGTGGCGTTCATCGCCATCGAGCAACGCGTGGCCCGGCCGATGCTGGACTTGTCGTTGTTCCGCTTCCGGCGCTTTGTCGGCGTGCAGTTCCTGCCGATTGCCACGGCCTGTTATGTGGTGATGCTGGTCGTGCTGCCTGCGCGCCTGATCGGCATCGAGGGACAGGGCGAGACCGAAGCCGGCATCACGATGATCGCGCTGTCGCTGCCCTTGCTGGTGGTGCCGCTGCTGGCCGTGCAACTGGCGCATCGGTGGTCTGCGGCAACGCTCACGTGCGCGGGGTTGCTGGTGGCGGCGGTGGGTTTCTGGTGGCTGGGCGAGGTCGCTCCAGGTGCATCCGCCTCTGCGTGGATTGCACCGATGTTGCTCACGGGCTTCGGCACCGGCTTCGCGTGGGGGCTGATGGATGGCCTGTCGGTGAGCGTGGTGCCCAAGGAGCGCGCCGGCATGGCGACCGGCATTTTCAGCACCACCCGCGTGGCCGGCGAGGCCATTGCGCTGGCCGTGGTGGGCGCTGTGCTCAGCGCGCTGATCGTTGCGCAAGCAAGCACGTCCGGCGCACCAAGCGCGGCGGCGTGGATGGAGGCTGCGCACCGCACGGCCATGGGCAATGTGTCTGCGGCGCTGGCGCTGCTGCCGGCAGGCTCGGGGCCGAAGCTCACGTCAGCGTACGGCGTGGCGTTTGCGCAGCTCGCGCATGCGCTGGCGGTGGTGTCCGTTGTGTCGGCTGCGGTGGTCTGGGGGCTGCTGGGGCGCTCGCAGCCGGCGCTGTCGGTTGCTACGGAATCGCTGTAGCGCTTTCCCACCCCTCCTTTTTCTTCTCACATCAAGACGAGGCACCTCATGCTCCAAGCCAGCGACACGTTGGACGGCACGTTCCCGTTCGCCCCGCACTTCACGGATGCGCCGGGTTTCCCAATGCACTACGTCGACGAGGGCCCACGCGATGCGCAAGTCATCCTGTGCCTGCACGGCGAGCCCACGTGGGGCTACCTGTTCCGGTATCTGATTGCCGCGCTGCGTGAGACGCATCGCGTGGTGGTGCCCGACCACATGGGCTTTGGCAAGAGCGCCACGCCGCAAGATCGCAGCTATTGGCTGCAAGACCACGTCGACAATCTTGAGCGTTTTGTGCTGGCGCTGGATCTGCGTGACGTCACGCTGGTCATGCACGACTTTGGTGGGCCGGTTGGGATGGGATTGGCGGCACGCCGTCCTGAGCGCATTCGCCGTGTGGTCTCCATCAATGGCCCGACGCCTTTCGGGCAAGCCAGCTTGGCCGAGCGGCTGACCGCGAACGTCCAGGTATCGCCCTGGTTCCAGTGGATCGTGAAGGCGCAATTCGAAGGGCGCCTCGAACCTGTGCTGGGCGAGCTTGGCTACAACATCCTCAGCACGCTCAAGCTCAATGGCTTCGAGAATCACGCGCGCATTAACGACACCTGGCTACGTGCCTACGGCGCGCCGTTCGCGACACCGGCCGAATGCGTCGGTGCGATTGGCTGGGCCAAGGGGTTTGCCACCGGCGCGCATCAGTTTGAAGCGCCTGATGCGGTGGCCAGGCAAGCGGTCCGGTCCAAGCCGGCGCTTGCGATCTGGGGCATGGCGGATCGCACGCTGCATGCCGAGCACTTCCTGCCGCTGTTCAGCGAGCTGTTTCCACAGGCGCCCATCCACAAGCTGGATGGGGTGGGGCACTACAGCCTGGAAGATGCGCCGGAACCGATCGCCGCGCTTGTTGCGTCGTTCCTGCAGCAGACCTGACGCCTATTCGCCTATTGGCTTAAGCGCGGCGGCACAGCGTGCGCGCCGCGCGTTTCGCGAAACCACAGCGCCAGGCTTTCGTCTTCCAGCGCATAGGCGCCGCGCGATTCCTTCCAGATCAGGTTCTTGTCGCGCAGCGCGTCGAGCGCGGCTTGCACCGTGGCGGTGGAGAAGTCGCTGTGGCCCAGGCGAGCAGCGTAGGCCTTCATCGAGTCTTCCGAGAACGGCGAGTAGCCTTGCCCGCGCTCGATCAGCACCGCCAGCACTACGCGCTGGATTTCGGTCAAGGCGCTGTACTCGCTCTCGATCTCGCCCCAGATGCGGTCACGGAAACCCTGTGCGCCGCGCTTGAGCAGTTCGCCCAGGCTGGCGGCCTCGCCCAGCTCCAGCGCGATCTCGCTGACGATGCCCTTGAGCATCTCCGGCCGGTGTCCGACCAGTTGGAAGGCGGCAAAGATGTCGTCTTCCTTGAACTGGTTGTTGGGTGCCAGGTGCTGGTTGACCCACGCGGTATAGGCCGAGACATAGGCGCGGCCCAGCAGCGGGAAGTTGGTCACGCGCGAGCCGAAGAACGGCTGCGTGCGATTGAGCAGCAGGTTGGCGAGCTTGTCGCGGTTCGAACCCGTGAAGACCAGGAACAGACGCGGCGCATCCACGCCCTGGTTCATCTGGTCGCGCGCGGCCTTGAGTGCGAACATGGCGTTGGTACCCGCCTCGGTGGACAGCGCGTGCTGCGCCTCGTCGATGATCAGCACGATGGGGCGCTGCACCGCCTTGTAGAGCACATCCAGCGCATCGGCCAGGGTGATGCCCGGCGGTAGTCCGACCTTACCCAGGTTGAAGGTGAAGGCGCGCAGTACCTCCACCTTCTCCATGCCGGTCTGCTTGGCCAGCTTGGCGATCGGCCCGTCGAATTCGGACAGCTTGGACTTGATGGCGTCGGCGATCAGCAGGCCCGGGTCGCGGGCGCGGTCGGCCCAGAGATCGACGTAGATGGCGATCCACTTGCGGCGTTCGACTTCCGGTACCAGGTCTTCGCGCAGGAACGTGCTTTTGCCGGTGCGCCGGGGTGCCGCCAGGAACAAGCCGGAGCGCGCGTCGGCCAAGCCCTTGCCCTCCAGGCTGTCGCACAGCGTGTGGGCGAGATCCTGGCGGTGGAAGTTGAAGCGGCCGGTGTCGGTGTCTGAATCCATGGAAGCCCCGTTTTAGACGCGATTATCGAAGTGGCTATAAATTATAGTCATTCCAATAATTGAGTCTAATTTCGTTCGGAATGCCCCTCGATTTGCTGTTGCGCGACAGTACGTCGCAGGCAAAACGGGGAACCATGTGCAGCGCTATACTCCCCAGACTCCATCGTCCTACCCCATGCTCCATCGCCGCTGGCTCGCTCTCGTCTGGCTTGCGATCGTACTGAATGTACTGTCGCCGGTGCTCGCTTCCGCTCGCGCGGCAGCCACGGGCACGCTCGCCGTCGACCTGTGTAGCGCAACGGCTCCGCATGGCAGTACGGTCCAAGTGGCCATCGACCTGCAAGGCGATGGCGCCGCCGATGATTCGGCGGCCCACCATAGTGTGGCGCACTGCCTGTACTGCCCGGGGTTTGCCGCCGGGTTTGCGCTGGCCTCGCCGCCGGCGCTGGATGTCCCTTCCGCCCATTTCATCTATCGCGTGCGGCAGCCGGCCAGCCCGGCGCCGGTATACGCGCGCAGTGCACTGCGCGTGGCCGAATCGCGCGCGCCACCGGTTTCTCCGTCGTTGTCGATCTGACGCGCTCGCGGGAGTGAATCTCGCGGCGCCTTCGCGTCTGGCCGTACGCATGTTCGTGTTCATGGCCGGCGCCATCGCAATCCGGAGACCACCCCGATGTCATCCCACAAGCGCACTGCGGCCGCTGGCCCCAGGCGCACGCTGGTGTGCCGCGCTGCGCTCGCCCTGAGCGCAGCGGCGCCCCTGTCCGCCTCGCTACCCGTTTTTGCTGCCGATGCTGCCGACAATCAGGCAGCCGTACCCGTCACCCAGGAACTCGCACCGACCGTGGTGCGCGCCAACGCTGCGCCCGCGCCGTTCGCCCGCAACACGCCCGCCGTGGTGCAGACCGTGACGGCCGATCAACTGGCTGATCGCAACGTTGTCACCACCGAAGACGCCGTCAAGTACCAGCCCAACGTGATGGTGCGGCGCCGTTTCATCGGCGATCGCAACTCGATCTTTGCCGGCCGCGATTTCAACGAGATTCAGAGCGCTCGTGGGCTGCTGTACGCCGACGGCATCCTGCTCTCGAACCTGCTCGGTTCCAGCTATAGCTACCCGCCGCGCTGGTCGATGGTCGGGCCGGACGATCTGGCGCGGGTCGATATTCTGTACGGGCCGTTTTCGGCGCTGTTGCCGGGCAACTCGATGGGCACGACGATTTCGATGACGTTGCGCCGCCCCGAGGCCTTCGAGGCCGCCGCACAGACGCAGGTAATGAGCCAGCACTTCAGCGATGCGTACGGCTTCTCGCGCAACGTCACCGGCAACCACGAGAGCGCATCGTTGGGCGATCGCATCGGCAAGTTCTGGTATGCACTGTCGGTCGACCGGCTGGAGAACGATAGCCAGCCGATGCAGTACGCCACACCCAATTCGAAGTTCACGGCGGGCGGCACACCAGTGCCAGTCACGGGCGCCCGGCAGGACCTCGGCCCCAACGGCCTGCCGCGCATGATTCTCGGGCCGCAGATGCTGGAGCGCACGCAGCAACTGCAAGAGACGCTGCGCATGGGCTACGTCTTCAGCGACAGCCTGGAGGCCACGCTCACGCTCGGCCACTGGGAGAACCACTACAACGATCAGGCGATCAGCTTTTTGCGCGATGCGGCCGGCAACGTTGTCACGGGCGGCAATGTGCTGATCAATGGCACGCCGTACACCATCGCCCAGAATGCCTTCGCCCCGCAGAACGGCGATCAGGAAAACTGGCTCTACGGCCTGGGCGTGAAGGGCAAGCTTGGCGGCTGGAAGATCGACGCCAACACCTCGGCCTACAACGTCACGCGCGACATCCTGCGTGCGTCCAACACGGCTGCCGGCAATGGCCCCGGCACGGTGTTCTACGGCGATGGCACGGGCTGGTCCAACTTCGATATCAAGGCGACGTCGCCCACGGTGTCCGGCCACACGTTCACGACCGGCTACCACTACGACCAGTACCACCTGCGCAACCAGACCTTCAATGCGACGAACTGGTCGGCCGAGACGATCTCAACGCTCAAATCCAGCTACCAGGGCGATACGCGGACGCAGGCCGTCTTCCTGCAAGACGCTTGGGCTTTTGCACCGCGCTGGCTGGCAACGCTCGGCCTGCGTTATGAGAATTGGCGCGCCTACAACGGCCAGTTGGGCAACGGTAGCGCCACGCTGGGCTACGCCAGCCGCACCGAAGACGCGTTCTCGCCCAAGGCCGCCATCCAGTGGCAGGCCACGCAAGACACGCTGCTGCGTCTATCGTACGGCCGTGCGGTGCGCTTCCCGACGGTGGCGGAGTTGTTCCAGGGCACGATCAGCGGCAACACCATCGTCAACAACGACCCCAACCTCAAGCCTGAACGCGCGAACGACTTCGACTTCACCGTTGAACAGGCCGTGCCGTACGGCGTGCTGCGCACCAGCCTGTTCCAGAGCGACGTGCGCGACAGCATCTACACGCAGACCAACATCCTGGTCACGCCCAACGTGACGAACGTGCAGAACGTCGGCCGTGTGCGCACGCGCGGTATTGAACTGGCGTATTCGGGGCAGGACGTGCTGCATGACGTGGGTGTGCGCGGTGTTGACGTGGAAGCCAACGCCGCCTTCACGCAGTCGAAGACGCTGGAGGATGCCGCCAACCCCACCTATGTCGACAAGACCTGGCCGCGCATGCCGCGCGTGCGCGCCAACTTGTTTGCGAGCTGGCATGCCACGCCGGATTGGACGGTGGGTGCCGGTGTACGTTATTCGGGCCGGCAATACGGCACGCTCGACAACACCGATGTCCTGCCCAATGTCTATGGCGGCACCAGCAGCTTCTTCACGGTGGATCTCAAAGCCAGCTATCGCATTGACAAGCACTTCACGCTGGCACTCGGCGTCGACAACCTGACGGATCGGAAGTATTTCGTGTACCACCCGTATCCGTCTCGCACGTTCTATGGGCAACTGAAATGGCGTCTGTAATGCACGCAATTCCTCAACGGATGGCGGGTCTGCTTTTAGTTCTGGCAAGTACCTTCGCGTTTGCACACGAAGGGCACGACCACGGTGCGATGACGGGCAAGATGGCCGCCAAACCGCAACTCGCCACCACGGCTGCGTTCGACACGGCCGGCAAGCTGTGGGTGACCTGGGCCGAAGGGCAGTACGTGGTGGTCGCCTCGTCTGATGACCTGGGCAAGACGCTCTCCAGGCCGCAGCGCGTGAACCCGCAACCCGAGCCGATCTACACCGACGGCGAGAACCGCCCGAAGGTGATCGCCAGCCCGGATGGCGCGCTCTACGTGAGCTGGTCACGCCCGCTCGACGCGCCGTACACGGGCTATGTGCGCTTCTCGCGCTCGCTCGACGGCGGCAAGACGTGGAGTGCGCCCGTGATTGTCCACCATGACCGGCAGCCGATCACGCACCGCTTCGATTCGATTGCCGTCGATAGCGAGGGCCGCATCTTCGTCACCTGGATCGATAAACGCGATCTGTTGCGCGCGCAGGCGGCCAAGCAGCCGTACGACGGCGCGGCGGTGTACTACACCGTCTCTACCGACCGGGGCGCCACGTTCGCGCCGGAGCGCAAGGTTATCGACCAGACCTGCGAGTGCTGCCGTATTGCGCTGGCGCCGGATGCGAACGGCCACATGCTGGCACTGTGGCGCAACGTGTTTGCCGGCCAGATTCGCGATCACGCATTGGCGACGTTGCCGGTCGACAAGACGCCGTTTGCCATCACGCGTGCGACGTTCTCCGATTGGCGCGTCAACGCCTGCCCACACCACGGCCCGGCGCTGGCCGTGACGGCCGATGGCGTGCGGCACCTGGCGTGGTTTTCGGTGCAACAGGACAAGCCGGGGCTGTTCTACAGCCGCCTCTCCGCAGACGGCCGGCCGATTGGCGATGCCTGGGCGTTTGCGGGTTCTGCGCAAGCGGGGGCGCAGGCATCGCACCCGGCGCTGCTGGCCGCTGATGGTGCACTGTGGCTCGTCTGGAAGCAATTTGCCGATGACCACATGCAGATCCTGCTGCGCAAATCGACCGACGGCGGCGCACATTGGACGACCCCCGTCAGCCTGGCACGCACCGATAGCGGCAGCGATCATCCGCAACTGCTCGCGCGCGATGGCCATCTCTACCTGTCGTGGCGCACGCAGGCCGAGGGCTATCGGCTGATCGACGTCACCAACGTTGTTCCCGCCAACGCAACGCTGGAGGCTGCGCGATGAACATCCGCTTGAAGACGCTGGCGATTGGGTGGGTGCTGTCTGCCGCCGCCATCGCCGCACAGGCCGCCGAAGCGCTGCACTTCCAGCCGCTGCATGCGCGCGACGTACCGGCGCTGCTGCAAACACCACGCACCCGCCCGCTCATCGTCGAGATCTGGTCGCTTGATTGCAGCTACTGCCGCGAGAACATTGCCCGCATCGCGCAATGGCGGCGCACTGCCAAACAAAACGTGGATGTGGTGATGGTGGCGATGGATGGCCCGGAACAGGCCGACATGATGAACCGCGCGCTGGCGCCGCTGGCAGGCGACAGCAAGGTCGGCCTCGCACGCATGCCGCAATACGCCAATGCCGAAGCGATGCCGGAACGCATGCGCGCCGCGCTGGACCCAGGCTGGCAGGGCGAGATGCCGCGCACCATCATCCTGCGTGCTGATGGCAAGCGCCACGCATCGAGCGGCTTGCTCACGCCGGATGCCCTGGACGCCGCGCTTGCACGCTAAGCTCTCTTAACCCAGCCGAGGAAACGCTCTGAAATAATCCCCGCCCCAATTCAACAAAAAAGGCAGGGAAATGAGCGTTCTCAATAAGGTCGAAAGCGGTTATCTGCAGCTGATGCGGATTCTGGTGCTGACGCTGGCCACGGTTGTGCTGGTGGGTGTGGTGTTGCTGGTCGTGAACGCGGTGAGCGACTACTACGCCAAGCCGGCACCCGTTTCGGAAACCATCGACATCAAGGCCGCAGCGTTCAAGCTCGATGATGAAGCGGCAGAGGGCGCGGGCGACGATGCCACCAAGCAGCATCCGGGCGCAGCCAAGCTGGAAACGGCGCTCGCCGACGTCATCAACAAGCATGGCAAGGCATTGCTGGGTGCATCGTTCCAGTTTGACAAGGCGGAAGTGCATGAACTGGTGACCGGCGCGCTGGAAGATCCTGATCAGGGCGAGCCGTTCCTGACCTCGCAAACGGCTTACCTGGATCAGGTGCTGGGACGCGCTGACGTTGCCAAGCAAGCCAAGACGAGCGACGCGTTCTACGCGATCGTCAACAAGGTGTTTGTCGATTACCACATGGCCTACGCCACCGAGAAGGCACGCATCTCAAGCGAAAAGGATGAAGCCAAGCTGGATGCGAGCGGCAAGCGCTCGGGCGTCTATATCTCGCTGTACATGATTGCCGCGTTGTTCTCGGCGTTCATCATGCTGGTGATGCTGATTGTGCAGATCCGCATCGAGCGCAGCATCCGCGTGATGTCGGAAGCCAATGCCCGCGTTTGAGGCTGTTCGACGGCTAGGTGGTTGGGCGAGGCAGCCCTGATCGGAAGTGTGAACAGTCCTTAAAGAAAACGGCGCGAACCCCCCTCGTTGTTGGGGTATGGCGGGGGGCGTGTACTTTTTATAATGGCCTCGCTTTGTGAATTCCGGCGCATTGCTCGTTCACAAAGCACACCCGACCATCTTTCGTCGTCAAAGGCTGAAGATGTTAAGCCCGCTCGCCCCCCGGCCCGCGGGCTTTTTCTTTGCCCGATCCGCGCCGCGGGGGCGGATGATAGCGTGCCTTCAGCGCGCTGTCGCGTGCGACGAAGTGGGGTATGCGGCGGCCGGGCGCTCTGTCTGGTCGGATGCCGCGCCCAGGCCGACAGCCATTGCTGCCAGCAGGATGGCAATACCGCGCGCAACGTAGAACACCGTTTGTGCGCCGACCATTTCCGGCTCGGCAGGCGTTGCTTCATCGGGCCGGGCATGCCATGCCGCGTGCGTGACGTGGCGCGGTACGTGCATCGGCACGGCATCGCGATGCGCGCGCGGTGCACGCGTGCGGTGAGTCGGATGAGGTTGCATGTCTGACATGGCGCTTCTCCTCATACTCAATCAAGCGTGGGACCAGGCGCGCCAGAACAGCAGCGCCGTCATTGAAAAACCGAAGGTCGAAATCAGCGCCCGCACAACCGGAACGGGCAGGCGCTTGCCCACGTGCGCGCCCAGATAGCCACCCAGCGCGGCGGCCACCAGCATGACCAGCGTCTGTGGCCACCAGACCATCTTAGCCAGGGTAAAGCACAGCACCGCAACCAGATTGGTGGCGCCCACCAGCAGCGTGCGCGAGGCGTTCAGGGCTTTGATGTCGTCGTGGCCGAACAGAGCCCAGACCGCCATCATCATGATCCCCACCGCGCCGCCAAAGTAGCCGCCGTAGACGGCCAGCCCGCCCTGGGCGATCAGCAGCATCGTGCGGTTGATCTGCATGCGCTGGCGTAGCCACGCCCCAGCCTGCTTGCCGAAGGTGAATGCCAGGGTGCCCACCAGCAGCAGCCACGGCACGATGAAGTCGAATGCCCGTGAGGACGTGTTCATCAGCAACAGCGCACCCGCCAGGCCACCCACCAGGCTGACTGCGACCATGGCGCGCATCGAGACCTGCTCGAACCCGCGGTAGTCGCTGCGATAGGCCCACGCCGAGGTGGCCGCGCCGGGCAACAGCGCGACCGTGCTCGACGCATTGGCTGCAACTGACGGCACGCCGGCAAACATGAGCGCGGGCAGGGTGACAAACGAGCCACCGCCCGCCAGGGCATTCATCATGCCGGCGAGCAGGCCCGCGCCAAAAAGCAGCAGCGTGGCGGATTCCATTGGGGGCGAGGAGTGTGTTGGGGTGTTGCGTTGGAAGATGCCTCAGTTTCTGCCACTGGCGACCCCACCACAATCTGCGATACATTGATTCAGCCTCAGGATGAAACTGAGGCTCAAGCCAATCTCGCCCTGCCATGCGCTTCGATCTGACTGATTTGCGACTTTTTCTGCACACCGCCGAGGCCGGCAGCATTACCGCTGGCGCTGAACGTTCGCACCTGACGCTCGCCTCCGCCAGTGCGCGCATTCGCGGCATGGAGGAGGCATTGGGGGCGCCGCTGCTGATGCGCAACCGGCGCGGCGTGGAAACCACCGCCGCCGGCCGAACGCTTGCCCACCACGCGCGCGTCGTCCTGCAGCAGATGGACCGCATGCGCGGCGAGCTGGGCGAATATGCGCGCGGGCTCAAGGGTTATGTACGGTTGTTGTCCAACACGGCTGCCATGACCGAGTTTCTGCCCGAAACACTGAGCGCGTTCCTGGCCGCCCACCCCGAGGTCGACATCGACCTGGAAGAGTTGGTCAGCCACGAGATTGTCGAGGCGATTGCACAGGGGCGCGCTGACATCGGCATCGTCAATGACGCGGTGGACCTGTCGGGGCTCCAGACCTTTCCGTTTCGCCATGACCGCCTGGTGCTGGTGACCGCGCGGGATCACCCGCTGGCGGAGCGCCGCGAACTGGCTTTCGTCGAGACATTGCAGGAAGCCTTCGTGGGCCTGACGGGTGATAACGCGCTGCAGGCCTACCTTGCCGGCCATGCGGCGCGCGCGGGTTACCGGCTCAAGTACCGCGTGCGGCTGCGCAGCTTTGATGCGGTGTGCCGGATGGTGGAGCGCAATGTGGGCGTGGGCGTCATTCCGGAACACGCAGCGATCCGGCTGCAGCGTTCGATGGGCATTCGCCGCGTGCGGCTGACCGACGCCTGGGCGACGCGCCTGCTGCGTATCTGCGTGCGCAGTTTTGACGACCTGCCGGTCTTTGCGCGGCAACTGATCGAGCATTTGCGCGAGGCCTGAAGCCCAGGCGCGTCGGCCATTCGGAGGAGGCGTGCTGTTTGAACTCGCTTGCGTTCAAACGCGTCGATACACTGCAAACACCGTTGCGGCGCGCTGATGATATGTGGCACCGCATCAACCCATCCGCTGATGGAGCGCATCATGGCTTCTGCCGGTGTTCCCCCGATTGGCCTGCTGCACGCCGCCCGTGCACTGCGCATCTATCGGCGCCACGAGATCAACGCGCTGGCCTGGATCGCGCTGGGCGTCTGCCTGCGCAGCCCGGCGCCCATGGCGGCCCTGAGCGTCGCACTGCTGATCGTCTGCGCATGGACGCTGACGCGGCATATCCAGCATCTCAAGCCCCTGTATGAACTGCCGGTGTTCAGCCGCGTGCTGACGCACAGCGGCATGGCGTTCGCGGCTGTCAATGCGGCGCTGCTGGCGGTGGAGCTGGCGACGGGCGCCGGGCGCGGTGCATGGTTCGGTGCCGACGGCTGGCTCGAGCCAGCGTGGCCGCAGATCCTGCCGGGCATGTCGGATGCGATCGAGTTGATGCTGGTCTGCGCACAATGGGTCGCTGTGCTGTGCGCGGTGGCTGCGGCCACGGCATGGGCATGGCTGAGCCTGGGCGGCGGCCGTTTTCTGCGCTTTCCGCCACGCTCGCAATGAGCCAATGAACATGCGGCTCGGGTGATTCCGGGCTGGTCTGGCGGGGCATTTCCTCCTATAAGTTGGGGTGGCAGTTGCTGGTGCGTTTTCAGAGCGCCCGGACAGAAGTGCCCACACGAGGCGCGCAATCCAACTACAGGAGACTGGCATGACCTCGCTGGATGCATTCCTGCGGTGCCGCGATTTTCTGCTCGCGCACCGTGAGGATTACGACACCGCCGTGCGCGACTTCGCATGGCCGGCGCTGGATCGCTTCAATTGGGCGCTCGATTACTTTGACGCCATGGCGCACGGCAACGACGCGATCGCCCTCTGGGTGCTCGATGACCAGGGCAACGAAACACGCCTGTCGTTTGCGCAGATGGCCGAGCGTTCTGCACGTGTAGCCAACCATTTGCGCGCGCTGGGTGTGCAGCGTGGGGACCGCATCCTGCTCATGCTCGGCAACGTGCCAGGGCTGTGGGATGTGATGCTCGCCAGCATGAAGATCGGCGCTGTCATCATCCCTGCCACCACGCTGTTGACGGCTGAAGACCTGCGCGAGCGCATCGCCATGGGTGATGTGCGGCACGTGATCGTGGGCGGGGCGGATTGTGCCAAGCTCGATGCCGTGTCGGGCAACTTTACACGCATCGTCGTCGGCACCGACAAGGCGCCTGCGGGCTGGCACCACTTTGAGGATGCGTACGGTGCCTCGCCCGCGTTCACGCCCGATGTGCCAACGCAGGCGAGCGATCCGCTGCTGCTCTATTTCACCTCCGGCACCACCTCTAAACCCAAGCTGGTGATGCACACGCACGCGAGCTATCCGGTCGGGCACCTTTCCACGCTGTACTGGATCGGCTTGGCGCCGGGCGACGTGCACTGGAACATCAGCTCGCCAGGCTGGGCCAAGCATGCATGGAGCTGTTTCTTCGCGCCGTGGAATGCCGGCGCCACGATCTTCATCTACAACTACGCACGCTTCGAACCCAAGACCGCGCTCGACGTGCTGTGCCGTGCCAAGGTGACCACGCTGTGCGCACCGCCCACCGTATGGCGCATGCTGATTCAGGAGGACCTGGCCGCCTGGAAGCCCGCATTGCGTGAACTTGTCGGTGCAGGCGAGCCGCTCAACCCCGAGGTGATCGAGCGTGTACGCGCAGCTTGGGGCATCACCATCCGCGACGGCTATGGCCAGACCGAAACCACATGCCAGGTCGGCAACAGCCCGGGGCAGTCGGTTAAGCCCGGCTCCATGGGCCGGCCGCTGCCGGGTTATCAGATCACCCTGCGCGATCCCGATGGCAACGAGGCCGAGGAAGGAGAGATCTGCATAGAATTGAAATCACGCCCGACGGGGTTGATGGAAGGCTATGCCGGCAACGCCGAAAAAACGGCCGAGGCCATGCGCGGCGGCGTGTATCACACCTCCGACATTGCCGCGCGCGATGCCAGCGGCTACCTCACGTACGTTGGCCGCGCCGACGACGTGTTCAAGGCATCGGACTACCGCGTGAGCCCGTTCGAGCTGGAAAGCGTGCTGATCGAGCATCCCGCCATTGCCGAAGCCGCCGTCGTGCCGAGCCCCGACCCGGTGCGCCTGGCCGTGCCGAAAGCCTTCCTGGTACTGCGCGCCGGACACGAGCCCGGGCCCGAACTGGCGCGCGACATCCTGCGCTTCTGCCAAAGCCGGCTGGCTTCTTACAAACGCGTGCGGCGCATCGAGTTTGCCGAGTTACCCAAAACCATCTCGGGCAAAATCCGGCGCGTCGAATTACGCCTGCGCGAAGCCACCCGCGCTGAAATAGGCCGCAACCCCCAGGAATACTGGGAAGACGATTTTCCAGCGGATTGATACCGACGCCTTTTCACCCCGTGCAGACAAACATGCGGCCCCCCGAGGCCGCATGTCTTGTTGGGTGTGAGACGGGTGTCTAGCGCGACGAACGCGGGACCAGACGCAGCTGACGTGCGCGATCCAGGTCGTACGCCGGCACACCGCCATGCGGCAGCGATGCACGCGAGGCCGCCAGATCGCGGCCGCGCACGATCACCGGTGCGAGCGCACCCGCACGGATCAAATCCGATGCGGCCTGCTCGATCCAGTCGCGGTAGCTGCGATAGACGTCTTCGGCGGTGGCTTTTTGATGCGCGCAATCGCACAACGACAGTGCTTCTGACGTGACAAAACAGCTCACGACCTTGCCGTCGACGATGGCTTGGAAGAACAGGTCCCCCACAGACCTGAAAGTCTTACCGGTGAACGAGATGTTCATGATGCTCCCCCCAATGATCAAGCACGCTGTTTGGGCGGCGTGCTCCACATGCCGCTTTCGCGGCGCATTGATCACATGCGGGAGCGTGGTTTCCG
The DNA here is from genome assembly GCF_051783885.1 of Ralstonia sp. 24A2. Lineage (NCBI taxonomy): Bacteria > Pseudomonadati > Pseudomonadota > Betaproteobacteria > Burkholderiales > Burkholderiaceae > Ralstonia > Ralstonia sp. 24A2. The sequence continues at coordinate 318,897 of NZ_JBPVZD010000003.1, read as the reverse complement.
AAAGGAGGGAAGACGATGCTCCAGATGCAAATCCCATCCGGATGCAATTGACCCAGTGAATCGGGTCGGACTATCCCTCGGTGCCGTTATGCGGTCTGTCAATTCGGTGTTGACTACGGTTTTGCTCTCGCGCTGCGACCTTCCCCGTACACATTCTCTTCAATATTGTTTTGGTCACCAAAATCGCTGCAGAAGCATGCGACCAATACCGATCGCGACTGAAGTGATCAGCAGCCAGAGTAAGACAACCGGAATGCGTGTCGGCAGAATACGCGACGTTTGAAACAATCGTCGTCGCGTTGGAATGAACTGCACGATTACCTGTGAACCGGCAGTGTGACGTTCCCACCCCAAGCGGGCCGACAGTCCCGCGCTTCCCCGTTTCGTCGTTCCCATGGCTTGCTCCCGACAGCCGTATCTTTCCTGTGAATTTAGTTTTATTTAATTCTGCTTTTCTTCGGTTGCATTCTAGGACACTCTACGCGGAGCGCTAGTGCGCCTTGGCATGATTTCTCTACTCCATTCGGCTCACGTCTATGCGATCTAGGACATATTGGGGGAGCGAATATGAAAGGGTTTTCCATAGTCCAAAACACGATTAAATCAGCGCGCAAACGCTTACGCTTCAAACGTGCTTCAGGCAAACCAGACAATCATCCCGCAAGGTGGGGCGACTAGAGTCGAGCCCTTTTTCCCGGATTCGGATGTTGCAGTGCGATGGCAACGTCACGAGGTGGGAAACGCCACCAACACGCGGTAGAGTGCTGGCGGCTAGGAAACATCATAAAAAGCAGGAAACCACACATGACGGAAGCAAAACGCGCCCGGAAGCCTCGGGCGCTGGCAGGGCTTGGTCGACGTTCGGCCGCCGTGCTGGCAGCCGTGGGGGCGGTCGGAGTTGCTGGAGTGACGGGGGCGGTGCATGCGCAGGAACCCAGCCTGGCAATGCGCCGTGCCGCCGTTGAATCGACGCTGGCGCACGCCGGCAATTGCCAGCGCCTGGGCGACTACTACTGGGAAATCGGCGATGCTGGCGGCGTGCTCATGCACGGCCAGCAGGGCCAGCGCATTGGCGCCAACAAGACGGTGCGGCTGGCGTCCGCCTCCAAATGGGTATTCGGCGCCTACGTGGTCGAGCGCACGCGCGGCAAGCTCACGCAGGCAGAGGTCGAAGCGCTCACCATGCGTTCGGGCTACGACGCGCTCAACCCGTTCCTCTGCAATCGCAACGATACGGTGCAGAGCTGTTTCCGCCGCGGGCGCAACGATGCGTTTACGCCGGGCCACGTCGGCCGGTTCAGCTACAACGGCGGTCATGACCAGAAGCTGTTGGTCGACCTCGGCTTGGGCAGTGCTGATGCCGCTACGCTCAGCGATGAGCTGGATCGCGAGCTTGGCCACACGCCCGGCATGCGGGATGCCGACAAGCCGCTTGGCATCAAGTACCTGGCGCCGGAACCGGCTGGCGGCATGATCGCCACACCCGCTGCGTACGGGCAGTTCCTGCGCCGGTTGATTCGGGGCGATTACCTGCTTGGCAAGATGCTCGGCCAGCATGCCGTGTGTACCGAGCCCGGCAGTTGCCCGACCGCCGTGAGCACGCCCGCCGCGCTGCCGTGGCACTACGCTCTCAACTACTGGATCGAAGATCAGCCCGGCGGCGATCGTGCGTACAGCTCGCCCGGCGCGTTTGGCTTCTATCCGTGGGTGACCGCCGACAAGCGCTACTACGGCATGATTGCGCGCGAGACGCTCGCCCCGCGCGCCTACGTGCGCAGCGCGGCATGCGGCGCGCTGATCCGCAAGGCGTTTGCGGAGGGCCGCGCGCAGCAGTCCCCCGCTGAGAACGAGCAAGCCGGCAGCGCCGACGCCGGCGACTGATCAGCCGGGCGCGTTACCCAAGCGATCAATAGCCGCGGTAGTACGGGCGATAGTGCGGGTGGTCGTAATAGCCACCTGCCGGCACCACGACGCATGCACTCAGTGAGGAAGCTGCGGCAGCGGCAAGAATGAGCAGGGCGATGGTGCGTTTCATGATGAGGCTCCGGGTGTGTTGTTGGGCTTGGCCTCACTCTATGGAAACGTCTCGCAACCGCGCTTTACCGTTTGTAAGAAAAACTGCGATGCCCGGGCTGGCAATTGACGGCTTGTGCAGCCCTTGCTGCGCTTGCGCATTGGTCAGCGTAATTTGCCGTTACCTTTGCGAACAGACCGTGGAGCCGCTGCCGGGCGACAGGGGGCGCGTGAGGCCGACGGGGCCTGTCAGGGATGCGCCACAATGTTCTACAAACTTATCGGCAATCTATTGACAGATCGCCGTGATAGGAAGGAAATACACCAAACAGCAAACGTTGGGCATTCAAGTCCGAGAGCCCGGCGCCGATAGCTGTTCATAGAGACATGTCAGGGCGCAACGACGTCCTGCGGGGACTACGCGACGCGCACCAACCTGACCGAGCGCGTCGGCAATATGTGCTGGGGGGAACGCATCATGACGACTTTTCTGGAATCCACCGTTGCCTGGGCTGTGCCCTGCCTGATCGCCACGGCGATTGTCGTGCCGGTGATGTGGCGCAAGCTGCGTACGCGTCGCACCCTGGAAGCCCTGCATCAGGCGCGCGAGCATCGCGACGAATAGTCTGCAGGCGATTCCGCTTTTCGTTTTTTCACCTGCCCATGAAGAACGGGCGCCGCATTGCTGCAGGCGCCCGTTTGGCGTTTGAGCGAATCCTGGGCGACGCGTCCCGTTGCGTCGCGGTGGATTTCGCTTAGGCCGCCACGGCCTGGTTTACCACATCGCGCATCGCGGTGTGCGCGGCTTCCATGGCTTGGGTGCGGGCATCCGGGCCCATGGCCAGACCTTCAGCGCGCACGAATTGCACATCGGTAATGCCGAAGAAGCCGAACACCGCCTTCAGATAGGCTTCCTGGAAGTCCAAGCCAGCGGCCGGGCCGGTCGAATACACACCGCCGCGCGTCGATGCGACGATCACCTTCTTGCCGCCGGCCAGGCCAGCGGGGCCCTTTTCCGTGTACTTGAAGGTGCGGCCGGCTTGCGCCACGCGATCAACCCAGGCCTTGAGCTGGCTCGGCACCGAGAAGTTGTACATCGGGGCGCCAACCACGATCACGTTGCTGGCGAGCAGTTCGTTGACCAGCGCTTCCGAGCGGGCGTGTTCGGCGCGGGTGGCGTCGTCAAAATCGTCGCTGCCGGTGGCTCGGAAGCCTGCGGCAATGGCGCCGTCCAGGTGGGGGATGGCGTCCACGGCCAGGTCGCGGCGAGCGACGATGGCGTCGGGGTTTTCACGGCGCAGCTCGTCGACGATGGCGGCGGTCAGGATGCGCGAGGCCGAAGCGTCGCCGAGGATGCTGGAATCGATGTGAAGGACTTGCATGGTGTCTCTCCAAGAAAAAGGTGGGTTGCTGCAAAGATAGTGCGGCGCACCAAGTTCCAGTAGTGGGTCGAATCGGCACACATCGTTCTATGGGTGGGACAATGCACACGGATCTCGGAGAACAGCCATGGAAGACCTGAACGACCTCGTCCTGTTTGCCAGTGTGGTGACGCACGGCAGCTTTTCCGGCGCTGCGCGGGCGTTGGGGATTCCCAAGTCGCGCGTGAGCCGCCGCGTGGCCGATCTGGAGGCGCGGTTGGGCGTGCGGCTGCTGCAGCGTTCAACACGTGCCGTGCACGTCACCGATGTCGGCTCGGCGTTCTATGCGCATTGCGAGACCATGACCCAGGCCGCCCGCGCCGCCCTTGAAGTGGCCGAGCACGCAGGCGAGAAGCCCTCCGGCCGATTGCGCGTGAGTTGCCCCGTGGGTGTGTCGAGCCTGTTCCTGGCACCGGTGATCCCGAGATTCCTGCGCGCCCATCCGGATGTGCGCCTGGAGCTGGACGTGACCAACCGCCGGGTGGATGTGATTGGCGAGGGGTATGACGTGGCCTTGCGCGTGCGCTCGACGCTGGACGATTCCAACCTGATCGTGCGGACCTTTGGCGTGAGCGACCAGGTGCTGGTCGCCAGCCCCGAATTTGTGGCCGAACACGGGCCGTTCGACACTCCGGAATCACTGCACGGCGTAGCCGGACTGTGGCTGGGGACCCTCGGCGGTGAACGATCACGCTGGCGCCTGACCGCGCCGGATGGAGCGGCTGTCGAGATCGAATGCCAACCCGTGCTCGCCACAGACGACCTGCGCCTGCTCGGTCTGAGCGCCATCGGCGGCGTGGGGGTGGGGCGGCTGCCGTACAACGTGTGTGCTGAAGCGCTGCAAGAAGGCCGGCTCGTGCAATTGCTGGCCGACTACAAGCTGCAAACGCATCAGTTTCATGCGGTGTTTCCGTCGCGGCGCGGGCTGGTGCCGGCGGTGCGTGCATTTATTGAACTGTTGGCCGCAGAAATGCCCCCGTTAACCGAGAAAGTGCTCACCCGCTGCTACGAGAACGACGACGTCAATCTCAATCGTTGACGCTGCAACGAATTCGGATCAGCAGTATCATCACCGGTCTCGCTCCTGCCTTTGCGTGACGCCGTATGGTCTGCTCACGCGCCTTCTCATGTCTTCCCGCCCGAACCTCGAACCGCCCACCCCCGATACCGTGCCGACGCCGTCGGCCGCCTCGCTCGACGCGCCGCCGGTGCCCGAGATTCCGGTGATGGTGGTGATGAGCGGCTTGATGCTTGCCATCCTGCTGGGCGCACTGGAGCAAACGATTGTTGCGGTGGCATTGCCCGTCATTGCGGGGGAGTTCAACGGTTTTGCGCTGATGGCGTGGCTGGTGTCGGCCTACCTCGTGGCCTCCACCGTGGTTACGCCCATCTACGGAAAACTCAGTGACCTATACGGCCGCCGCGCCATGCTGACGACGGCCATTGCGCTGTTCGTGCTGGCCTCGGTGGCGTGTGCGCTGGCGACCAGCATGCCGATGCTGCTGGTGGCGCGCGTGCTGCAGGGGCTGGGCGGCGGTGGGCTGATCTCGGTGGCACAGGCCACCATTGCCGACGTGGTGCCGCTGCGCGAGCGCGGCCGCTACCAGGGCTACGTGAGCGGCATGTGGGCCATGGCCAGTCTGGCCGGCCCGGTGATCGGCGGTTACCTGACGCACTATCTGTCGTGGCGCTGGATCTTCTGGATCAACCTGCCGCTGGGGCTCGTCGCGCTGGTGGTGGTGCGCCGCGCGCTGCGGCACCTGCCGGTGGCGCATCAGCGTCGCCCGATCGACGTGCCGGGTGTCGTGCTGTTTGCCGTGGGGCTGACCGCGCTGCTGGTCATGATCACGCGTGTGGGTCAGGGCGTGCCGCTCATGCAGCCCGACAACCTGGGCCTGCTGGTGGGTGCGGTGGTGGTGCTGGGCGCGTTCGTCTGGCAGGAAAACCGCGCGGCCGAGCCGATCATTCCGCTGTCGATGTTCCGTGTCCGCACGGTCACGATCTGCTGCCTGGCGCTGTTCCTGTGCTTCTTCCAACTGATCGCCACCTCGGTGCTGATGCCGCTGCGCTTTCAGATGGTGGCGGGCGCCAGCCCGGATGCTGCTGCACTGCGCCTGGTGCCGCTCACGCTGTCGATTCCGCTCGGGGCCTTCCTTGCCGGCAAGTGGATGACGCACAGCGGCCGCTACAGGCCGTTGATGATCGCTGGCGCCTGCGTGGTGCCGTTTGCGGTGGCGTCGCTGGGTCTGCTGGATCCGCACAGCGTGTTGCCACTGACCTTGGCGATGATCGTGCTGGGCCTGGCAATCGGCGTGCAGTTCCCGACCGGGCTGGTCGCAACGCAGAACGCTGTCCCGCCGGAAACTGTGGGGCTGGCCACGGCGCTCACGGCGTTCTCGCGCCTGCTGGGCGGCGCGGTGGGCGTGGCGGTGTTGACGTCGGTGCTGATCGCGCTGCTGCGTCAGGCTGCGCCCGAGGCGCAGGTGGCGGCCGGTGGAGATCTGCTGATGGACCTGTTCCATGCGGCGCTCGCCAGCAACAGTGCCAACGCGCAAGCCTTGCAACGCGAGGGCGAGACAGCGTTCCGCCATCTGTTCTTCTTTGCTGCGGCTGTGTCGCTCGTTGCGCCGCTGTTGCTCGTGCGGCTTGAGGAGAAGGCGCTGCGCGGCAAGGTGTCGGTCGCGCACGCCGTGGTGGATTGATCGCTACGACACGCTCGGTGCGAGGGCACGGCGCCGGGCACGGCGCGCGACGCTGCCGTCGTGCAGCGCCCAGCGCAGCGTTGGCGCCACGGTACGCATGGCGGCCGCGCTGAAGGCGGCGCGCAACGGCGGCCGCTCGAGTTGCAGCATCTGCATGGCCCACGGCGGCAACAACTGGATGCCGGCGTCGAGAAAAACGCGCACCGCCGGTTGCAGCCCTGGCCGCGGTGCCTGCCATGTCATCAAGACTTCCACCACGGCGCGTGTGCGATCGCTCGCCACCAGCTCCGCGCGCATCGCATTCAAGTAAGTCTGTACCGCCGCGCGTGATTTCGGCACGTCGGCGGCGCCCAGCAGCTCGGCAATCAACGCGGTCTCCGCAAAGTAGCGGTCTTGATTGGCGCCGCTCAGACTGCCATCCACATAGCGCAGGTAGCCTGCCAGGAAGCTCGACATTTCCGCCACGTGCACCCAGGTGAGCAGATCTGGATCGTTGGCGGAATAGGGGCGCCCATCGGGGGCAATGCCCTGGATGCGGCTGTGGATGACCTTGACGTGTTCAATCAGGTTGAGCGCATCGTGCCGGCTACCGTAGGTGGTGCCGGCCACGAATTGCGCGGTGCGGCCCAGGCGCCCCTGCAGGTCTTCACGGAAGTTGGAGTGGTCCCACACGCCGGCGAGTGCGCGCGGATGCAGCGCCTGTAGCAGCAGCGCGCTGATGCCACCCGCCATCATCGAGGGGAAGTCGGCGTGGACTTGCCAGCAGACGGCATCGGGGCCGAACAGGCCAGGGTCGCCGGGGGGCGAGGCAATGTCGAGCGTGAGGCCGCCGGTGGCGCGCGTCAGGCCACGGACCTGGTTGGCGATGCGTTCGCGCAGTGTTGCAAGCGGGGAGGGCATGGTGCCGGATGGCGTGGGAGGAGGATGTCCTCATTTTACCGAGCAGATCGCCTCCGCCGTGATGACGGAACGCCGCATGATGCGCCGGGGGTGCGTGGATCGTTTGTTGCTCCCGCGTCTCCTAGAATGCAACTCACGCCCGACGAGAACGCCATGCACACCAGACCCCATTTCCCCGTCTTGTTTTGCCGGTTCCTTGGTTTGCTGATGGCCGTTGGCCTCTGCGCGCAAGTGTGGGCGGCGGAAGGCGCCCAAGCCTTGCGCGACAGGTACCAGAGCCTCGCACCGCAATTGACCGACAACGCGTTCCACCGCCCGCTGGCGCTTGAATCCACCGAGGCGCCAGACAGGCTCAAGAGCGACATCTACAGCGTGCTCGACTATCCATTCGCCACCGTCAAGGGCGCGATGGACGACCGGGAGCACGGCGCCGCCAATTGGTGCGACGTGCTGATCCTGCATCTGAACATCAAGTACTGCCATGCCACGCAGGGCGCCAGCGGCAGCGTGCTCGACGTGAACCTGGGCCGCAAGGTGGAAGAATCGCTTTCCAGTAGCTACCGGCTTGAGTTCAGCTATCACCCAGTTGTGAGCAATGCGGATTACTTTCGTGTCGAACTCAGCGCGGACTCCGGCCCGCTCAGCACCCGGGACTACCACATCATGCTGGAGGCCATTCCCGAGCCGGGCGTCGCTAATCACACCTTTCTGCATCTGACCTACGCCTACGGCTATGGCGCCGCCGGCCGACTGGCCATGCGCACGTACCTTGCCACCGTGGGCAGCGGCAAGGTCGGCTTTACCAAGACAGCGCAATCCTCGGGTGCGGAGCCCGAATACGTGGGCGGTGTGCGTGGTCTGCTTGAGCGCAACACGATGCGCTATTACCTTGCCATTGACGCGTATCTGAAGGCGCTGTCTGCGCCGCCGGACAAGCGCCTGCAGCAGCGGCTTAACACATGGTTCAGCGCCACGGAGCAATACCCGCGTCAGTTACACGAACTGGACCGACAGGATTATCTGGAGATGAAGCACCACGAGGTGGAGCGCCAGCAGACTGCGCAGTAGCGGTGCGGATGGTGCTGGTGGTGCAAGCAGCGCTTTAGGCCGGGCGATACACCTTGGCGAAGCGCTGCGCCTGCACGACGCCGTAGTCGCCGGGGGCGTATTGCAGGACCCAGTCTCCGGTTTGGCCATGCAGCACGTCGCCCGCTTCGGAGCGGGCCATCGAGAAGGGGGCGTTCATCTGCTTGGCCAGCACCACGCTCGGGCGATTGCGGTATGCGCCGGCTTGGCCGTGCGCGAGCGATGCGTCGGCCGGCAAGTACTTGGCATCGAAACGCTCGCGCGAGACCACCCAGCGGCCACCCGTTGAACCGGTGATGAGTGCATCGCCTGGCGCATAGCGGTTGGGGCCTTCGAGGCTCATCAGTTCGCCAGGCTGCGCGGCGAAATCGACCTGAACGGTCTCGTCCTTGACGAAGGGGCGGGCGGCGGGGTCGGTGCGCAGGTCGACGTGTTGCAGAGTGGGCATGAAGCGGAGACAGCGAGTGTGCGGCAGGCAGTGAGGGCGTAAGGGTAGCGCGAAATGCGCCAGGACTGCGCGGGCACTACAGCGTCGTGGGATGCCCGCTGCGGTCCAGTTCGAACACCTTGTGACGTGCCAGGCAGTCCATCAGCCATGCGCCGGCGCGGCCCATCACGCGTGACTGTGCCCAGATCAGGTCCACGCCGACCAGCCAATCGGTATGCGGATAGGCGGTGAGCTGCAGTTCGACAAACTCGCCGCGCGCGATGCCGTCGCGCACGAGTTGGCGCGGCAGCGTGGTCCAGCCCAGACCCGCGCGCATCATTTCCAACAGAACGAGGTAGTTCTCCGCCTTCCACTCCTGTGTCGATTCCAGATACTCGGTGCTCGGCAGCGTGTTGCTGTGCGCGCTGAAGGCGAGCCGCCGGTGCTGGCGCAGCGTGCCGAAATCCACCGTGGTCTCGCGTGCCAGCGGGTGATCACGGCTGACGACGTGCACGAGGATCAGCTTGCCCAACTGTCTGAATGCGAGGTCCCGCGTGTAGTGCGGCTGCGAGAAGCCGATACCGAAATCCACGCTGCCGTCACGCACCAGTGTCGTGACATCGCCGTGGAAAGGGTGGCGGATGTCCAGGTCGACATGCGGAAAGGTGGTGGCAAACGCGCTCAGCGGTTCGGTCAGCGCGCTGGCGGGAATCTCGATCGCCAGTGTGAGCGTGCGTTCGATGGTGTCGCCCAGGGCTTGCGCGTGTGCTTCGAGCGAGGCGCAGCGCTCCAGCACCAGCTCGGCTTCGAGCAGCAGGCGCTGGCCGGCCTCTGTGAGCGTGGGTGAGCGGCTGCTGCGGTCGAACAGCGCCACCCCCAGGTCGATCTCCAGATTGGCAATGGCTGTGCTGACGGTCGATTGCGTCTTGCCCAGCCGCCGTGCTGCGGCCGAAAACGATCCGGCATGCGCAATGGTGGAAAAGGTCTCCAGCTGATCGAGCGAATAACGCACGGTGTCTCCCGGGGGATCTATGTATCTAAAAAATCGATGGTTTCTAACTTCTTATATCGATTTGTGCGGTGGATTATGCGCTGCCGGTTGCAGCGTCGCAAAGAACGCCTCGCCGGACAAACCGACACAAGTGGATGGAGACAACGATATGAAGACCCCACAGCCGGTGCATCCGGTGGATGAAGTCCTGCCGCTGCGGCAGCTACTCAGTTACGGGCTGCAGCACGTGCTCGTGATGTATGCGGGCGCGGTGGCCGTGCCCCTGATCCTGGGCAGCGCGCTGGGTCTGACCCAACAGCAGATGGTGACCTTGATCAACGCCAACCTGCTGACGTCCGGCATCGCCACCCTGATCCAGACTTTGGGGGTGTGGAAGTTCGGCGCGCGTCTGCCGCTCATCCAGGGCTGCTCGTTCATCGCCATTGCGCCGATGATCATGATCGGCAAGCAATACGGGCTGGAGCACGTGTTTGGCGCCGTGATCGCCAGCGGCGCGCTGACCATCGCCATTGCGCCGGTCTTCAGCCGGCTGCTGCGGTTCTTCCCGCCGGTGGTGATCGGCAGCCTGATCACCATCATCGGTGTGTCACTCATGCCGGCGGCAGCCATCTGGCTGGGCGGCGGCAACCCGGCGGATGGCAGTTTCGGCAGCCTGCCCAATCTGCTGCTCGGGCTTGCCACGGTGGTGATCACGCTGTGTGTCTACGCGCGCTTTACCGGCTTCGTGGGCAACCTGTCGGTGCTGATCGGGCTGGTGGCGGGGACGGCGCTGGCCGCTTGCTTCGGGCTGACGCATTTTGCCGAAGTGGGCCGGGCCAACTGGTTCGAGATCAGCCCGCCGTTTGCATTCGGCCTGCCGAGTTTTGCGCTTACGCCCGTGCTGGTGATGACGCTGGCGATGCTCGTCATTATGGCGGAGACCACCGGCAACGTGCTGGCCATCGGCACCATCATCGGCCGGCCATCGACGCAGCAGACGCTGGGTAATGCCTTCCGCGCGGATGGCCTGTCGACCATGCTGGGTGGCGTCTTCAATAGCTTCCCGTACAACGCCTTTACGCAGAATACGGGCCTGATCGCACTGTCCAACGTGAAGAGCCGCTTTGTGGTGGCATCCGCGGGCGCCATCATGGTGTTGATGGGGCTGTTCCCGAAGCTGGGTGCGCTGATCGCCTGTGTGCCGCGGCCGGTGCTCGGCGGTTGCGCCATCGTCATGTTTGGCATGACCACGGTGGCGGGCATCCAGGAGCTGTCGCGGGTGCGCTTTGAGGGCACGCGAAACGCCATCGTGGTGGCCGTGTCCGTGAGCGTGGGGGTGCTGCCCATGTCGTTTCCGGCGCTGTTCGAGCATGTGCACGGGCCGCTCAAGCTGGTGCTCGACAGCGGCATCTTCCTGGGGGCGCTGACCGCCATCGTGCTCAACCTGCTGCTCAATCGCGAGCCCACGCCGCACACCGCCGATGTGACCAGCCCGGCCGCCGGCGCTGAACTCCACTGATTCCCATTCCATACAACGCTGACACCAAGGACCTCACCATGACCGCACGCGACGCCCAACCCCAACTGATCGACCGCGACATGGCGCTGCTGCGCCAGGCGATTCAGCTTGCCGACGATGCGCGCCAGCGCGGCCGTCACCCGTTCGGCGCGTTGGTGGCTGACGAGCACGGCAACGTGATCGCCACGGCCGGCAACAACTCCATGCCGCCCGAAGGCGACCCCACACAACACGCCGAGCTGGCCGCTGCGGCTGCCGCTGCCAAGGTGCTGTCGCCCGAACAACTGGCGCGCTGCACGCTGTACACCAGCGCCGAGCCCTGCTGCATGTGCTCGGGCGCCATCTACTGGTGCAACGTCGGCCGTGTGGTCTACGCGCTGTCGGAGCATCACTTGCTGGTGCTGACCGGAGACCACCCTGAGAACCCGACGTTCTCGTTGCCGTGCCGCGAGGTGTTCGTGCGCGGGCAGCGGCAGATTGAGGTGCACGGCCCGTTGATCGAAGACGAGGCCGCCCGCTCGCACACCGGCTTCTGGAAGTGACCGCCGTGCCCGGCATCTCGATTCATGTGGTGGACGTGTCGCGCGGCGTGGTTGCGCAGGGGCTGGCGGTACGCATCGAACGGCTTGTCGGCAACGAACGCGTGCTGCTGGCCGCCGGGCGCATCGGCCCGACGGGCACGTTGCGCGAGCTGGATGCGCTGGCGGCGCAGTGCGTGGCCGGCGTGTATGAGGCGACCTTCGATGTGGGTGACTACTACCGGCAGGCCGGTATCGCCTTGCCCGCCACGCCCTTTTTGGAGACGGTGCCCTACCGGTTCGGGCTCGACGACGTGGCGCAGCACTACCACCTGCCGTTCAAGATGACGCCGTGGGGGTATTCGTGCTTTCGCGGTGGCGCGTAACGCAGTGTAGGCAGGCGCGCTGGCAGCCGGGTGAGATCGCACGCACAATACCGCTGCCCAACCCTGCGGAGTGCATATGCCGATCGACTGGACCCTCATCGAGACACGTGGGGCGGATGCCTTGCACGACACCATCGTTGAGATTGAAGGTTGGGCGATGCCGCTCGATGCGGCAGCGCAGTCGGCAAGCTACTTTCTGCTCTCGGCAGACGCGCCTTGCTGTGGTGGCTGCGTGCCACGCAGTCCGGCGACGAGCATCGAGGTGTTCGCCGCGCAGCCGGTGCGCATGGATGATGACGCCGTTCGCCTGCGCGGCCGTCTGCGGCGCTTGCAGGATGATCCGGCTGGTTGGCGCTATCAACTGGTGGCAGCCGCACCGACTGCAGCTCAACCGTCGGCCCAGTCGGCACGCGTGAGCCGTCGCGTGTTCCTGGCTGCCGGCGCCGCGTTGGGGTTGGCGGCTTGCGCACCCGGCCGCTTCGCCAACTACACCGAAGGCGAGGCCGGGGCGGACACCGCGTGGACGCCGCCGCCCGGCGCACTCACGATCGACATCCACAGTCATGCCGGCCGCGTGACCGTCTCGCGTGATCCCAAGTTGGGCGCCAACCGGCCCTTCCTGCCCGTTGCTGAACCGATGCGAACGGGCGGCATGCACATCATCTGCCTGGCCATCGTCACCGATACCACTGCCGTGCACGTGGCGGCCAGCGGCAGCCGCTTCGAGGCCTTCCGTACGCCGGAGCCCGGCGAGTTGTACCAGCTTGGCCTGACCGAGTTTGCGCGTGCCCAGCGCTTGATCGACAAAGAACAACTGCACGTGGTGACGGATGCTGCATCGCTGGCGGCCATGAGCACGCAGGGACCGAGTGTCATCATCGCGTCAGAAGGGGCGGACTTTCTGGAGGGCCGCATCGAGCGCGTGGACGAAGCCTACACACAGCATTGTCTGCGGCACCTGCAGCTCACGCACTACCGCGTGAACGAGCTTGGCGACATCCAGACCGAGCCCCCCGTGCATGGCGGCCTGACGGACTTTGGCGCAGAGGTGGTGAGACGTTGCAACACGCTGGGCATCGTGGTGGACGTCGCGCACGGCACGTATGACCTCGTCAAGCGGGCAGCGGCGACCACCACCAAGCCGCTGGTGCTGTCGCATACAGCGCTCTCCGGATCACCCAGGGCGCGCAGCCGTTTGATTTCGGCCGACCATGCGCGTGCCGTGGCGGACACGGGCGGCGTGATTGGCGTATGGCCCAATGCGGCGGATTTCCCCAGCCTTGATGCCATGGCGATGGGCATCAAGCGCATGGCCGATGTGGTGGGCGTGGCGCATGTGGGGCTGGGTACCGACATGCTTGGCTTCATCAAGCCACCGGTGTTCACCAGCTACAAGCAGTTGCCCGCGCTGGCCGCTGCGTTGTTGCAGACGGGCTTCACGCAGGCAGAGGTGGGGCAGATTCTTGGTGGCAATTACCGGCGCGTGTTTGAGGCGACGGTCGGTTGATCGCGGCCCGCAAGGCAGTCAACCCTGCGGGCCGGATCACCGCGCTTTCCCCGTGTGTGCTCTGCTTTAGCGGTCGTACTCGACCGACGTGGTGAAGTTCAGGTCAATAGGATCCGCCCACGACATGTTGGTGAACGACATGTCTGTGGTGCCCGTCCAGCCCACTACTGCCGGGAAGGCCACCCCCTGGTCACCCGGCACGTTGACCGTGAGCGTGGTACCCGGCGCCGCCGGCGAGGCACGGCCCACACCATTCACGAACACCGTTGATTGGCCCGACATCGTGGAGCGAATCTGCACGTTGACGCGCTTCACGAACGGCACGCCTGCCTTGGTCGTCCACGTGACCGGCAGGGAGGCGCCGCCCGCAAACGTCGATGCCGTGCCGGGGGTGAGGATGTCGCGCGTGGCCTGTGAAATGTCCTGCCACGTGTACTGGCGCAGTGCTGTGGGCGATGGCGACGGCGTGCGCAGCCGCACCGTATAGCTGTGCGTGCGTACGGACGGCGTGCTCGTGGCCGGGTTGCCGTTCTGATAGATGTCGATCGTGTAGGCGCTGAACGGCGTGATGGTTGCCAGCTCTGATGCACTCAACTGCGGTTTGGCCCATGCGGTGTTGTTGCGCGGCGCGTCGCCAGGCCACGTGAATACGCCCTGGTTGGCGGGGTCTTGTGCCACACCGGCGAGGCGGAAGTTGTTGCGGCAGGCGCTTTGCTTGGGCAGCGCGGCAAGCTGCGCGACCGTCTGGCCTGCGCCAACCTGGGCGCGGATGTTCAGCGTGTCGCATGTGCCGGAAGACGGCTGCAGGAACACCCCGTTGCGCAGGCCCGGGCCGGTGACGATTGCAAAGTCGACCGGTGTGCCGCCTGCATCCACGCTCCCAACCTGCATGTTCATCGAGTCGACAAACGCGTTGGTGCCGGTCATTGCGGTGGCGCTGTTCAGCCAGTCCCACTTCTGCGCATTGGCGTTGACCTTTGTGAGCACGGCGCGCTGGTTGCCGACGATGCGCCAGCCGTTGTCGCCGCTGGCGCGCGAGGCGGCTTGCACGGCCACCTGCACATGCTGCTGCATGCCGTCGCGCAGGCCATCGGCGCGGGTCCAGGCGAGCTTGACCCACAGCGTATCGCCGCTGCTGGATGCCACGCGGATGATCTCCGGCAGGCTGAAGCTGGCGTTGTTCATCGCGTCGTCGGCAAACAGGCCGGGGGTACCGCCGCCGGTTGCCGGGCCGAACTCCTTGTCGGCGGTCATGCCGTTGTTCAGGTAGGCAGAAGGCACGCCGCTGATGCGCGCGCCGCTGGCCACGTCATCCACGAAGATCTGGCCGCAGACCGGTACGCTGCCGCCCGTGCGTCCGGCGCCCGTGGAGCCGGCAAAGCACTGGTTGAGCGCGCTCTGCAGCGCGGCCAGGTCGCTGGCCGTCGGCAAGCTGGAGACGGGCGCGCCGCCGATGGTTGCCACGCTCGGAAGGCTGGCCTTATCGCCTGACTGCGGGGCTACGCCCGGGGCCAGCGTCAGTTGCGCGGGGGTGTCACTCGACGCGCCCGCCACCGAGCTGATCTGCACGCTGCCGTCCGGCAGCACGTTCACTTTCACCTGATCGAGCAGTCGATCGAGCCCGGGCGCGCCAGCTGTCAGTGGGCCGGAGATCAGGTCTGCGCCCGTGTTGCCCGTGGCCGCCAGCAGGTCGGCCAGTGCAGCCGAATAAGCGGCAACCGTGCTGGACACGGCCGATGCCGTCACCTTGCTCTGCAGCAGACCGGTGTTGCCCAGCAGCTTGCTGGGGTTGTCACCCACGATGGTGGCGGCAATGGCGTTGGTGATGGGCGTGATGTTGATCGTCTGCGTGCCGGCGCTGGCGGACAGCGCGATGAGCGTGGCCTGAGAGTCCGCCACATTGCCCGAGGCCGACAGTACGAACGGCGCACTGAGGCCCGTGACGTCGCACTGGAAGGCCCCTGACGTGGCATTGGCCGGGCAATTGACCGATTTGCCGGTAGCGTCCATCAGCGTGACCGTGGCGCCTTGCATGGCGGCGCCGGTGGCCGCCACACCGCTGACGGTCAGCGTCTTGGGCGAGCCACCGCCGGGTGTCGTGTCAGTAGGGGTGCTGTTGCCCGAATCGCCACCGCCGCAGGCGGACAGGGCAAGCGTGGCCAGTGCAAGTGCAATAGGGGTGAGTTTCATGAGGTCCTCCCGGATCGTTGTGGGTTCGCCGTACATGCGGCGAGGTTGTTCTGCACACAGATTCTCGAAGGGTGCGTAATGGCCGGCATCCTTCATTTGGAGGAAAGCCCGCACCAAATGAACGATCCCGATGTGCGGGCACACGTGTTAGGTTTGCACACACAACATGCCCGGTGCCGACCATCATGGCGAGCACGACGGGCGTCATGGCCAGACAGCCATCCTTCGGGGGAGGGACGCTTGCTCAAAGACCAGCTCATCGGCGACCTGTATGAGGCCGCTGTCACGCAGGACGGTTTTCTCGAAACGTTTCACGAGGTAACCGAAGCGCTCGGCGCGAATGTCTTCCACATGTTCAGTTGGGACGCTGTTCGCAACGCCCCCCAACTTTCGACTTACTCCCCAGGTAGGGGGTGGGACGATGTCATCGCCCGCTACGACCAGTACTACGGCGCGTTCGACCCGCGACGCAGCGTTGTTGCGCGTGCAAACGTGAGGGAGTTCGTCTTCTGCCAGGACTACCTGTCCGACGCTTACGTCGAACGCAGCGAGTTCTTCCAGGACTACCAGATACCGGCGGGTTTTCGCTATCTGACGGGCGTGCGCCTGGAGCGTCCGGGCTCCGGCGACATCCTGCTCGGCATGCTCCGTGCACACGGGCGCACGCCTTTCTCAGAGGAAGACCGCTTCAACGCGGCGAGCATGACGGGCCATCTGCAGCGCACGATCAACCTCTGGCAGGACACGCGCGTGCTGCACCGCGATGCGGCGCTTGGCACGGAACTGATGCAGCAACTCGGCCTGGCGGTGTTTGCGCTGGGGCGCGACAGGCGCGTGCTGTTCGCCAACTCGGAAGCCGAGGCCATGCTGCGCACATCCACCTGCCTGCGGCTGGAGCACGGCCGTCTGAGTGCCGCACTCGCTGCCGACAACGACGTTTTGCAGACGGTGCTGGCGCGCGTGGCGAAAACCCGCAAAGGCGAGAGCTTTGCCGTGCGGCCCGCGCTGGGCGCGGCGCATGAGATCTTCCTCGGCATCTCGCTGTTGCCCGCCAATGCGGCACAGACGGCGTTTGGTGACGCAGCGCTGATGATCACGGCGCGCCGGCGTGGTGCGGATGGGCTGGTGACGGCAGGCCAGTTGCGGCAGGCATTCGGCCTGTCGGCGGCGGAAGCGGCGGTGGGCGAGGCGCTGATCGCCGGCAAGACACCCGACGAATACGCTGCTGCCGCCGGTGTTGCACTGTCGACGGTGCGTTCGCAATTGCGTGCCATCTTCGAGAAGACCTGCACACGCTCGCAGGCGGAAGCCGTTGGGGCGATGTTGTGGGTGCTGTCGCAGCGTAAGCCGCAGGCCTAGGGCTGGAACTTGCCACGCCGGCGCGGCTGCCTGGCGTGCGGACTAGGCGGTGTTGCCAACGTCTTGTTGCCGGAGCCAAGGCTGCACCGTTTGTGCCATCGCCTTGCCGAGCGCGAGATGTTGGTCCGCATCCAGATGGATGCCGTCAACACGGCTGGCGCCGGTGACGGTGTTCGCATCAAACAGCGCGCAACCCAACCCTTCTGCCACGTCCTGATACGCCTGCGTGAGGCCGGCAGCCTTGTCGGCAGCGCCCGCAAATTTCGCAGCCATGGCACCGGCCGGAATGCGTATGAGCGGTGGTACCACGATCAGCACGGGCGGTACTGGCATGCCGGGCTCGATGGGGGCTTGTCGGATGGCCGCGACCAGTTGGGCAATCCCTTGCGCGGCATCGTGGGCGCATTGCTGAAAGATCGCCTGAAAGTCGTTGGTGCCCAGCATCAGGATGACGAGGGTGAGCGGCGAATGCATTTCGATGCGCTGCGCGAGCGCCTGCAGGCCACTGCGCCCGGGGCGGACCGGGTCATCCAGTGTGGTGGTGCGCCCGTTGAGGCAGTCTTCGATAACACGCACGGCGTAGCCTTGTGCAAGCAGCGCGACCTCCATCACACCGGCCCAGCGCTCAGCAAAAGGCAGGCGCTGGCGCGTGCCCGGGACGATGCCCCAGGAGAGCGAGTCGGAATAAAGCAGGATGTGCTGCATGCGTGCGTGAATGGATTACGAAAAGACAGGGCGAAAGAAGCTGCGCTCGTAGCTGACGATGCAGCCAGTTTCGTCGGCATATTGGAAGGCGGCGATGCAGGCGGGGTCGGTTTTCGACTGCTCTCGATAGACCTCGTATGCCGCGAGGCTCGGGAACGAGAACAAGGCCAGCGCGACGTTGTTTGCGCCTTCGGACGGCAGAAAGTAGCCGTGGTGCCTGCCACCGAATTTCTCGACCAGCGGAATCCACATCTTGCCGTACGTCTCGAATTCAACAAGCCGGGCCGGGTTGACGATGTAGCGGAGGTAGCAGGTGATCATGGCATGTGCGGGCAGGCGAGAAAGGCTGTGAGCCTAAAGGTGCGCGCGCGGTGTCGTCAATCTCAGTAGTACCGCAGCTCCGTCGCCTTGCCGTGAAACACCTTGTACGAGTAGATCGTGTAGCCCACGATGGTCGGCAGCACGATGGCCACGCCCACCAGCATGAATTCGAGCGATTCCGGTGCGCTGGCAGCCTGCCAGATGTCGAGCCGGTCCACCACCAGATACGGGAACAGGCTGTAGGCCAGGCCGTTGAAGGCCAGCAGGAAGATCGCGCCGGTGCCCACAAAAGGCGCCCAGATCAGGTGTTCATCGCCCTTGGCAATCTGCTGTGGCAGGCGGCGCAGCACCCAGTCGATCAGGCCGAACAGCACGATCGTCACCAGCGGCACGGGTGCCAGCAGGATGATGTTGGGCAAGGCAAACCACTTGTCGAACACGCGCGTGCTGACCCACGGTGTGGCGAGCGACACTGCGGCCACGCCCAGCGCTGTGAACCACAGGCTGCCGCGCGCCCACTGCACCGCGCGCAACTGCAGCGCGCCTTCGGTCTTCATGATGAGCCACGTGGCGCCCAGCAGCAGGTAGCCGGCAATCAGCCCGCCCGCCGTACAGATCGCAAAGATGATGTTGGCCGTGTCGTACTGGAAGCCGGTGATGTACAGCCCCAGCATCAGGCCCTGCGCTGCCGTGGCGATGACCGAACCCGCATAGAACGCGCGGTTCCACCACGGCTTGTGGTGTGCGCGCGCCTTGACGCGAAAGTCGAATGCCACGCCCCGCAGCATCAGCCCGAACAGCATGATGGCGACGGGCAGATACAGCGCACCCAGGATTTCGCCGTGCGCAGCCGGAAACGCCACCAGCAGCAGGCCAACGCCAAGCACCAGCCACGTTTCGTTCGCATCCCAGAATGGGCCGATGGAGGCGATCATGGTGTCCTTCTCGGCGTCGTCGGCGCGGCGCAGCAGGATGCCGACGCCGAGGTCGTAACCGTCCAGCACCACGTAGGCCAGCACGGCAATGCCCATCAGGGCCATGAAGACCACCGGCAGCCAGCCGGCGGGTTGGGTGAGGTCAGGAATGGTGCTCATGCGTGGCTCGCAACGGGGGCGGAAGGTTGGGGGCTGTGCTTGGCCGGAATGTCGGCGTCAGTCGGGTCGATGGCGCCGCCGGCCTTGCGGGCCAGGTAGAACACCACGCCGATATACGAGGCGATGAGGAAGGCGTACAACGCGAGGTACATCGCCAGCGTGCTGCCGATCATTTGTGCGGGCACGGTGGAGGCGGCCTGCGCGGTGGTCAGCACGCCGTAGACGAGCCACGGCTGGCGACCGATCTCCGTCACGTACCAGCCGGCGACCACGGCCACCCAACCGGAGAACGTCATCGCCACGAGGGCGCGGGCCAGCCAGCGCGGCAGCTCACCGCCACGGCGCAAGCGCCAGGCGCTTGCCCACGACACGGCCAGCATCAGCAGCCCCACGCCGACCATCAGGCGGAAGGCGAAGAACACTGGCAGCACGGGTGGGTGCTGGTCGAACTGGTCCAGCCCCTTGACTTCACCATCGAGCGAGTGCGTCAGATATAGCGATGCGAGCTTGGGCACCGCAACTTCGAAGCGGTTGCTGCGCGTGGCTATATCTGGAATGCCGAACAGCACGGCGGGCACGCCACGCTCGGTCTGCCAGATGCCTTCCATGGCGGCCAGCTTGGCCGGCTGGTGCTCCAGCGTGTTCAGGCCGTGTGCATCCCCTGCGGCAATCTGCAGGGGGATCAACATGGCAGCCAGCACCACGCCCGTCTTGAGGGCAGCACGCACGTCGGCGCCACGGTCGTTGCGCAGCCAGCGATATGCGGAAAGCCCCGCCAGCAGGAACGACACCGTCAACCCCGAAGCCAGCAGCATGTGCGTGAACCGGTACGGAAACGACGGGTTGAAGATGATCGCCAGCCAGCTTTGCGGATGCGCGCGGCCGTCGATCATCACGTAGCCGGTGGGCGTCTGCATCCACGAGTTGAGCGCGATGATCCAGAACACCGAGATGGTGGTGCCCAGCGCCACGAGGAACGTCGCCAGCGTGTGAACGCGCTGGCTCACGCGGCCCGTGCCGAACAGCATGATGCCGAGGAAGCTCGCCTCCAGAAAGAACGCGGTCAGCACCTCATACGCCAGCAGCGGCCCGGCGATGTTGCCGACGGTATTCATATAGCCCGGCCAGTTGGTGCCGAACTGAAAGCTCATCGTCACGCCGGACACCACGCCCAGCGCGAAGGTCAACGCAAAGACCTTCACCCACAGACGGTACGCAGCCATCCAGGCCTCATCGCCGGTCTTGCGATAGCGCAGCTTGAAGAACAGCAGCACCCACGCCAGCGCAATGCTGATGGTGGGAAAGAGGATGTGGAAGGTGATGTTGGCGCCGAACTGAATGCGCGCCAGGACAACGGGATCAAGTGACATGAGACTTCTCGGGGCGGGCTACTTCGATTTGCCGCCAACGACGACGGCCAGCTTGTTCTTCATTTCCAGCAGCTTGTGCACCTTGGCGCCCATCTTCATGAGCTGCTGCAGGGATTCGGCGTCCAGCTTCTGCACGTCGTCAAACCAGTTGGTCATGAGCGTGATGAGCTGATACATCTCTTTCATGCGCGCCTGGGCGTGGCGGTCATCCGGGTCGGTGGGGGATTCGAGCATCACGTCGCGCAGCAGCGAGAGCGTGGGGTCGATCTCGCGCTTGCGGCGTTCTTCGGCCAGCGTGCGGAAGATGGTCCAGATGTCGTCGGGGGCCGAGAAGTACTCGCGCCGGTCGCCCGGCTTGTGCGAGAGCCGCACCAGCTTCCACGACTCCAGCTCCTTCAGCCCGATGCTCACGTTCGAGCGCGAGAAGCCCAGCGCCTCGGCAATCTCGTCCGCGTTGATCGGTTCACGTGCGGCATAGAGCAGGGCGTAGATCTGCCCGACCGTGCGGTTGATGCCCCAGCGGCTGCCCATCTCGCCAAAGTGCAAGACGAAGCGCTGTTTCAAGGGAGAAAGTTGCATGGTTTTGATCTTTCTCAATTTTCAGGAATTTCTGAAAGTTTAGCCGTCTTGTGCACCTGCACAATGCGGCGCGCTGTCGCGGCACCCTCCTGAGGCAAATCTCACGGCAGGCTGCAGGCCGGGTGGACAGCCTCTCCGTTTGCCGTCGTGTTTCAAAGAATATTGATGTGAGATTTTATATCAAGCAAACGTATGGCTTTTTGCGTTGACATGGCGGTCGAGCCGAAAATTGTCATAAATTAACTCAGATGAGTAATTATCAAAGGTTATTTATTTGAATGGCAGAATGAAACCATCTTGGATGCGGGTGTGGTTTCTCAAATTTTGCTTCGCCAATTACTGCAGATAGGGGATTATAAAAAGTCATATGCTAGGCTACGAGCCAGATTGTGAGCTGATCCAGGCCCGCGCATCGGGTTTCGGATGGTGTATCGGATTGCGATAGAGAAAACACACTCTCATCCCGGGGTTTCTACGGAGATTAACCCTTATGATGGCCATCGCCCTCCGAAAGGAGGGAGGATTTTCCACTTAATAAGTTCAGATTTCTGCCGAAGATGCGTTTGTAAAGCAAATCATCAAGGAGAAGCCCTGCCATGCGTGTCAATGAACCGGTCACCCAGCGCGAATACGAGTTCCCCGACAACGCCACGCTCATGTCGACCACCGACACACAGAGCTACATCGCCTACGCGAACGCGGCGTTTGTCGAGGTCAGCGGTTTTTCCCGAGAGGAGATCGAAGGCCAGCCGCACAACATCGTTCGCCACCCCGACATGCCGCCGGAAGCCTTTGGCGACATGTGGGCCACGCTCAAAGCCGGGCAGCCCTGGACGGCGCTGGTCAAGAACCGCCGCAAGAATGGCGACCACTATTGGGTGCGCGCCAACGCCACGCCGGTGGTGCGCAACGGCCGGGCGAGCGGCTACATGTCGGTGCGGACCAAGCCCACGCGCGAGGAAATCGCCGCTGCCGAGGCGCTCTATAAGGATTTCCGCACCGGTAAGGCCGGCAGTCGCAAATTTCACAAAGGGCTGATCGTGCGGACCGGGTGGATGGCCTGGCGCTCGATCTTCCAGGTGATGCCAGTGCGCTGGCGTATCCGCCTGACCTTCCTGTCGCTGCTTCCGACCCTGATCGCGGCTGCATGGGCGCTCGGCTTGTCCGGCGCGGCGCTGGGCGGCTTTGCGGGGGCGGTATTGGTTGCGTTGACGCTCGCCTCGCTGTCGTTGAAGGTGCAGATTGCCACGCCGCTCGAAAAGCTCCAGGAGTTGGCCCTGAGTGTGGCCTCCGGTGAGAGCCGGAAAGTCGCCATCGCAGACCGCGTGGACGAAATCGGCATGACGTTGCGCTCCATCAGCCAGCTTGGCCTGATGTTCCGCTGGCTGATCGATGATGTGGCCGAACAGGTGGTCAACGTGCAGTCAGCCAGTCAGGAGATCGCCAAGGGCAACGGCGACATCAACATCCGCACTGAACAGGCCGCCGCCAGCCTGGAAGAAACTTCCAGCTCGATGACGCAGATGACCGCCACGGTGGCCAGCAATGCAGAAACGGCGGGGCAGGCCAATACGCTCTCTGGTGCGGCCACACAGGCCGCGCTCAACGGTGGGCGCGCCATGGAAGAGGTGGTGGCCACGATGAGCGCCATCTCGCAGAGCGCCAAGCAGATTGCCGACATCATCGGTGTGATCGACAGCATTGCCTTCCAGACCAACATCCTGGCACTCAATGCTGCCGTGGAAGCGGCGCGCGCCGGTGAGCAGGGCCGTGGTTTTGCCGTGGTGGCGGGCGAGGTGCGTGCCCTCGCGCAGCGCAGTGCCGGCGCGGCCAAGGAGATCAAGGAACTGATCGGTACCAGCGTCGACAAGGTGAACTCGGGCTCCCGGCTGGTCGACCAGGCCGGCAAGACCATGGAGGACATCGTCGATCAGGTCAAGAAGGTCTCGGCCATGATTGCCGATATCAGCCTGGCCACCGCGCAGCAGACCGACGGCATCACGCAAGTCAGCCAGGCGGTCAACCATCTGGATCAGGTCACGCAGGAAAACGCCACGCTGGTTGGGCAGAGCGCGTCAGCGGCGGAAGGTCTGCGCATTCAGGCCACGCGCCTGGTGGAGGCGGTGAACGTGTTCCGTTGAGCTCCCCGCGTGTGCTTGCGAGGGCTGTTGCGCGCCTTCGGCAATTGCAAAAACCACGAAATCGCCACATGGCGAAAGTGTGGTCTTCGCCTACTATGCCTATGCAGCAACATCCCTCAAAACGCACATCCTCAGGAGCGGAAACATGGCCTCACACGGTTTGATTGCCTGGTTGATCATCGGCGCAGTGGCTGGCTGGCTGGCCGGCCTGCTGGTCAAGGGCGGCGGCTTTGGCATCTTCGTCGACATCGTGGTCGGCATCGTCGGCGCATTCATTGGCGGATGGCTGGCAGGGGTGCTGGGCATCTCGCTGGGTGGCGGGTGGATCGGCTCGATCATCACGGCGGTGATCGGTGCGGTGATCCTGCTGTTCATCCTCCGGCTCATCAAACGCGCATAGCGACACCGATGCGGCCAGCGCCTCCGGCGCAGGCCTGGCCGCAACGCAGCAGTCCTCATTCCCTCCAAACCGCCGGATTCCGCAACGCTCTCCATCACCTAGACTGGTTGGTACAAGACAGCCACGCCGCGCCACAAGCGCCGGTGCGGCCGGTACACGCTATACCCACGCGAGGTCACCATGTCTGACCAGCCATCCCCGCCGCAAGAACTCTACGAAGGGTTCGAGATTCACGTGTCGCCCAGCCCAATGCGGGCTGACAGCACGCGGTACACCTACACCGGTTACGTCTGCCACCCCGGCGCCAATCCGGCGCAGCCCGGCCACGTTGTGCCCTTCCATGCCGATGGCGACGACAGCTTCCGCAGCCCGGAAGCGGCGATGGAGGAAGCGGTGCACGTTGCGCGCAGCATCATCGACGGTACGCATCCGGACCTGTCTGTGCTGTCACTCGTGACACACGGGTACTGACCCCTCCATTCGACCTGTTCCTACTTGGCAGTGTGCGCATGTGATGCGCTGTTGCCTTCGGCTGCCCTGTCCACGCATGCGGCGCGATTGCTGTACCGCACCATAACGAACCACCCACGCACTGAAACCGTGCGACGTGGCGCTTGCATGTGAGGCACGCTCGCTGCGCATTTCTCCGCAAACCGCGATAGATCAAGGCTTTGCAGTCTTGGCACACCTGTTGCGTAGCACCATTGCGCGGGTCAATGGCGATTCGCGCTCTTCGTGGTGACGGCCCTGGTGCTCAGGGCTTTTTGGACAACGGCGTCCCAGAACCTGGCAAGTACAGCCCGGTTCTCGGGCGCCTTTCTTTTTTTTCGGAAGCGGGATTCGACATGACCGGCAAAGCCACCCGAATCGATCTGTTCAGCCTGCGCACACCGCAGATGCGCGCCTTTCATCTGACGTGGCTCGCGTTCTTCGTGTGTTTCTATGCGTGGTTTGCCTGCGCGCCGCTCATGCCGGTGCTCAAGGGCGAGTTTCATCTCACACCCGGACAGATCGCCAACATCAACATCGCCGCGGTGGCGGTGACGATTCTGGTGCGCCTGATTGTCGGCCCGCTGTGTGACCGGTTCGGCCCGCGCAAGACCTATACCGGGTTGCTGGTGCTCGGTGCCGTCCCCGTGCTGGGCGTGGCGCTGGCGCAGAGCTATGAGGCCTTCCTGTTCTTCCGCCTGGCGATCGGCGCGATCGGCGCGAGCTTCGTCATCACGCAGTACCACACGTCGGTCATGTTCGCGCCCAACGTGGTGGGCACGGCCAACGCTGCGGCAGCCGGCTGGGGCAATGCGGGTGGCGGCGTAGCGCAAGGCACGATGCCGCTGCTGCTGACCGCCATCGTAACGATGGGCGTGACGCAAAGCATGGGGTGGCGCCTCGCCATGGTGGTGCCGGGTGTGGCGATGCTGATCGTGGCCGCGCTCTACTGGCGCTATACGCAGGACTGCCCGGAAGGCAACTTCAGCGAGCTGCGCGCTGCCGGCAAGACCATCGACGGCGGCAAGAAGGGCGGCTGGAGCAGCTTCGTCACGGCGGCAGGCAACTACCGCGTGTGGCTGCTGTTCATCACTTACGGCGCGTGCTTTGGTGTGGAGATCTTCATCCACAACATCGCCGCCACGTACTACGTCGATCACTTTGGCCTGTCGCTGTCGGCTGCCGGCATGGCTGCGGCCAGCTTCGGTCTGCTGGCGCTGTTCGCCCGTGCGCTGGGCGGCATCGTGTCAGACCGCGTGGCAGCCAAGCGCGGCCTGGATGCCCGCACCCAACTGCTGTGCGTGCTGATGGTAGGCGAGGGCCTGGGCCTGTTCGGTTTCGCGCATGCAGGCAGCGTCACCGTGGCGGTGCTGGCCATGCTCGGCTTCGGCCTCTTCACACACATGGCGTGCGGCGCGACGTACGCGCTGGTGCCGTTCATTGATCGCCGCGCGCTGGGCGGCGTGGCCGGGATCATCGGTGCAGGCGGCAACGCTGGCGCGGTGGCCGCGGGCTTCCTGCTCAAGGGTATGGGCGATATGCAGACCACGCTGTCCATCCTCGGCGCGCTGGTGGCGCTGTCGGCCATCTGCGCCGTGGCCGTGCGCTTCTCGGCAGAACACAAGGCGCGCGAACAAGCGCTGTACGACAACACGCTGGCGGCCGCTGGCGGCGCCTGATTGCACCTACGGAGAACATCACCATGACCATGAAGATCGTCGTCATCGGCCACGGAATGGTGGGCCACAAGTTTCTGGAAAGCCTGCTGCACGCGCCGGGCCATCACCTGCAAGTGACGGTGCTGTGCGAAGAGCCGCGCCCCGCGTACGACCGTGTGCACCTGTCGGAATTCTTCGCGGGCAAGACGGCGGAGGATCTCTCGCTGGTGACCCCCGGCTTCTTCGATCGCGACGACGTGGTCCTCAAGCTCAACGCGCGTGCCACCGCCATCGATACCGTCGCTAGAACGGTGACGGCTTCTACCGGCGAGGTGCTGCCGTACGACAAGCTGGTGATCGCTTCCGGCTCGTCGCCCTTCGTGCCGCCTGTGCCGGGCAAGGACCGCAAGGATTGCTTCGTCTACCGCACCATCGAAGACCTGGAAGCGATGGCCGAATGCGGCCAGCGCGCCAAGACCGGCGTGGTGATCGGCGGCGGCCTGCTGGGCCTGGAATGCGCCAAGGCGCTGCGCGACATGCACCTGCAAACGCACGTGGTCGAGTTCGCCGGCCGCCTGATGGCCATGCAGGTGGACGACGGCGGCGGCCGCATGCTGCGCCGAAAGATCGAAGACCTGGGCGTGACCGTCCACACGCAAAAGAACACCGTCGAGATTGTCGATGGTGAAGACGGCACGCATCGTCTGAACTTCGCAGACGGTACGCACTTGGATGCCGACATGGTTGTGTTCTCTGCCGGCATCCGCCCGCGTGATGAGCTGGCACGCGCTTGCGGCCTGGAGGTGGGCGAGCGCGGTGGCATCGTGATCGACTCCGAGTGCCGCACCTCGGCGCCGGACGTCTACGCCATTGGCGAATGCGCGCTGTGGGGCGGCAAGGTCTACGGCCTGGTCGCACCCGGTTATGAAATGGCGCGCATCACCGCCAAGCAGATCCTGGCTGCCGATGATGCGACCGAGTTCAGCGGCGCGGACATGAGCACCAAGCTCAAGCTGATGGGCGTGGACGTGGCCAGCCTGGGCGATGCGCAAGGCACCACCCCGGGCAGCCGCACCGTGCAGTTCACTGACGAGCGCAAGCAGATCTACAAGAAGCTGGTGGTGTCGGAAGACGGCAAGTACCTGCTGGGCGGCGTGCTGGTGGGTGATGCCACCGAATACGGCACGCTGCTGCAGATGATGCTCAACCGCATCGAACTGCCCGAGGCGCCGGAATTCCTGATCCTTCCGCAGGCCGATGGCAATGCCCGCCCGGCACTGGGCGTGGATGCACTGCCCGACAGCGCACAGATCTGCTCGTGCAACGACGTGTCGAAGGGCGCGCTGTGCCAGGCCGTGTGCGGTGGCGCCACCACCGTGGGCGCGCTCAAGGATGCAACGAAGGCCGGCACCTCGTGCGGCGGCTGCGTGCCGCTGATGACGCAGGTGATGAAGGCCGAGATGAAGAAGCAAGGCTTGGCGGTCAACAACCACATCTGCGAGCACTTCCCGTATTCGCGCCAGGAGCTGTATCACCTGGTACGCGTTGGCCGCATCCAGTCGTTCGAGGCGCTGCTGGAAGCGCACGGCCACGGCATAGGCTGCGACATCTGCAAGCCGGCCGTGGCGAGCATTCTGGCTTCGTGCTGGAACGACTTCGTGCTCAAGAAGGAGCACGCCAGCCTGCAGGATTCCAACGACTACTTCCTGGCGAACATTCAGAAGGACGGCACGTACTCCGTGGTGCCGCGCATGCCGGGCGGCGAGGTGACGGCGGACGGCCTGATCGCCGTCGGCCAGGTCGCTAAGAAGTACGGCCTGTACACCAAGATCACCGGTGGCCAGCGCGTGGACCTGTTCGGCGCGCGCCTGGAGCAACTGCCGCTGATCTGGGAAGAGCTGATCGCGGCCGGCTTCGAGTCGGGCCATGCGTACGGCAAATCGCTGCGCACGGTGAAGTCGTGCGTGGGCTCCACGTGGTGCCGCTATGGCGTGGGCGATTCGGTGGGCTTTGCGATTGCGCTGGAGAACCGCTACAAGGGCCTGCGCTCGCCGCACAAGATCAAATTTGGCGTGTCGGGCTGCACACGCGAATGCGCTGAGGCGCAAGGCAAGGACGTCGGCATCATCGCCACCGAGAAGGGCTGGAATCTGTACGTGTGCGGCAACGGCGGCATGAAGCCCCGTCATGCCGAACTGCTGGCTGCGGACCTCGACCAAGCCACGCTCATCAAGTACGTCGATCGCTTCCTGATGTTCTACGTGCGCACGGCTGACCGCCTGCAACGCACCAGCACGTGGCGCGACAACCTCGAAGGCGGCCTCGACTACTTGAAGGACGTGGTCATCAACGACAAGCTGGGCATTGCGGCTGAACTGGAAACCGAGATGCAGCACGTGGTCGACACCTACCAGGACGAATGGAGGACCGCCGTGACCAACCCCGAGGTGCGCAAGCGCTTCCGCCACTTCGTCAACAGCGACGCGAAGGATGCGAACGTCGTGTTTGTTGAGGAGCGGGGGCAGATTCGACCGGCGACCATGGACGAGCGCAGTAAGACGCGGCCGGTGCGGATTCCTGTGGTGGCTGAGGCGGCTTGATGGTGCAGCATCCCGCATTCCCCGGAGTAACCAAGGGTGGGTGTCCACAATCCGATGTGCGCCTCGGGACGAAGGCTGAAATCGGGAACCAGCCGGTGGCCGGGTAGGTCATCGGCTGGTCACTAAACATGAGGATTTTGTGCCGGATTCTAATCTTCGATAACTGACACGGGCTTCACGATGGTGTCGATTCCTCCATCACTGTCTGTCACCGTTAGCTTCACGTTGTAGATTCTGGTCCCATCATTGAAGTTGTAGATCAGCTTGAAGCCAGGTGGCAGAACGGTATAGTCATGCGGACCTCGACCATCATCAAAGTCGTAGATCACGGAGACCAATTTGGTTCCGGACTTGGCAGTGGACGTATTTTGAAAGACAAAGCTATTCGTTCTAGTCCACTCTGTCACGATAAAGTCCGCCGCAGTGACGAGAGGTTCCGGGGGCGTTACCACCACTGGTGGCTTGGCGGTGCAATCGTTGCATACGGCCATGACCGCAGCCTTTGCGTCGAGAATGCCTGCCCCCATGGGGTAAGGAGGTGTGGTCAGGAACGCTCTAGCGGTTTGGGCAAGAATCGTTTTGACTGCCGACGTCGTCAAGGGTGTTTTTGCGACGGACTGCATTAACGCGACGACACCGGCAACATGTGGTGCTGCCATGGATGTGCCACTGAGCTGACCATAGCTGTCTATGGCAGATGAATCAGTTCCGCGTTTTAATGTTGAGTAGATTGATTCTCCTGGGGCAGAGATATCGACTTTGTCGCCAAAGTTCGAAAAGCTTGACGCTGCTCCGTATGGTGAAGAGGATGCAACGGTAATCACGTGATTACAGTTCGCGGGCTGATGTAAAGCGGTGTCCTCGGTACTATTTCCTGCCGCCACAACCACAATGGCACCACGGCTTGTTGCATCATCGATGGCGTCCTGCATGGTACGGCTACAGGTACCCGCGCCACCGAGACTCAGGTTTAGCACTTGGGCAGGATGTGGATTGATTGGAGCGCCAGGAGCGACGCCGCCTGAAGCCCAGATAATCCCCGAGGCAACGTCCGAACCGAAACCGAGTCCGCATGAACTTAGTACGCGAACCGGTACAATTTTTGCGCCCCAGGCCGTCCCTGCCACTCCCAGCCCGTTATTGGTGCTTGCGGCAAGCGTTCCTGCGACATGGGTACCATGCCAGTCAGCGCAGCTTGCTCCAGGATCGCGTCCATCTCCGGTAAATCGTCCCAACCTGATATCAATCCCAGGAAGGACATTGTCATCAAGATCGGCGTGGTGAGCGATTCCGGAGTCCAACTCCGCAATGACCACGCCAGAGCCATTTGCGATATCCCAAGCCTCTTCGGCGTTGATGCCGCCTAGATAGCGGCCTTGAGGTTTTAGGTAGGCCCCTTGAGCATAGTATTGCGGATCGTTGGGGGTCATATCCGCGTACATGGCGACATCCGGCTCAATGTATTCCACCTCTGGATCCGCATAGACCTGCTGCATGTACGCCTTCGCCTCTTCTCGCGTCAGCTTGCGATCCGTGACGATAACGTCTGCGCCCGTGGCAAGGCGGTGCGAGTGCCGCGCATGCGTGCGCATCGAACGGGTGCGCTCATTCACGCGCGCGTCGATACTCGTGGCGTCCCGGCGTTGGCGTGAATTCTCTTTGTACTTGACGATGAACCGATCGGTGTCGGCAGCCTCTGGCAAGGCTTGGACATTGAACTGATCGAATTGGCGCTCTTCTACGCTGGCCGTGGCGAGGGACGCGGCTTGCGGTTCCATGGCCGCAACAGGCGAATCGTCTCCCGATCCGCATGCCGTCAACGTGAGGGACAGCAACAATGCAATGGCCGCGCTGGTTGCCGAAAGCAATGGGCGGTGTGGTTTTCCTATCTTGGAATGAAATGGATTGTGCAATTCCTTCCCCTTCTTGTGGATTTTGATGGGGGGCAGATATTTCCATAACAAACATCAGGTGTTAATTGTGTTTTTGTTAAATTAATTCAATCGATCAAAAAAAGAATTGGCCTAATTTACAGCGCCACGCGGATTGTTTAGGTAGCCAGGTGCACTTGCACTTTGACCGTGAGGAGTTTTGGGCCAGGGCGGTGGCGTCTCACAGCACGGATGTTGTGCTGCACCACAACCGGGCGTCGATGCACCCGCGCCGTGCGCCGCAACGTTGTGTACTGCATCCATTGGGTCGACAAGCGTTCACAAACTCTCGTGGTTGCGGCATTTTCCACCCTGGCATGGGTGTTGCATTGCACGATGGCACAGGTCAACGGCGATCTGATTGTGTAGCAATAAGGCCTCGGTAGCCCGAGGCCCACTTGGACAACGGCGTCCCGGAATCGGAGCACTTCCCGGTTCCCGGACGCCTTTTGTTTTTTCGGCCCCCGTTTCTGACCAGAGATCATCATGCAAGCCAACCACTGGACCCCCATCTGTGCCCTGGACGACATCGTCCCGAATACCGGCGTGTGCGCGCTGGTGGGCGACGAGCAGGTCGCCGTGTTCCACGTCGCTGGTAGCGCGCCGCAGCACGTCTACGCTATCGCCAACTACGACCCCAACTCCGATGCGGCGGTGCTGTCGCGCGGGCTTGTCGGCAACCTGGGCGAGCGCATCGTTGTGGCGTCGCCGATCTACAAGCAGCACTTTGACTTGGCCACGGGGGAGTGCCTGGAAGCGCCGGCCAACTCGGTGCACGCGTACGCGGCGAAGGTGGAAGACGGACGTGTTTGGGTGGCCGTATGAATGCCCGGACCGTGCGCCCCAAGCTGGTCGTCATCGGCAACGGCATGGCCGGCATGCGCACGGTCGAAGAGCTGCTCAAGCTGGCGCAGGACCTGTACGACATCACCGTGTTTGGCGAAGAGCCACACGGCAACTACAACCGCATCCTGCTATCCCCCGTGCTGGCGGGCGAGAAGCAGGTCGACGACATCATGCTCAACACGCGTGAGTGGTATGCGCAGAACCACATCACACTGCACGCGGGCGACCCGGTGGTAAATATCGACCGCCCGCGCCGCACGCTGCGCTCGCGCGACGGTGTAGAGATGCGCTATGACCGTCTGCTGATCGCCACTGGATCGCGGCCGTTCATCTTGCCGGTGCCGGGGCACCTGCTGCCGGGCGTGATCGCCTTCCGCGACATCCAGGACGTGGAGACGATGCTGGAGGCGGCGCGCAACCATCGGCATGCCGTCGTCATCGGCGGCGGCCTGCTGGGGCTGGAAGCGGCGAATGGCCTGATGCGCCAGGGCATGGACGTGACCGTTGTGCACCTGCCGGACACGCTGATGGAGCGCCAGCTCGACAAGCCCGCCGCGCAGTTGCTGCAGAAGGCGCTGGAGGCCAAGGGCCTGCGCTTCCTGCTCGGCGCGCACACGGCCGAACTGCTCGGTACTGACCGCGTGACCGCCGTCCGCTTCAAAGACGGCACGCAGATCCCCGCCGACCTCGTTGTCATGACGGCCGGCGTGCGCCCGAATATTGAACTCGCCAAGGCCGCCGGCCTGCATTGCGAACGCGCCATCGTCGTCGACGACACGCTGCAAACGTACGACCCGCGCATCTACGCCGTGGGCGAATGCGTGCAGCACCGCAGCGCCACCTTCGGTCTCGTCGCACCCATCTGGGACCAGGCCCGCGTGTGTGCCGCCCACCTGGCCGGCGCCGGACACCGTCGCTACATCCAGCAGGCCACGGCGACCAAGCTGAAGGTCACGGGCGTCGATCTCTATTCCGCCGGCGATTTCATCGGCGGTGATGGCACCGAAGACATCGTGCTGCGCGACCCGCGCCGCGGCGTCTACAAGCGTCTCGTGCTCAAGGACGAACGCATCGTCGGCGCAGTGCTGTATGGCGACGTGGCCGACGGCCCGTGGTACTTCGACCTGATCCAGCGCCAGACCCCCATCACGCCGATCCGCCAGCGCCTGTTGTTTGGCCGCGCGCTGTGCGAGGCAGAAGCCGCCTGATTTTCCGCAAGAACCCAAGGCCAACCCATGACGATGACGACCATCCCCATCCTTCCGGCCACTGACACGGTGCGTACGACGTGCCCGTACTGCGGCGTCGGCTGCGGCGTGCTGGCGACCCCGCAGGCGGATGGCAGCGTCGGCATCGTGGGTGATCCGGCGCACCCATCCAACACGGGGCGCCTGTGCGTAAAGGGTTCGGCGCTGGGTGAGACCGTCAGCCTTGATGGGCGCCTGCTGTACCCAGCCATGCGCGAGCGTTCACACGATGTGGATGCGCCGCAGTTGGCAAAACCTGCACCGCTGCAGCGCGTGTCCTGGGACACCGCACTGGATACCGTCGCCCAAGGCTTTCGCCGCATCATCGACCAACACGGCCCCGACGCCGTCGCCCTCTACGTCTCCGGCCAACTGCTGACCGAGGACTACTACGTCGCCAACAAGCTCACGAAGGGCTTCATCGGCACGGCCAATATCGATACCAACTCGCGGCTGTGCATGTCGTCGGCCGTGGCAGGGCACAAGCGCGCGTTTGGCGAAGACCTCGTGCCCGTTTGCTACGACGATCTGGAAGCGGCGGATCTGATCGTGCTGGTCGGCTCCAACACCGCGTGGTGCCACCCGATCCTGTTCCAGCGCATCGCGCGTGCCAAGGAGGCGCGCCCGGAGATGAGGGTGGTGGTGGTCGACCCGCGCCACACGGCCACGTGCGAACTGGCGGATCTGCACCTGCCCATCAGGCCAGGCACGGACGTCTGGCTGTTCAACGGTTTGTTGTCGTTCCTCTCGCGGCGCGGCGTGGTGGACCGCAACTTCGTCACCCTGCATACCAACGGCCCCGACGCAGCGCTGGCCGCTGCTGGTACTGAGAGCGAAGACGTCGAAGCCGTGGCCAAGGCCTGCAAGCTCAAGCTCGACGACTTGCTCACGTTCTACAACTGGTTTGCCAATACCGAGCGCACCATCACCGCGTTCTCGATGGGCGTGAATCAATCGACGGCGGGCACCGACAAGGTCAACAGCATCATCAACTGCCACCTGCTCACGGGCCGTATCGGCCGTGCGGGCATGGGGCCGTTCTCGATTACCGGCCAACCGAATGCGATGGGTGGCCGCGAGGTAGGCGGCCTCGCCAACATGCTGGCCGCGCACATGGAGCTGAACGAGCCTGTGCATCGCGCGCTGGTGCAGACGTTCTGGAACGCCCCGCGCATGGCCGACAAGGTGGGGCTGAAGGCGGTCGACCTGTTTGAAGCCATTGAAGACGGGCGCGTGAAGGCCGTGTGGATCATGGGCACCAACCCCGTGGTCAGCCTGCCCGATGCCGACCAGGCGCGCCGCGCGCTGGCCAAGTGCGAACTCGTCGTCGCCTCCGACATCGTGGAAGCCACCGATACCACCGTGCTGGCCGACATCCTGCTGCCCGCACTCGGCTGGGGTGAGAAAGACGGTACGGTGACGAATTCCGAGCGCCGCATCTCGCGTCAGCGCGCCTTCCTGCCGGCACCCGGCGAGGCACGCGCAGACTGGGACATCATCGCCGACGTCGCGCGCCGCATGGGCTACGACGGCTTCGATTTCAAGCGCCCGCGCGACGTATTCGACGAGCACGCGCGCCTATCCGCCTACGCCAACGACGCAAGCGGCATGCAAGGTGTTCGGCGGGCATTCCACCTTGGCGGCCTGACGGGGCTCGACACGGACGCCTACAACGACATGGCGCCCGTGCAATGGCCTGTCGCCATGCCGGGCAGCAGTGAAGCGCGCCTCTTCAGCGACGGTCGCTTCGCTCATGCCGATGGCCGCGCGCGCTTCGTGCCGACGTCTGCTCGCGCACCCGCGCATAAGGCAGACGGCGAATACCCGCTCATCCTCAACACCGGCCGCGTGCGCGACCAGTGGCACACCATGACGCGGACTGGCCGCGCGCCCAAGTTGGCGGATCACGTGCCCGAACCGTTCGTCGATCTGCACCCGCACGACGCACTGTTGGCCGGCGTGCGTGAAGGCAGCCTGGCGCGCGTGTCGTCGCGCTGGGGCAGCATGGTGGCGCGTGTGCGTATGACGGGCGGTATCGCGCGCGGCAGTGTGTTTGTGCCAATCCACTGGAATGGGCAGTTCGCTTCCGACGCGCGCGTCGGTGCGGTGGTCAATCCGGTGGTCGATCCAGTGTCGGGTGAGCCCGAGTTCAAACACACGCCGGTGATGGTCGAGCCGTTTGACGTGGCGTGGCACGGCTTCGTGCTCTCGCGCCGCGGGTTGGACACCGATGACGCCACGTGGTGGACGCGCATCCAGGGCAAGCAGTTCGTGCGCTATGAGCTGGCAGGGCGCCAGCAGCTCGGTTCGGTGCGTGACTGGGCGCGCACGCTGCTCCGCGTGACGGACCCGCATGCCGATTGGCTCGAATACGAAGACAAGACGGCACGCGTCTACCGTGCCGTGCATGTGGTGGATGACCGCATCGAGGCCTGCGTGTTTCTTTCGCCCCGCCCGGACCTGCCGTCGCGCAATTGGCTGGCGGGGCTGTTCGCGCAGGCGCGTCTGGAAGACCTCGACCGCGCAGGCGTGCTGCTCGGCCAGCCGATCGAGGCCGGTGCCGACGTGGGGCCGACCGTGTGCTCATGCTTTGGCGTTGGCCGCAACACCATCTGTGACGCCATCCGCACCAAGGGGCTGCAATCTACGGGCGAGATCACGGCCTGCCTGAAAGCCGGCGGCAACTGCGGCTCCTGCGTGCCGGAACTGAAGCGCTTGCTGGTGGAGGCGTGGGTGCAGCAGGCGGCCTGATTGGCCCCGCTGCGGCACGTGATGACGCCACATGCCGCGCTACAACCTATTTCTACCCGGAAGATATTGACGTCAAATTAAACCCGGGTAGAATCGGCTCCTTTGTTCGACTGGAGCCTCTTCATGCATCCCGCATCGGTTGTGACCTGTACGGCGTTTGCCGGCGCGCGGCGCGTTGCCGCCGGCCCGCTGCGTGATGTAGCGCAAGCGGTCAAAGCCTACGTCGACCACCATGCCGATGCTGCCGTGCTCGTCTTTGACGATGCCACCAGCGATGTGGTCGAGCTTGACCTGCGTGGCTCGGTTGATGATGTGCTGGCGCGGCTTCCTGTCCAATCCGTTCCCGAGATCCCCGAAGAACCGGCGCAGCCGCGTGGCCCCGGTCGCCCGAAACTGGGCGTGACCGCGCGCGAGGTGACGCTGCTGCCGCGCCATTGGGAATGGCTGGCCTCGCAGCCGGGCGGGGCGTCGGTGACGTTGCGCAAGCTCGTGGAAGCCGCACGCCGCGCGACCGAGGCACGCGACCGTCAGCGCGCCGCAACCGATGTCGCGTATGGTTTCCTGTCGGCCATGGCGGGCAATGCGCCTGCCTATGAAGATGCGTTGCGCGCGCTGTTTTCCGGCGATGCTGAACGCTTTGCCGCTTGCACCGAGCATTGGCCTGTCGACGTGCGCGACCATGCGCGCGGGCTGGCGCAGCGCGCCTTCGCTGCAGCGGACTCCCCCATACAAGAAGAAGGACAACAAACCGTATGAGCACTCCCCAAACCCATCCCACTGCAGCGCGTCCGCTGTGGCGGACCTTCGTGTCCTTTCTCGGGCCACTGATTCTGGCCAACATCCTGCAATCGTTGTCGGGCACGCTCAACAACGTCTACGTCGGGCACATGCTGGGCGTGAAGGCGCTGGGCGCGGTGTCGGCGTTCTTCCCCATCCTGTTCTTCTTCATCGCCTTCATCATCGGGTTGGGCTCGGGTGCGGCGGTGCTGATCGGGCAGGCGTGGGGCGCCAAGAAACCAGAGGCGATGAAGACCGTGGCGGGCACCACGCTGTCGGTCGGCTTTGCCGTGGGCCTGGCCGTGGCGCTGCTGGGCGGCCCATTCGCGCAGGCGCTGCTGCGCTGGCTCGGTACGCCGGCCGACATCCTGCAGGACGCCACGCTCTATGCCAGCGTCATGCTCTACGCCATGCCGGGTCTGTTCGTCTACCTGCTGGCCACCGCGATGATGCGCGGCGTGGGTGACACGCGCACGCCATTGCGTACGCTGGCGCTGTCCACGTCGATTGGGCTGGTGCTCACGCCGACGTTCATTCGCGGCTGGTTTGGCCTGCCGCAACTGGGCGTGGCCAGCGGTGCCGTGGCAACGATCATTTCGTTCACGGTGGCGCTGGTGTGGCTGGCGTTTTTCCTGCGCCGCCGCAACCATCCGCTCGCGCCGGATGCCGTGCTGGCACGGCATCTGTGGGTGGACTTTGGCGTGCTCAGGACGGTTCTGAAGATCGGCGTGCCGACGGGCGTTCAGCTTGTGGTGATCTCGATTGCAGAGCTGGCGCTGCTGTCGTTCGTCAACAGCTTCGGGTCGGATGCCACGGCCGCTTATGGCGCCGGCACGCAGATCATCAGCTACGTGCAGTTCCCGGCCATGTCGATCGCCATTACCGCGTCGATCCTGGGGGCGCAGGCCATTGGCTCGGGCAATACGGATCGGCTCGATGCCATCACCCGCACCGGGCTGATGCTCAACGTCGCGATTACCGGGCTGCTGGTGGTGCTGGCGCTGCTGTTCTCGCGTTCCGTGATTGGCTGGTTCACCACGAATACCGAGGTGATGAGCCTGGCCCAGAGCCTGCTGCACATCTCGCTGTGGAGCTCGGTCATCTTCGGTATGGCGAGCGTGTTCTCGGGCGTGATGCGCGCCAGCGGCACGGTGATGGCGCCCACGGCCATTTCCATCGTTGCCATTGCGGCGGTGGAAGTGCCGGTGGCGTGGA
The DNA here is from genome assembly GCF_051783885.1 of Ralstonia sp. 24A2. NCBI lineage: Bacteria > Pseudomonadati > Pseudomonadota > Betaproteobacteria > Burkholderiales > Burkholderiaceae > Ralstonia > Ralstonia sp. 24A2. The sequence goes on along the minus strand of NZ_JBPVZD010000003.1, from coordinate 281,754 downwards.
TGCTGAGCCGGCACATCGGCACCGATGGCATCTGGGCAGCGTATCCTGCTGCGTTCATCGCCATGTTCGTGATGCAGGGGGCGTACTACGGTTTGGTGTGGCGCCGACGCGCGCAACGCTTCGGTATCCGCCGCATGGTGTGATGCCACACTCGCCGCACCGCACTATCCAGCGGGCGGTGGGTTTTCCAGCTTTACGGTCAGCATGCCGTCGGTAGCGCTGACCGGAAAGCGCTTGAGGCATAGCGCGGCGGTGTCGCTCGCAGCCAAATCGAAGTGCAGCCCGTGTGCCGGACATTGCAGCCGCGTGCCTTCCAGCTTTCCACCGGCCAGTGATGCCCCTTGATGCGGACACGTGTTGTCGATGGCGTAGACCGTGCCATCAATGTTGAACAGCACCAGGCTGCGGCCCTCTATGAACACCAGCCTGCGCTGACCCGGCGGCAGCTCCGTCGCGGGAATCGAGACAGCGCGCGACATGTCGCCCTCCGATTCAACGCAACGCATCGATGAGCGCCTGTGCCTGCGGCCACGGCCCAAAGCCAGCGGCGGGGTTCAGGTGTCCGACATCCCCCAGATCGACCAGCCGGCTGCCCCAGTCGTCGGCCATGCCCGCGATGCGCTCGTAAGATGCCAGCGGGTCGTTGCGGCTGGCCGCGACGATGCTCGGAAACGGCAGCGGACGGCGCGGGCAGGGTAGCCAGCCGTTTTTCTGCAACACGTCATGCGTTGGATAGCCCGAGGGTAGCGGTGTATCCAGGTCGGCTGGGGTGGCAAGCAGCGCACCGTGGATGCTGCGCGCATGATGCCGCGCCCAATGCACGGTGATCATCACACCTGCGCTGTGTGCCACCAGAATCACCGGTCCATTGATTGCGGAGACCGCCTTGTCCAGCGCCGCGACACGCGCCGCGCAACTGAGCTTGTCGGCTTCCAGTGGCGGCACCGATTCAGCTTTGCATCCATTGCCTTGCAACGCGGCCTGCAGCAGCGTCTGCCAGTGGTCGGCTACGTGGTCCCGCAGGCCGGGCACCATGAGGATCGTCGGAGTGGTTTGCGTTTGCATCAACAGAGAACGAAGGTGTGGGCGTGGAAAAAAACGAGGAGGTCGCCCTCCTCGAATGCCGACCGGGGAGACGGCGGCAACCGCCTCCCGTGGTGTGGGGCGCTCAGAACTTGTGGCGGATGCCGACCGCCATGCCGATCATGCTGGTCTTGCCGGCGGCCAGGCCGTAACCCGTTGCATTGAGGTCCACCGTGGCTTGGTCGAGCGCCAACCCTGCATTGCGTGCGTAGGCGGTGCTCAGGTACAGGTCCGTGCGCTTGGAGAGCGTGTAGTCGGCAATGAAGGCCACCTGCCACGGGTTCGGCTGGGTCGATGGCGTGCTGTTGATCATCTTGATCTTCTGATACGAGTACTCGAGCGACAGCATCAGCGCATTGGTCGCCTGGTAGTTCACGCCGGCCCAGTAGTAGTCGTCGCGCAGGGCCACACTGCCGTTGGCGTTCTTGTTCTGGCCCCAGCGGTAGCCGCCCATGATCTTGATGACATCGCCAAACAGATAGCTGCCCGCAATGGCCGCCTTGCGCACGGTGCCCGAGCTGAACGCACCACCACCCAGCGGCACGCTCGGGTTGTACTGGTCGTACACGAGCGTGGCGCCGATGGGGCCGGCCATGTAGGCCGCGCCCGCACCATAGCCGCTGTCGCGGCGTGCCTGGCCGGGCACTTCACCGTTGCCGCCGCCGGTTGGATTGACGCTCGGTGCACCGGTACCGAACGACCAATGTGCCTGCGCCGTGACCGGACCAAAGGTGCCGGTGTACATGGCGGTGTTGTCCGAGCGGAAATTGACACCGGTCTGCACCGCGGCCGGTTCGTACTGCGTGGAGTACGACATCGGCTCGAAGTTGGCCAGCATCTGGAACAGCGTTGTGTACTGGCGGCCGAACGTGAATTGGCCCACCGTGCTGCTCTTCAGCCCCACGTAAGCCTGGCGGCCGAACAGGCGACCCCCTTGCTGCGATTGCCCGGTGTCGCTCGCAAAGCCGCTCTCCAGCACGAAGAGCGCGCTCAGGCCACCGCCAAGGTCTTCCACACCACGCAGGCCCCAGCGCGAGCCCGAAAGCCCACCGCTCTGCATGGACACGCGGTTGCCTGAACTGCCGGGCGTGGCGCCCGCCAGGTTGGTGGCGTATTCGATGTTGGTATCCACCACGCCATACAGCGTCACGCTCGATTGCGCGCAGGCCGCGCCGGCGCAGGCCAGCAGGGCGATCGGTGCAATGGGGGCGATGTGCTTGCTCTTCATGTTGCTGGGTCTCCTCTTTTGGTGCGATCGCCGCCGGGTGCTTGGGGTATGCCACGTGCCCCGGCGGTCGTTAGAACGGCTTGCTGCCGATGATCCCGGCGCGCTCCATCTTCCGGTGGCACGGCGGGTAATCCATGACCGCGTAGTGCTGCGTGGCGGTGTTGTCCCAGATGGCGACGCTGTTGGGCTTCCAGCGCCAGCGCACCTGGTATTCCGGGATGTACGCCTGGCTGATGAGGTAGCGCAGCAGCTCCGACGCACCACCCGTGGCGTCCTGCCCGTAGCGCACGCGCGCGGGCGTGTGGTAGTTCGTGAAGTGCGTGGTGAAGCCGTTCACGTACAGCACTTTCTCGCCGGTCTCGGGGTGCGTGCGGACCACGGGGTGTTCGGGATCGGGGTACTGGGCCTTGAGCGCGAGGCGCTTCTCGATCGGCATGGCGGCACCAAAGCTCGCTTCGATGCTGTGGCGGGCGCGCAGGTCGGCTATCTCCGGCTTCACGTCATCCGGCAGCTTGTCGTAGGCCAGCGCCATGTTGGCCCACATGGTGTCGCCGCCCACCGGCGGGCATTCTACGCAGCGCAGCACGGCGCCGAATTGCGGCGCCTCGCGCCACGTCGTGTCGGAGTGCCACGCGTTTTCGTAGCGGTCGTTCGGCTGGTCGGGGGTCTTGTAGATGCGCACGAGGCCGGGGTGCTCGGGGTCGCTGCCGGCCACGGGATGATCTTCGAGATCGCCAAAGCGGCGCGCGAAGGCGACGTGCTGCGCGCGGCTCAGCTCCTGATCGCGCAGGAAGATTACGCGGTGCTGGAGCAGCGCGGCGCGGATCTCCGCAAACAGAGCTTCGTCTTGCACTGCATCGGCCAGTTGCACGCCAGTCAGTTCGGCACCCAGCGCGTTGGTCAGTTGTTCGACACGCATGGCGCCACCTCAGATGACGAACACGGACGAGCCGGTCGTCTTGCGCGCTTCCAGGTCACGGTGCGCCTGCACGGCGTCTTCCAGTGCGTAGCGCTGGTGGATCTCGATCTGGATGCGGCCGGCTGCGACGTGGTCGAACAGTTCACCCGCCAGCTCGGCTTTCTCAGCCGGATCGGCGATGTAATCCGCCAGTGCCGGGCGCGTCATGTAGAGCGAGCCCTTCATCGCCAGCAATTGCGGATTGAACGGGGGGATCGGGCCCGAGGCCGTGCCCACGCACACCATCAGCCCGCGCCGCTTGAGCGAATCGAGCGAGGCTTCGAAGGTGCTCTTGCCCACGCTGTCGAACACCACGTTTACACCCACGCCATCGGTCAGCGCGCGCACGCGCTTGGCAACGTCTTCATGTGTGTAGTTGATGACGTGGTCGCAGCCATGTGTGCGTGCGATGTCCGCCTTGGCTTCGCTCGATACGGTGCCGATCACCGTGAGCCCGAGCAGCTTGGCCCACTGCGAGACGATCAATCCCACGCCGCCCGCAGCCGCGTGCAGCAGGATCGTGTCGCCCTTGGCAAACGGATAGATGCGTCGCAGCAGGTAGGCAGAGGTCAGGCCGCGCATGGTCATGGCGGCGGCGGTTTCGCAGGCAATGGCATCCGGCAGCTTGATGAGCGGTGCGGCTGGGATCAGGCGCTCGGTGCTGTAGGCGCCCAGCGTGTTGATGAAGCCGGTGTACGTCACGCGGTCGCCCACGGCGACGTTGGTCACGTCGTCGCCCACGGCTTCGACGATGCCGGCGGCTTCGACACCCATGCCGGCGGGGCGCGGCACGGGGTAGAGCCCGGAGCGGAAGTAGGTATCGGCAAAGTTCAGGCCGACGGCCTCGTGGCGCAGGCGGACCTGGCCGGGGCCGGGCTGGCCAACGTCGACCGTCTCGCAACGCAAGACTTCGGGGCCACCGGTTTCGTGGAAGCGGACTGCTGTTGCCATGTGTGTCTCCTGGTGTTTCTCAGATGTTTTGGGGTGCGCGCCGCCTGCGCGGCTTGCTGGGCGAGCCGCGGTCAAAGCGGAGAGGGCGTCGGGTTGCCTTGGGAGGCGGCGCGCGGTTAAGCGGAATCAGGCCGTCATGCAGAGGCCACGGCGGTTGGGGTGGCGTTGGGCGCTGCGTCCAGCGATACGTTGGCCACGCGTTTCAACTCAGCCTCGTAGCTGCGCGCGGCCAGCAGGAAGCAGCCTGCTGCAACCACACCGAAGATCGGCATGACAGCCAGTGCGGTCTGCAGGCCCCACGCGTCGGACATGGCGCCACCCACGAACGGGCCGATCGCCAGACCGAACAGGTTCTGGAACAGCGAGAGCACCGCAGCCCCTGTGGAACGCACGCCCGGGTGGACCACGTCGAACACCACGCTGGAGGCTGGCGCCACCGTGCACGTCATCAGGAAGCCACCGAAGGCGATCAGCAGGAATTGCTGGTTGGCTGGCATGGCCGTGCCGAAAGCCGTTGTGAACACCAGCAGCGTCACAATGGCCAGTGCCGCCACGGCAATCAGCCGGTTGCGCTGACGGCGTGCCGCCACCACGTCGGCCACCACGCCCCACACGAAGGCTCCCAGCGCGCCGCACAGCACGACCAGCGCGGCCTGCATCGCGGCGCGGTCCGGCGGTGTGCCGTGGTAGCGGTTCAGGTAGCTCGGCAGCCACGACCAGATGGTCGATACAACGATCAGCTGGAAGGCTGCGCCCAGGCAGGTCCACCAGAGTGTGCGTGAATTGGTGAGTGCGCCAGCCACGCGTTGCAGGAGCGTGCCAGCGGACTGCCGTGCCTGCGCCGCACCGGGTGCCATCGCCACCGTCTTGTAGTCCGGCACAAATACGTAGAGCAGCGCCAGCAGCAACCCGGGCACGCCCACCACGCCAAAGGCTGCCTGCCAGCCCCAGCGTGCCGCGATCACACCGCCGAGCAATACACCCAGCACCGAGCCCACGGATGCTGCCGCAAAGAAGGCGCCCATCAACGTGGCACGCAGGCGCTTGGGGAACAGGCTGGCGATGAGCGCTGCACCCACCGAGCCGTAGCCGGTTTCGCCCACACCTACGATGGCACGCGCGGTGAACAACTGCGCGTAGTTGCGCGTGAACATGCAAGAGATGGTTGCCAGGCTCCACACCGTCGCCATGATGACGATGCTCTTGACGCGGCTGAAGCGGTCGGCCAGCAGCGCCACCGGCAAACCGCCCACTGCCACCACGATCGAGATGACGGATACCAGCGCACCGAGCTGCTTATCCGACAGCGCCCAGGCCGTCTTCAGATGCGGGAACAGCGACACGATGACTTGCCGGTCGATGTAGTCGAACAGCATCAGTGCAAAGGTCATCGCAAACGCGAACCACGCCTGGGGTCGGCTGACGAGGTAGCCGTCGTGGTCACCTGTGTGCTGGTCGGCAGCATGCAGATTCATGGTTGTCTCCGAGTGGCGGCGCTTGCGTTGAGCGCCGCCTGTGTTGTGCCCGGTGAAAGTGCGTCTTGTAGTTTAGGCCGCGCGCAGCGGCAGGTTCTTCACGTTTGGCGCGCGGTTGGGGGCCATGCCGTGGGCTGCCAGCGTTTCTTCGGCACTGTCGTACCAGGTGCCGATGCGGTAGATCTGGCGCGCCTCCTTGCCACTGGCGATTTCGCGGCCGAGTTCCTTTGCCACGCGCACGCATTGCTCGATCTGCTGCACCGAGGTCATGCGGTTGCCATGCTGGTCGATGATCGTGTCTTCAATGCCGCAACGCGGGTGCAGGCCCATTGCCATGGCCATCATGTTGAACGGCAGCACGTTCTTGAGCAGCGATTCGGCCGTCAGCGTGCAGCCATCCGGCGCGCGGTGGATGAAGTTGAAGAAGTTGAACGGGTTGGGGCCGTCAAAGCCGCCGCCAATGCCGATCCACGTGAGGTTGAGCGGGCCTTTGTAGAGGCCCTTGCGCACCAGGCGTTCCAGCGTCTCCATCGCGTGGATGCCGGTGAGCTGGAAGTGCGGCTGCACGCCGGCAGCCTGCAGGCGGCGCAGGTGTTCCTCCAGCCATTGCGGGCCGGCCGGCACGGTCATCTCGCGGTAGGCCTGCTGCAGCGCGGGGTGTGACAGGGAGGTGCCTTCCAGATATTCCGGATACAGCAGCTCCATGATGTTCATCTGCGTGGTGTTGATGGCCACGGTCACCTGATCGGGCGTCGGGGTCAGGTCGGCCAGCATGTGACGTGTGTCGTCCGACAGCCACTTGGCGGCCTGGCCTTCGTCTTCCGGCGCAAACGAGATCGAACCGCCCACCTGGATGATCATGTCCGGCACCGCAGCGCGCACGCCGGCAATCAACTCGTTGAATTTCGACAGCCGCTTCGAGCCCTTGCCGTCCAGCTCGCGCACGTGCAGGTGCAGCACGGTGGCACCGGCGTTGTAGCAGTCCACGGCCTTCTGCACCTGTTCTTCCATCGTGACCGGGATGTCTTCCGGAAAGTCCTCCGGCATCCATTCAGGGCCGTACGGGGCCACGGTGATGACGACCTTGTCCTGGTTCTCGGGGTGCAGCGAATCATCGAGGAATTGCACGGTGTGTCTCCTGTAGGGGATGTCTCTGGTGGACTCCACTATAGGGAGACGGTAGGGTTGTATTTCTCATTTGGCGCCAAGTTTTTCTCTTTATGCGCCATTCCGTGTAAACACCAAGAGGGCCCACGCGGCCCCTGATATTGGCGGACATCCATGGAGACAATGGTGCGCGCCCGGTCGCTGAACGGCTATTTTCAGGTCGTGCGGCGGCTCGGCTTCAACCCGCAGGAGGCATTGCGGCAGGTGGGACTCGACCCCGCCAAGCTGGCCGACACGGAGCAGCTCGTGCCCGTGGTGGCGACCTGCCAGTTGATGGAGTTCACGGCGGCCAGTGCGCCATGCCCGACACTCGGCCTGCAGATGGCCGAGGCGCGGCAGGAGCTGGACTTTGGCGTGCTTGGCCTGCTGCTGGGCCACAAACGCACCCTGCGCGAGGCGTTGCAGGCCATCATCCAGTACCGCCATCTCATGAACGAGGCACTGGCGGTCTACCTGGAATCGGATGGCGACATGGTGGTCATCCGCGAGGAGATCATCACCGAGACGCCCGTGCCACTGCGCCAGGCGAACGAGTTGGCCGTGGGTGTGCTGGCCCGCATTTGCAGTGCGCTGCTGGGCACGCACTGGAAGCCGCGCGGCATCCACTTCACGCATGCGGCCCCGGCGGATGTCAGCCTGCACCGGCGCGTGTTCGGTTGCCCGATCGTGTTTGACAGCGATTTCAACGGCATCGTCTGCGTGGCAGCCGATCTGGAGACGCCCAACCCAGCCGCTGACCCGGCGCTCGTGCGTTATGCAGAAAGCCTGGCTGAACCACTCAACGTATCGGGGCCGGATGCCGTGGTGCAGGAAGTGCGGCGCGCGGTGTATCTGCTGTTGCCGCTGGAGCGTGCCTCGGTGGAGCAGGTGGCCGAGCACCTTCACCTGAGCGCACGCACCTTGCAGCGGCAGTTGGAGTCCGCCGGCGCCACGTTCTCCGAACTGGTGGAGGAGGTGCGCCACAACCTGGCTGTCCGCTACATGGCCAACCCGAGTTACCGGATCGGCCGCGTGGCGGCGCTGCTGGGGTACACGCGGCAGGCATCATTCACGCGCTGGTTCGTCGCCCACTTCGGCATGACGCCGCGTGCATGGCGCGATGCGCAGACGCCATAGCGTCAGGCTGGGTTAAGCGCGGTATCGGCGTCATCCGGGCTCGGCTGACGCGCGAGCCGGACTGCCGGCGACTGGAGAATGCACAACAACTGCAGTGCAAAGCCGGCCAGCGCCATCAGCAGGCACGCACCCATACCCGCCTGCGCCGCCAACCATGCCGCCAATGCAGCACCCACCGGCCGTGCACCGTACGACATCACGTTCACCGCCGACACGCGTGCCAGCAGCGCGGGTGGCGTGACCGTCTGGCGCAGCGTGGTCGTGCTGACCACCCATAGGATCGGCCCACACCCCAGCATGAAGAACCCCGCGTGGGCGAGCGGCGGCCACGGTTGCCAGAGCGTCGCTGCCAGCAAGGCACCGCCGGCCAGCCCGCACACGGGGCCGGTTGCCACCACATGGCCAAAGCGCCAGCGCGCCAGGATGCGTGCAGCCAGCAGTGCGCCAATCACCATGCCCGCACCGTACATCCCAAGCGTGAGCCCGATGGCCTGCGCCGACAGCCCAAGCCGGTGCGCCGCATACGGCACGAATACGGCGAGCACCATGAAAAAGGACATCGTGAAGAGACACTGCGTGATGAACACCGGCCGCAGCAGCGGGTGACGGAACACGAAGCGCGCACCCTCGGCGATGTCGCGCAGCGGATGCGCCGCACGCCGTGCTACAGGCGCGGGTGAGGGCACGCCCGTCAGCAGCGCCGCTGCACCAACGGATAACACGGCGGCCAGCACGAAGGCCGTCATGGCGCCGGTCCAGCCGATCAGCGCGCCACCGATGGCCGGGCCGCAGGCAAACGCCACGGTGCGCGCCAGTTCGATGCGCCCGTTGGCACGCGAGAGCATTGCCGGTGGCACGAGCGACGGCACCAATGCCGGTGCCGCCACGCTGAACACCACCGTGCCGCAGACCGCCACGAAGCCCAGCATCACCAGCGCTGTCAGATTCAGTTGGCCAGCGAGCAGCAGCCCTGCCACCCCGAACAGTGCCGCTGCACGCACCGCTTCTGCCCCGGCCATCAACGTGCGCTTGGGCCAACGGTCCGCCAGCATCCCAACGGGAATGGCAAACAGCACGAACGGCAGCGTGAGCGCCACCTGCAGCCAGCTCGCTGTACTGGCATCGGCATGCAGGGTGAGCACCGCCACCATCGGCATGGCGGCCAGCGCGATCTGCTCGGCGGATTGCGCGGCGAGGTTGGAACCCGCCAGCCGGTTGAAGCCGGCAGTCAGGCGGTCGATCGATGAGTCAAGGGGGGCGGACATCGCACGTCTCCTAGTCCTGAAAGTGTTGGGCTTCAGGTTAGGGACGGCGCTGCGTTGTGGCGCTCCGCTTCTTGCGGGTGAATTCGAAGCGCGGCTACAGGATCGGCGCGAACAGCTTGGCTACGTGCATGATTACGCGGCGCATCGGGTGGGCGCGCTCGTATTCGTCACGGCCGATGCGGGTGGCTTCGGCAAAGTCGGCGTCGAGCATGTGTGCAACGTCGCTGGCGAAGCGGTGGTCGGCGGTCATGACCATCACCTCGAAGTTCAGGCGGAACGAGCGGTTGTCCAGGTTGGCACTGCCCACGGCGGCAGCGTCGTCGTCGATCAGCACGACTTTCTGGTGCAGGAAGCCGGGCAGGTAGCGGTAGATTTTCACGCCCGCGCGGATGGCCTGATGCGCGTACAGCGTCGAGGCCAGGAACACCACGCGGTGGTCCGGCCGCGAGGGGATCAGGATGCGCACATCCACCCCACGCAGCACGGCCAGGCGCAGCGCGGCAAACACGGCCTCATCGGGAATGAAGTACGGCGTGGTGATCCACAGCCGCTTGCGCGCCGACTGGATGGCCTCCATGAAGAACAGCGAGCAGGTCTCTTGCTTGTCGGCCGGGCCACTGGGCACGACCTGGCAGACCATGTCTTCCACCGGACGCTGTTCGGGCACGATCAATTGCGGCACTTCCTTCGCGGCCCAGTACCAGTCTTCGGCAAAGGTGAGCTGCAGGTCCATCACCGCTGCCCCAACGATCTCGATATGCGTATCGCGCCACGGCGAGAGTGGCGGCTTTTCGCCCAGGTATTCGTTGCCGACGTTGTGCCCGCCGACATAGGCGCGCTCGCCATCCACCACCACCAGCTTGCGGTGGTTGCGGAAGTTGAGTTGGAAGCGGTTGACGAAGCCCCCGTGCGTGGCAAACGGCTTGGCGTGGATGCCGCCATCGATCAGGCGCTGCACGTAGTGGCGGGGCAGGGCGTGGCAGCCGATGCTGTCGAACAGGAAGTACACGCGCACGCCGGCGCGGGCGCGCTCGAGCATCAGCTCCGCCAGGCGGCGGCCGAGCGTGTCGTCATGCACGATGAAGAACTGCACGATCAGCACGCGGCGCGCCTGGGCCATGGCGGCAAAGATGGCCTCGAAGGTTTCAGCGCCGTTCACCAGCAGGCGCACGCGGTTGCGCGACAGGCAAGGCATGCCGGTCAGGCGCGGCAAGGCCTGCATGCTGGCGTGCTGCGGTTCGATCACACTGGATTCATGGTCGCGCAGGCTGCGCCAATCGTCCGAGAGGGTGATCTCGCGCAGGCGGGCATTATGGAAACGCCGTGCATCCACATAGCCGGCAAAGGTGCTGCGCCCGAAGATCAGGTAGGGGATCAGCGTGAACTCGGGCAGCGTGACCAGCGAGATGGCCCAGGCAATGGCGCCCTGCGAGGTGCGCACGGTGAGCACCGCATGGATGGCCGTGAGCACGCCCACGCAGTGCACGAGGAAGAGGAAGGTGGCAAAAAACGCGGTGGTACTGGTCGGCATCGAAGAAGGAGGACAGGCCCTACGCCCGGCACACGACGATGTGCGCATTCTGACATGCCCCGGGTGGCGTCGGACAAACACGGATACAGTGGCGCCGTATGGCTGGCGTAGTCTCACCAGGCATGCGGGCGTGGCACGCCGCATGCTGATGTGCAGATGCCGTCCTGTCGACCAACGGTAGCAAAAGAACACCATCGAACATGCAAGGGCACCCGCAGATTCCATCGAGCACGACTCGCCGCGCAACGCTGGCTTCGTTTGCGTGGTTGGCTGCGCTGTTGCTGGCGGGCTGCGCCAGCCTGCCTGAGCATGTCGATCGGTCTGTCAGCAACGCGCTGCCCAATGCCGAGTCGGCCACCACGCTGGGGCGTCTGGCGCAGGCTGCCGCGCCGTCGGCGGATGTGTCCGGCTTTCGGCTGATCCCCTCCGGGGAGGAGGCCTATGCCACGTTGCTCACGCTGGCTGACCGTGCAGAGCGCACGCTGGATCTGCAGTACTTCATCATCGCGAGCGACAACGCCGTGCGTGAGCTGATGCGCCACGTGCGGGCTGCTGCTGAGCGCGGCGTGCGCGTGCGCATGCTGGTCGATGACCTCCATAGCGACGGGCGCGACCTGGCCTTCCTCAAGTTCTCGTCGCACAAGAACGTTGATGTGCGGCTGTTCAACCCGTTTCCGGGCGGCCGCATGTCGAACCTGACGCGCTACCTGAGCGGCGTGGCCGAGTTCCGCCGCGTCAATCGGCGCATGCACAACAAGGCGTTCATCGCCGACAACGCGCTGGCCGTCACGGGCGGCCGCAACCTCGGCGCGGAGTACTTCACGCAGGACCAGACCACCAATTTCGTCGACCTGGATGTGCTGGCAGCCGGGCCAGCGGTGCGGCAGTTGTCGGCCGCGTTTGATGCGTACTGGAACAGCGAATTCGCCTATCCCGTAGAGGCGCTGGCGCCCGAACCGAGTACCGCACACCCGCCCGAGCAGAAGGAAGGCAACTATCCGCCGCCGGTGACAATGCCGGATCGGCCCGCTACGCCACCGCAACACATTGAGGTACCCACGCGGCCCATCGACATGGACGCCGCACCCGGCACACAGGGGCCTGTATCCACGCTGGCGGGTCAGCCGCCGACGCAGACCGATGCATTGCCCTTGCGCCCCGCCACACGCGACTGGTTCCTGGCGGACCAGATTGCCCGCAACCGCCTGCGGCTCGAATGGGCGCCGGCACGGGTGACGGTCGATCGCCCGGCCAAGGTGTCTGGCGATGATGTCACTCCCGGCGAGGAGCGTGTCGCTCAAACCCTGCTGCACGAGATCGACCAGGCCCAGCGCGAGGTGATCCTGATCTCGCCGTATTTCGTGCCGGGTGTGCGTGGCATGGCGGTGGCCAAGGGCCTGCAGGAGCGCGGCGTGCATTTGCGCGTGCTGACCAACTCGCTGGCCGCGACCGATGCACCCATCGTGCATGTCGGCTATGCCAAATACCGCAGTGCGTTGCTGGACGATGGCGTCGATCTCTATGAGCTGCGTCCCACACTGGGCGACCGGCCGAAGATGTTCGGCACATTCCGATCGGCGCAGGCGAGCTTGCATGTGAAGTCGATCATCGTTGACCGCAGCACGCTCTTTGTCGGTTCGATGAACGTGGACCCGCGTTCAGTCGGGCTCAATACAGAAACGGGGCTGATCATCCGCAGCCCCGTGCTATCGCAGGCGGTGGCGCGGCTGTTTGATGCGGCGATCCGGAGCAGTACTTACCATGTGACCCAAGTGGACGGCCATCTGCGTTGGACCACGTATGAGAACGACAAGGAAGTCATCACCGACCACGAGCCGGGCGTCGGCCTAGGCCGGCGCGTGTGGATTCAGATGCTGGCGCCATTCACGCCGGAAGAGCTGCTGTAAGCAGGGTGCGTAAAAAAACGCCACGATGTGTGGCGTTTTTTTCAGCATCTTTCAAGTCTGGCTGGGTAATCGTCCCGGCCAATCCTGCATTACATCTTCTGCTTGGTGTTGTCGGCGGCGTTCTCCAGCTTCTGGCCACCCGACTGGATGTCCTTGCCCACACCAGCCATCGTGTTGCAACCGGCCAGGACAGCGCAGCCCAGGGCCACCAGTGCAATCAGTTTCTTCATCTTGATCCCCTTTGTGAGTAGTGCGGCCTACCGCGCGATCTCGCACGGTTTCGCAGGATTGCCCACCTATCCGGTGGCGCAGACCGCATTTTAGTGCCACCCCACACGCGTTGGGTGCGCCGGGCGCATCTTTTTGACAGTCTTGCATATCACTTGCGGCGTATCCCGGACATTCGTGGGGAGGGCCTCTACTTCCGTCGCCCCCTGCCGTTAGGACATTTCAGGAGTGAAACGGGTGCCAACCAACCGGCGCGTCAACGCCGGAAAAGAAAAAGAGCACAAGAGCGCCAGACGGCCAACCAGACGGGGGAATACCTATGTGGAAGTGGATGGACACGAGCATTCGGACGCGATTGACGATGCTGGTTGCAGTATTTGCCGTGATGATCGCGGTGGTGGGCTTTGCGGGCATCTCGACTGGCCGGGCGACGAATGACGACCTGCGTGCCGTGTACCTGGAAGATGCCAAGGGGCTCGACCTGTTGGCCAAGGACACCATCAACCTGCTGTGGGCGCGCATTCACCTGACCAATTTTGATTCGGTGTCGTCGCCGGAAGAGCTGAAGAAGCTGCTGGCCGATGCGCACACGATGGTCAACACGGCCAACGACGCGTGGGCCGAGTTCATGAAGCTACCGATTCCCGATGCGGATCGCGCCCAGTTGCAAGCGGCCGACGCTGCACGCACCAAGTTCGTGAAGACGGCGCTGGAGCCGGCCATTGCCGCGCTGGAGCGCAGCGATCTCACTACCTACCGCGACCTGAACACGACCCAGGTGCCGAAGCTGTTTGTCGACTACGACACGGCGCTGGGGCCATTGGTTGGGGCGCGCTTCAAATATGGCAAGACGCGCTTTGACAACTCGCAGTCGCGTTACACCATGAGCATCTGGATTTCGGGCGGCCTGCTGCTGGCGGCCCTGGTGCTGTCGGTGGTGGCGCGTGGCGTGCTGGGCCGTACCGTGGTGCACCCGCTGGAGCGCGCTATTCAGGTGTTCGAGCGCATGGCCTCGGGTGACCTGGCCACGCGCATGGAAGGGCAAACCACGGCTGGCCGCCGCGATGAAACCGCGCGTCTTATGCACGCCGTTGCCTCGATGCAGACGAGCCTGCAGCAGATCATTGGTCAGGTGCGCACGGGTTCGGACTCGATCGCCAGTGCCACCAAGCAGATCGCCGCCGGCAATGCGGATCTCTCACAGCGCACGGAGCAGCAGGCCAGCTCGCTTGAGGAGACTGCTTCCAGCATGGAAGAGCTGACCAGCATCGTGAAGCAGAACGCCGACAATGCGCGTCAGGCCAGCACGCTGGCAGTCAACGCATCGGACATCGCCGTCAAGGGTGGGGAAGTCGTGGGCCGCGTCATCGAGACGATGACGGGCATCAACGACAGCAGCAAGAAGATTGCCGACATTATCGGCGTGATTGAGGGCATCGCCTTCCAGACCAACATCCTCGCGCTCAACGCGGCAGTGGAAGCCGCCCGTGCGGGTGAGCAGGGTCGCGGCTTTGCTGTCGTGGCCGGTGAGGTGCGCAGCCTGGCGCAGCGCAGCGCGACGGCCGCCAAGGAGATCAAGGAGCTGATTGGCGATTCGGTTGGCCGCGTGCAGAACGGCTCGACGCTGGTGGCCGAGGCCGGTACGGTGATTGAGGAAGTGGTGGTGGCCGTCAAGCGTGTGACCGACATCATGGGCGAGATTTCCTCCGCATCGGAAGAGCAGAGCAGCGGCATCGAGCAGGTCAATCAGGCCGTCACGCAGATGGACCAGGTGACCCAGCAGAATGCGGCACTTGTGGAGCAGGCGGCAGCCGCTGCGGAATCGCTGGAGGAACAGGCGGAGGCCCTGCGCAGCGCGGTTTCGGTCTTCCGTGTGCAGCACGTGTAAGCAGCGCGTTTCAGCCCTCAACAACAACGCCCTTCTGTTTGAGCAGAAGGGCGTTTGTTTTTGTGGTGGTGCTTCAGGGCATCAGGTCGCGTGCGCGCTCTGCAATCACGTCTTGCGTATCGTCGATCCAGCGTGCCGGGAAGGGTTGCGACAGCAGGTAGCCCTGGATTACGTCACAACGGCAGGCGCGCAGTGCCTGGAGTTGCGCGGCCGTTTCCACGCGTGTGGCCGTAACGGGCACGCCGGCGGCATGCGCTGCGGCCACCAGCTTCTGCAATGTGCCTTGATGGCGTGCATCGGCCACCGCGTTGACGACGCCCTGGTCGAGCTTGACCTGATCGGGGCGGAAGGCCTCCAGGCAATCCAAGCTATGCGACGTCGCGCCAAAATCTTCCACGGCCACACGCGCACCGCACGCATGCAGCGCGTCAATGGCCTGGCGGGCGGCGCCATTCACGCGCAGCAGCGTGTGCTCCGACACCTCGAACACCAGCCGCGTGGTCGGCACCGCATGGCGCGCCGCAATGTCCCGCACGATGTTGCTCAATTGCGGGTCCAGCAATTGCGCTACCGAGAGGTTGACCGCCGCATGCACGCTGGGCTGGTGCCGTTGGCCACCGCGGCCGGCCCGTTCGGACTCTTCACGCTGCAGGCCGGCGAGCATCTGCGCAGCGTTGTCGAGCACCCAGCGGCCTACCTCTCGGATATCGCCGGTCTGCTCCAGAATCGGCAGGAAATCGGCCGGCGCCACGCCGCCCAGCTCAGGCGATATCCAGCGCAGGAGAAATTCGTAGCCGACGATCTTGCCATCGGCCAGGCTCAGTTGCGGCTGCAGGTTCAGGCTGAACTGGCGGCGCGCCAGCGCGTGGCGCAACTGTGCAGCAAGACGCGGGTGTTCCGCGGCGGGGTCGGTTGCATCGTCTGCCGTTGCGGCATCGTCGGTACGCGGCGGCATCGCGGCGGGGGCATACAGTGCGGGGCTTTGTTCGCCGCCGTGCTGCACGTGGTAGAGCGCGCGATCGGCTTGCTCGATCAGTCGCGCGGCTTCCGTGGGCGTGCTCTCGAACAGTGTCATACCGATGCTGCACGAGCAGACCAATTCGTACCCCTGTGCAATGAACGGCCGTGTGAGCGCAGCGGAGATACGCCGTGCCAGGTCGTGCACCGCTTGCGCAGAGGCAAACTCAACCGAGGCAATGGCAAACGTTTCATGGCCCACGCGCCCTACGATCGGCGTGTAGCCATCGGCATCAGGCGTGCATAGCGCTTTCAGGCGCGCCGCACATTCGACGATGACCGCGCTGGCTGCCAGCGGCCCCAGCGTGGTGGTCGCCTCGGCAAAATGATCCAGGCCGATCAGCAGCAATGCGCCGATCGACCCCGTGGCGCCCGGCTGAGCGGGCTGTGGCATCGCTGCCAGCAGGTGGACGAATCGTTCACGGTCCGGCAATTCGGAGATGGGATCCAGACCCGATGGCGCGACCGATGTTGCGCGACTCATAAATGGGGATCGTCCTGCAAATACCTTTGAAACGGAAATGCACGGGTTTGCTCATGCCGTCATTTGTGTAACGTTGTTACAGCAAACCTTTGGGCATCATAAGCCGAAACACGGCGCGGGTGGCCGATTCCCGGCGGGTTTGCGTGGGAACCACATACGCCACTTTTATAAATTTAGCCTCAATTAATTCAGATAAAAATCAAATTAATATCGATCCGGCTGTATCTGCTTGCCTAGGTTTTGACTGTTGAGGCAACCATGCAGTGGCTTACACCATGCGTTGACCGCCCCACAGCAATTGCTCGTAAATAAAGCACTGCAGCAGCATCTTCTGTGCCGCGACCAGTTCGATGAATTCCACGCCGTACTGGTAAGTGTTGGGCAGGTCGGCCGGCTTTTCGCTGCGGATGAGCGTCGCGGCCACCAGTTCCGAGTGGTAGTCGCGCGTCTTCACGCGAAAGCGCATGCGCGCCGGCGCACCGCTGACTTCCAGCCGATGCGCCGAGCGGAACGACGCGCCGGTCGTGCTGATGTCGGAGATATGGACCATGCGCGGCGGCTCGCCGCTCACCAGCATCTTGCCGACCACGTTGGTGCGCACGCGCAGTGATTTGCGCAGCGTGCGGTTCTTGATCCGCCGCGGCGGCGATACCACGACGTACTCAAAGGGGATGCGGCACACCGCCATCACCGTGCATTCGAAACTGGCGATGCCCTCACCCGAGAACGCGTGGATCTCCAGCAGTTCGTCCTTGACCGGCATGACCGCGCGGCCGCTGTCGGTCGGCATGGTGATGAGCAGGTGACGCTGCGGGCTGTAGCCCATCACGCGTGCAGCGCCCTTGCTCTGGCCCGCGCCTGCGGTCAGGCGTACGGTAAGCATGCCGCCCGGGCGCAGGCCCAGCAGCTCCATGGCGATGTTGCGTTCGCCGTCGGGGTCTTCACCCACCATGTCGGGGAACAGCGTGTTCGGAAACTGCGTGTTGGCAAAAGCGGGCGCCGGCTGCGGCGAGCCGTCAGCCTGGCGGTGGGGGCGATGCAGCGTGAACAGCAGATCGATCTCCTCCGGCGAGTGGATGACGTCGCCTTTGGGTACGAGCAGTTGCCCGTCGGCGTCCAGCATCGGCCACGGCAGGGGGATAGCAAGCGGAATGTCGAGAGGTTGAAGTTCAAGCATGGCAATGGGGCACCCGCACCTGCGCGGGTCCCACGACGTTAAACGGCCAAATGTCACGCAACTTTAAGCGCAAAGCGCAGTTGGCGTCGCTTCCGGCCTGAGTGGCACAGGAGTTGCACGCACCGTTGCCATGATCCGGTGCAGTTTCCACTCAACGGCAGGCACGGCGTGACGACAATCCCTCGGCGGGGCTTCTGGGCAATGGCGGAGCAGTTCGCGCGCTATGTCGTGATTGGCGGCGGCGCGACGCTGGCACACTACGTCGTCCTATTCGGGTTGGTGCAGATGGGCGTTTCGCCCTGGCGAGCGTCCGTGGCTGGTAGCGTGATCGGTGCCACGCTCAACTACGTCATCAGCCGGCAGGCGGTGTTCAACAGCACGCGCGGGCATATCGGTGCGATGTTGCGGTTTGGCGTGGTGGCGTTCCTGGCGCTGGGGTGCAATGCCACGATCATGGCCATCGGCTTGGCGCTTGGCCTGTACTATCTCATCGCGCAGATGTTCGCCTCGGCCATCACCGCCATCTTCAACTTTCTGGTGCACCGGCACTGGACTTTCCGCGATGCGGCGGCCGTGGGCGGGCCGCCCGATGCATCGCGCTGAGCCGGTCAGTATGCGTTGCTGGTCAATGCCGGCTGGCGGCGCTGCGCAGGCCCGGGGTGCTTTCGGTGGTGAATGTGACTTCGCCGATGCTGTCGGTGGGGGGCGTCGGGCCTTGGTCGCGCAGGCGCTCGACTATGAGGTGCACATCGATGATGTCAGCCACGCCAGCGGCTTCCAGCGAGACAAGTGCCGCAAGCTGCGCAATGGCAAACGTATCCGCAAGCAGCGGTGTGTCGTCGTGCAGATCGCCGGCAATGCGCGTGGGTTGAGCGGCATCTGCAGCACGTGAAGAATGCTGCGCAGCATCGCGGGCACGATAGGCGAAGTACGCGTCGGCAAAGTGCACGCGGTGTGCGTCAAATACGCGCATGGCAGCGGTCAGCGCGTCGTCGATCCAGACCGGATCGATCGGCTCGGTGCCTTCGGGATCTTCGGGCAGGCCCGCCAGCTTCAAGGCGTAGCGGTGCGTTTGCGTGCCGGGGGCGACAAAACTCAATTCCATACAACCTCCCACTTGCCGCGCGTGCCCGATGGGCGTGCGTCGGCTCGCCGTGTTCGCTCGCCCCCCGGAAGCGATATCCAAGAATAGTAATGGAGCGCGCCCCCCTTTGGGCGTGACTTCGTTCTTCTGGATGATGCCTAACGCTTGTCTGCAAGTGGAAACATCCACAATGTGGAGAATCCCGCGCGCGTATCAGGCAAACGTATGCGGCGCGCGCTGCATCCTTTCGACCTAGCCAAATGGTTAGCTGTTCTATGCAGGGCGCAGGTGTAGAGTTGTCGGATGTCCGGCGTCGCCGGGCGGCTGTCGACAATCGACAGCGACAAACGCTGACGGGAATGACGCGGGGCGCGTTTCCTTCGCGTCGACTTCGAGTACGAGGGGGCCAGCATGCGCACGCGGTCTGTGTCCCCTCGCGGGAAGGGATTGCCCCGTTAACCAGCGGCTTCTATAGTCCGCCTCGATTCGTGCGCACGCAACGCGCGCGGACCGGTCTGCCAGCCACCGCCGGAGTTGCAGACCACGAGACCGGTTACGGGGATCACGCCGACCGCCACCGCACCCGCCCAACGCAAATCATGCGTTGTTGAGCACCTGGGGCGGAGTGGCCGTCATCACATCAGCCACCCCCGGACTGCCGCATTCGCGAAACTGCATCGCCATGCTTGAGGATCACCACTTGTACAAGGCTGCGATCGAACATTCGCCGATAGGGATCGGCCTGTGCGCGCCGGAGGGTCGCTTCCTCGACGTGAACCGTGCGCTATGCGCGCTGACAGGCCATGAAGCGCAGACGTTGCGCACGCGCGATCTGTTCGACCTCTGCCACCCCGATCACACCGAACGCGCGCGCGATAGCGTTGACGCGCTGCTCTCCGGCCAGAGCGAAGCACTGTCGATGGAAACCCGCTTCGTGCGCCAGGATGGCAGTACCGTGTGGGTGCAGGCAGATCTCGCGCTGGCGCATGAGAATAGCGGTGCCAGCACAAGCAAACACCTCATCGTGCAGGTGCAGGACGTGACCGCACGACGCCTGGCGTTGGAATCATTGCGCGCCTCTGAGCAACGTCTGGCCTACGTGCTCGATGGTGCTGGCCTGGGGACCTTCGATTGGTCGACGCGGGCGCGGCACGTGTCGTTCAACCGGCGCACGGCCGACATGCTTGGCTACGAGCCCGAGGATCTGCCCAACGATCCTGATGCGTGGTTTTCCATGGTGCATCCGCAGGATGCGTCGCTGAGTGCGCGCCGCATCTATCGCCATCTGCGCGGCGACGTCGAGAGCTTCGAAGTTGAGCAACGCATGCGTGGCAGCCACGGGCAATGGATCTGGATTGCCGCGCGCGGCCGCGTGACCGAGCGTGATGCACGCGGCCTGGCCACGCGCGTGAGCGGCACGCTGCTCGATGTGACCAAGCGCCGCGCCATGCTTGACCAGGCGCATCACCTTGCGCTGCACGACCCGCTGACCGACTTGCCCAACGCGCGCCTGCTGCGTGATCGGCTGTTCGTCGCCATTCAAACCGCACGCCGTGCACGCGGCCAGGTTGCCGTGGTCTTTATCGACCTCGACCGCTTCAAGCCCGTCAACGACGAATATGGCCACGGCGTGGGCGACCTCGTCCTCAAGGCCACGGCCATGCGCTTGCGCAGTGGCCTGCGTGCGTCCGACACGGTGGCGCGATTGGGGGGCGATGAGTTTGTCGCCATCCTTACGCACTGCGCCACGCGCGATGATGTCGAGCAGACCATCGAGCGGCTGATCGATCAGCTGCAGGCGCCGTTCCGCGTGGAGGGCCACGTGCTGTCGATGGGGGTGAGCGCGGGTGTTGCGCTGTACCCGGGCGATGGCCGCGATGCCCAGACGTTGATCCGCAATGCCGATGCCGCCATGTACGAAGTCAAGCGTGCCGGCGGCAATGGCTTCGGCTTTCATGCCTCGCTCAACTATGAGCGCCTGATGGGCATGCGATCGCGCGATCGCGATCATGATCTTGACGGCGAGGCAGATGCGCGCTGATCTGGCATCCATCAGATCCGGCGTACAAAACGAAACGGCCTGTCGCTGGGACAGGCCGTTTTGCCAAGTGCCAATGCGGGCATAGGCCCGCTCAAGCGACTTAGAACGTGTAGCGAAGGTATAGCTCGTTCAAGTCCGTACCCGGGTTCGGGCGCTTGATCGACGCGTTCGAGAGGTGCTCGAAGCGGTAGCCGACCTGGAACTGTTGCTTGCTGCCGAAGGCCACGCCCACGCCGATCATGTCGGAGAACTGGAAGGCCGTGCTGAAGTTGTGCTCATCCGACGTGCGGGTGTGGGACAGCAGGCGCGGGCCGATACCGGCTTCGATGAACGGCACCCACGAGCTGCCGCGCTTTTCAATGCGGAACAGCGGCGTCACGCCGAATTCGGTCAGGTTCTGACGGTTGGTGCCCTTGGTCGAGCGCCATTGGCCGAGTGCAACTTCCCAGTCCAGGTTTACGAACCAGCCTTCCGGGTTACCCCAGTGGAAACCCGAATCGAAATCCAGATCAACGCCGTACTTCTCGATGCCATGGCGGTTGTCCTTGCCGTAGATGACGCGCACGGACGGATCGGCCTGGGCGGGCAAGGCAGCGAACAGCGAGGCGGCGCCGAGTGCGGCAGCCATCAGCTTGGCGGAACGGGGAAGTGTCGATCGGATCATCAGAGAGAGCGGCAGAAGCGGTTGTGCAGCGCGCGATTTACGGCAACAGCAGCGGCCGGCCACGCGCGCAGCGGACATGGCGGCAGACAAACAGACGACCGTGACAGCGATTGGGCTAACGCAATTTACGCGCCCAACGCAATCAGACTAGGCTTAAAAAAGTCTGACGATTATAGGGGGAATACCCGCGCTGCGTGCGCAACCTGACGCGCAAGGGGACATTGCCGGCGGCGAAACGTCAGCCGCCGGCAACAGAGAGGAGGCAGGGATTTACTGCGCAGCAGGCACAGAAGCGGGTTGTCGTGCAGCCTGGCCAACCACCGGCACCTCGCCGTGCCAGCCGCCGCCGAGCGCCTTGACCAGCAGCACTGCCGCCGAATACTGCTTGCCCTGCAGGGTGAGCAGCGTGCGCTCGGCGTTGTAGGCGGTTCCTTGCGCGGTGATGACCTCCAGGAAACTGACGGTACCCGCGCGGTAGCGGTTGAGGTTGAGCTGTGCGGCTTCCTGGGCGGCCTTGACTGCATCGGCTTGCACGTCAAATTCCTTGGTCTGCCAGCGCAGGGCCGCCAGGTTGTCTTCAACGTCCTGGAACGCACCCAGCACGGTTTGGCGGTACGAGGCCACCGAGCCGTCGTAGGCCGCACCCGCCTTGTCCAAGGCGGCCGAGCGTGCGCCCCCATCGAACAGCGTCGCGGCCAGTGTCGGGCCGATCGACCAGATGCGGCTGGGCAGTGTTGCCAGGCGCGAGAGCGTGTTGGCCGACAGCCCGGCCGAAGCGCCGAGTGTGAGCGTCGGGAAGAAGGCCGCCTTGGCGACGCCGATCTGGGCGTTGGCGGCAGCCATGCGGCGCTCGGCGGCGGCCACGTCGGGGCGGCGCTCCAGCACGGCGGACGGAATCTCCAGCGGAACAGTCGGCAACGCCGGCAGTTCATACACGTTGGTTGCCTTTGACGGCGCCAGCGAGAACTCCGCCGGTGGCTTGCCGATCAGCACGGCAATGGCGTGTTCGAGCTGGGCGCGCGTGACTTCGGTGTCCAGCAGCAGCGCTTGCGCCTGCTTGAGCTGCGTTTGCGCGGTCAGCACATCGGAGCGCTGTGCCATGCCCACGGCGTACTGGTTCTCCGTGAGTTTCAGGAAGCGCTCATAGTCGGCCACGGTACGCTGCAGAACGGCCTTCTGCGTATCCGTAACCAGCAACTGAAAATAGTCCTGCGCCAGCGTGGCCTGTGCTGAGAGCAGGGCGGAGGACAAGTCCCCGGCACTCGCTTGCGCGCTCGCCTTGTTGGCTTCCACGTTGCGGCGGATGCTGCCCCACAGATCCAGCTCCCAGCTTGCGTTGAGCGACAGGCTTTGCGAGTTCTGCAGGCTCGGGTTGCCGACCGACAGGCTGCCATCGGAGTTGACCGTGGTGCGCACCGAGCGGCTGCGTGTGGCCGATGCGCTGGCGCCCAGCGTCGGGAAGAACGCTGCCTGCGCCGATTGCACCAGCGCCTGTGCCTGGCGGTATTGCGCTTCCGCTACCGCGATGTTCTGGTTGGCTGCTGCCACCTGCTCTTCCAGCGCGTTCAACTGCGGGTCGTTGAAGATTTCCCACCACTTGCCGCGGGCAATGGCGTCATTGGGCGTGGCGACTTTCCAGTCGCCGGCTTCCTTGTACTGCTGCGGCACCTCGGTGTCGGGGCGCTTATAGTCGGGGCCAACCGCACAGGCGGTCACCAATGCACAGGCAGCCAGCGCGAGCATGCGCGGCAGCAGGCGGGGTGTGCGGCGGGCTTGGGTGCCTCTTGTCATGTTGAGCTTCCTTGCGAATCCAATGCGGGCAACGGTGTGTCTTTGCTGCGGCCAGCGCGGCGCAGCCGCAGGCGGTCCAGCGCCAGATAGACCACCGGCGTGGTGTAGAGCGTCAGGATCTGGCTGACCAGCAGCCCGCCGACGATGGAGATGCCCAGCGGCGTGCGCAGTTCCGCGCCGTCGCCGTGGCCGAGCGCGAGGGGCAGGGCGCCGAGCAGTGCGGCCATCGTCGTCATCAAGATCGGCCGGAAGCGCAGCACGCAGGCGTGGAAGATCGCATCCGCCGGGCTCATGCCCTGGCTGCGCTCCGCCTCCAGTGCGAAGTCGATCATCATGATCGCGTTCTTCTTGACGATGCCGATCAGCAGGATCACGCCAATCAGCGCGATGATCGAGAAGTCCGTATCGGTAATGATCAGCGCCAGAAGCGCGCCCACACCGGCCGACGGCAGTGTCGAGAGAATCGTGATCGGGTGCACATAGCTCTCATACAGCACGCCCAGCACGATGTAGATGGTGATGAGCGCGAACAGGATCAGCACCGGCTGGCTGGAGAGCGAATCCTGGAACGCCTTGGCGGTGCCCTGGAAGCTGCCGTGCACGGAGGTCGGTACACCGATGCGGTTCATGGTGTCCTGGATGTCCTTGGTCGCGCCCGACAGCGACGCCCCCGGCGCCAGGTTGAACGAGATCGTACTGGCCGCGAACTGCCCCTGGTGGTTGACCGCCAGCGCGGTGTTGGTCGGTTCGTAGTGCGCGAAGGTGGACAGCGGTACCTGAGCACCGGCCGATGTGATGACGTAGATGTCGCGCAGGCCTTCGGGGTTCTGCCAGTACTGCGGCGCGGCCTCCATCACCACCCGGTACTGGTTGAGCGGGTTGTAGATGGTCGATACCTGACGCTGGCCGAATGCATTGTTCAACGCGTTGTCAATATCAGCCGGATTGATGCCGAGCGACTTGGCCTTGTCGCGGTCGATCACGAGCGTGGTCTGCAGGCCCTTGTCCTGCGTATCGGTGTTGACGTCCGTCAGCGACTTGACCGACATCAGCGCTTGCTTGATCTTCGGGTCCCACGTGCGCAGCTCTTCCAGGTCATCCGCCTGCAGCGTGTACTGGTACTGCGCATTGCTGGCGCGGCCGCCCACGCGGATGTCCTGCACCGATTGCAGAAACAGCGTGGCCCCCGGCTCCTGTGCAAGTTTGCCGCGCAACCGGTTGATGACCTGATCGGCAGAGAGCTTGCGCTCTGCCAGCGGCTTGAGCTGGAGGAACATCTGCCCGGTGTTGCGCTGGCTGCCGCCTGTGAAGCCCACCACGTTCTCCACCGCCGGGTCTTGCCGCACGATGGTGATGAAGTCCGTCAGCTTGGTCCGCATGGCCTGGAACGAGATCGCCTGGTCGGCCTGGATGAAGCCCATCACACGGCCCGTATCCTGCTGCGGGAAGAAGCCCTTGGGCACGATGATGTACAGATAGACGTTCAGGCACACCGTCGCAAACAGGATCAGCAGCGTGAGCCAGCTATGGCGCAGCGCCCATGCCAGCGAGCTGCGGTACATGTCGAGCAGGAAGGTGAAGAAGCCTTCGGTCTTGCGGTGGAACCAGCCGTACTCCTCCTCGTTGGCGGGCTTGAGCAAGCGCGCGCACATCATCGGCGTGGTGGTGAGCGACACCACCAGCGACACCAGAATCGCCACCGACAGCGTGACCGCAAATTCACGGAACAGCCGGCCGACGATGCCGCCCATCAGCAGCAGCGGAATGAACACGGCAATCAGCGAGAAGCTCATCGATACGACTGTGAAGCCGACCTCGCGCGCGCCCTTGAGCGCCGCCTGCATCGGCCGCATGCCGTTCTCGATATGGCGTGAGACGTTTTCCAGCACCACGATGGCATCGTCGACCACGAAGCCGGTCGCCACCGTCAGCGCCATGAGCGAGAGGTTGTCCAGGCTGTAGCCGCACAGGTACATCACTCCAAAGGTGCCGATGAGCGACACCGGCACCGCCACGCTGGGGATGAGCGTGGCCCGCACGTTACGCAAGAACAGGAACACCACCATGATCACCAGCGCAATAGAGAGCACGAGCGTGCGTTCCACGTCCTTGAGCGAGGCGCGGATGGTGGGTGTGCGGTCCATCATCACGTCCAGGTTGATCTGGGCGGGAATGGTGTTGCGCAGGTACGGCAACGTTTCGTTGATGGCGTCGACCGTGTCGATGATGTTGGCGCCAGGCTGCCGGCTGATGATGAGCAGCACCGAGGGCTTGCCGTTGGCCGAGCCGTAGTTGCGGATGTCCTGCACGCCATCGGTCACCTCTGCCACGTCGGACAGGCGCACCGGCGCACCGTTTTTGTAGGCAATGATCAGCGGCTTGTATTCCGCCGCCTTCTTGGCCTGATCGTTCGCGAAGATCGTCCACACGCGGTCGCCGGATTCCACCATGCCCTTGGGCCGGTTGGCATTGGTGGAGGTGATGATGGTGCGCACGGTCTCCATCGAGATGCCGTACTTGTTGAGCGCCGTCGGGTTCAGCTCCACGCGCACCGCCGGCAGCGATGCACCGCCGATGGTCACCTGGCCCACGCCCGAGACTTGCGACAGCTTCTGCGCCAGGATGCTCGACGCCGCGTCATACAGCTCGCCGCGCGACATGGTGTCTGACGTGAGCCCCAGGATCATGATCGGCGCATCGGCCGGGTTGACCTTGCGATACGTTGGGTTGCTCGGCAGGCCTGAGGGCAGCAGGCTGCGCGACGCGTTGATGGCTGCCTGCACATCGCGTGCCGCGCCGTCGATGTCGCGCGACAGATCAAACTGCAGCGTAATGCGCGACGAGCCCAGCGAACTGGACGACGTCATCTCCGTAATGCCCGCAATGCGGCCGAGCGAGCGCTCCAGCGGCGTGGCCACGGTGGCGGCCATCGTCTCGGGGCTGGCACCAGGCAGCGATGCGCTGACCGAGATGGTCGGGAAGTCCACTTGCGGCAGCGGCGACACCGGCAACAAACGGAACGCCGCCATGCCCGCCAGCGCCACGCCAATGGTCAACAGCGCCGTGGCAACCGGCCGCGCGATGAAGGTGGCGGACAGGTTCATGACTGGCTGCCGTGTTGATCGGTGCCCGGCGTGCCGCGGCCACGGGAGGCAGCACGGCGTTCACGCCAGTTGCGCAAACGCAGGCCCAGGCTGTCGAACGCCAGGTAGATGACCGGCGTGGTGAACAGCGTCAGCACCTGGCTGACCAGCAGGCCGCCCACCATCGTGATCCCCAGCGGCCGGCGCAGCTCCGAGCCCACGCCGGTGCCCAGCATCAGCGGCAGCGCGCCCAGCAGCGCTGCCATGGTCGTCATCAGAATCGGGCGGAAGCGCAGCAGGCACGCCTGATAGATGGCGTCGCGCGGTTTCATGCCTTGCTCGCGCTCGGCCTCCAGCGCGAAGTCGATCATCATGATCGCGTTCTTCTTGACGATACCGATCAGCAGGATGATCCCGATGATCCCGATGATGCCCATGTCCTTGCCGGCAACGAGCAACGACAGCAGCGCGCCCACACCGGCCGAGGGCAGCGTCGACAGGATTGTCACCGGGTGGATGGTGCTTTCGTACAGCACGCCCAGCACGATGTACATCGTGATGATGGCAGCCAGGATCAGCCACAGCTGGTTGGACAGAGCGGCCTGGAATGCCAACGCCGCGCCCTGGAAGCTGGTCGCCATGCTGAGCGGCAGACCGATTTCCTGCTCGACGGCCTTGATGGTCTCAACTGCCGCACCTAGCGACGCACCCGGCGCCACGTTGAACGAGATCGTGGCTGACGGGAACTGGCCTTGGTGATTCACCACCAGCGAGCCCGGTTGCTCGACCACCGTGGCAAAGGCGCCCAGCGGAATCTGCTGCACGCCTGATCCGCCCGCGCCGCTGGAAGGCACGTGCAAGTCGTACAGCGATTGCGGGCCGGCATGCATGCCCGGATCGTTCTCCAGCACCACACGGTACTGGTTCGACTGCGTGAAGATGGTCGACACCAGCCGCTGGCCGTAGGCGCTGTACAGCGCACTGTCGACTGCCGCCATCGTGATGCCATACACCGCTGCCTTGTCGCGGTCCACCTGTACGTAGGCGCGCAGGCCGTTGTCCTGCAGATCGCTGGCGACGTCGCGCAACTCGTGTGTTTGCTTCAGGCGCTCGACCAGCTTGGGCACCCACTTCGACAGGTTGGCCGGGTCCGGGTCTTCCACCGTGAACTGGTATTGCGTGCGGCTGACGCGGTCTTCAATCGTCAAATCCTGCACCGGCTGCATGTATAGCGAGATGCCCGCCACCTTGGCCAACTCCGGCTGCAGGCGCTGGATGATCTCGCTTGCATCGGCGTCGCGCTGGTCCTTGGGCTTGAGGTTGATCAGCATGCGGCCGCTGTTGAGCGTGGTGTTCGTGCCATCCACGCCGATGAACGACGACAGGCTCTCCACCGCCGGGTCTTTCAGCACCACCTCGGCCAGCTTCTGCTGGCGCTCGGCCATGGCCGAGAACGAGATCGACTGCGATGCATCCGAGATGCCCTGGATCACGCCCGTGTCCTGCACCGGGAAGAAGCCTTTGGGCACCACCACATACAGCACGCCCGTCAGCACCAGCGTGCCGATGGCCACCAGCAGCGTGCTCTTCTGGCGGTCGAGCACCCACTGCAGCATGCGGCCGTAATGCGCGATGACGTTGTCGAAGAACGCACCAGCAGCGTGATAGAAGCGGGTCTGCTCTGCCTCGGGAATGTGCTTGAGCAGGCGTGCACACATCATCGGCGTGAGCGTGAGCGACACCACCGCCGAGATCAAGATCGACACCGCCAGCGTGATGGCGAACTCGCGGAACAACCGGCCCACCACGTCGCCCATGAACAGCAGCGGAATCAGCACTGCAATGAGCGAGAACGTGAGCGAGATGATGGTGAAGCCGATTTGCTTGGAGCCCTTGAGCGCCGCCTCCATGGGCGGATCGCCGTCTTCGATGTAGCGGGCAATGTTCTCGATCACGACGATCGCGTCATCCACCACGAAACCGGTGGCAATGGTCAGCGCCATCAGCGTCAGGTTGTTGATCGAGAACCCGGCCATGTACATCACGCCAAAGGTGCCCACCAGCGACAGCGGCACTGCCGCAGCCGGAATGAACGTAGCCGGCACGTTGCGCAGGAACAGGAAGATCACCATCACCACCAGCGCCACAGCCAGCATCAACTCATGCTGCACGTCAGTGACGGAGGCGCGGATGGTCGTGGTGCGGTCGGTCAGAACCGCCACGTCGACATTGCCCGGCAGTGTGTCCTTGAGCTGTGGCAGCAGTGCCTTGGCACGATCCACCACCTCGATCACATTGGCGCCCGGCTGGCGCTGCACGTTCAGGATGATGGCGGGCGTGGCGTTGGCCCAGGCGGCCAGCTTGCTGTTTTCGGCACCGTCAACGATCTGTGCCACGTCGGATAGTCGGATGGGCGCGCCGTTCTTGTAGGCAACGATCATCTTGCTGTATTCCGCCGCCGATTTGAGTTGATCGTTGGCGTCGATGGTGGACGCTCGCATCGGCCCGTCGAAGCTGCCCTTGGCGCCGTTCACGTTGGCCGTGCCGATGGAAGTGCGGATGTCATCGATCGACAGCCCCAGCGCCGCCAGTGCCGACGTGTTGGCCTGGATACGCACCGCCGGCCGCTGGCCGCCGCTGATGCTCACCAGGCCAATGCCCGGCAGCTGCGAAAGCTTTTGTGCGATGCGCGTGTCGACCAGGTCTTCCAGCTTGGGCAGCGGCATCGTCTTGGAGGTGATCGCCAGCGTCATGATCGGCGCATCCGCCGGGTTGACCTTGCTGTAAATCGGCGGCATCGGCAGGTCGGTCGGCAGAAGGTTGCCGGCGGCGTTGATGGCCGCTTGCACTTCCTGCTCGCCAATGTCGAGCGAGAGCGACAGATCAAACTGCAGCGTGATGACCGAGGCACCGCCCGAACTGGACGACGTCATCTGCTTCAGGCCCGGCATCTGGCCGAACTGCCGCTCCAGCGGTGCCGTGATGGCCGACGTCATCACGTCCGGGCTCGCGCCTGGGTACAGCGTTGTTACCTGAATGGTCGGGTAGTCGACCTCGGGCAGCGCGGAGAGCGGCAGCATCCGGTACGCCACCAGGCCCGACAGCAGGATGGCGACCATCAACAGGGTGGTCGCCACGGGCCGGAGGATGAAAATTCGGGAGGGATTCATGCCAGCTCGGAAAGGACTTCGTCAGGCGAGTGCGCGAGGCACGGCTTACTGCTTAGCGGCAGGCGCACTCGCAGCGGGCGCCGAAGCGCCACCCTGGCCGCGGCGATGACGCCCACCCTGGTGGGCCTGGCCCGCGGCAGGCGCGCTTGCCGCGTTGGCCGCACCGGGTTGGATCACCTCCACCGGTGCGCCATCGCGCAGCTTGTCGGCGCCGTCAATGACCACGCGCTCGCCGGGTTGCAGACCGGAGGTGATCGAGACGCGCTCGCCTTCGGTCACACCCAGCTTGACCACGCGCAGCGTCACATTGCTGTCTGCGCCGACCACGTAGACGAACGTGCCTTGCGTGCCGCGCTGGATGGCGGCACCCGGCACGATCACCTGATCGTGCAGCGTGTCGACGCGCATGCGCACGTTGACGAACTGGTTGGGGAACAGCGCGGCATTCTGGTTCGGGAACTGCGCGCGCAGCTTGACCGTGCCCGTGGTGTTGTCGATGGTGTTGTCCACCGTCATGAGCGCGCCGTGCGCAAGTACGGTGGTCTGGGCGCGGTCCCACGCTTCCACCGGCAGCCTATCGCCGGATTTCAGGCCGGATTGCAGGCGCGGCATCACCTTGGGCAAGCTGTCTTCCGGGATGGAGTAGATGACGGTGATGGGGTCGATCTGCGTGATGACGACGATGCCGTTGGTGTCTGACGCATGCACGATATTGCCCGGGTCCACCTGACGCAGGCCGACTCGGCCCGATACCGGTGCGGTAATGCGCGTGTACGAGAGCTGCACGCGTGCATTGTTGACATTGCCCTGGTCCAGCTTGACGGTGCCTTCATACTGCCGCACCAGCGAGGCTTGCGTATCGACCTGTTGTTTGGCAATCGAGTCTTGCGACAGCAGCGTCTGGTAGCGCTGCAGGTCCAGACGTGCGTTCTGCAGCAGTGCCTGGTCGCGTGCCAGTTGGCCCTCTGCCTGCTCAAGCTGGGCTTGATACGTGCGCGGGTCGACTTCGGCAAGCAGATCACCAGCCTTGACCGTTTGACCTTCCGTAAAAGCGAGGCGCACGAGCTGACCATCAACGCGTGTCTTGACCGTCACGTTGTTGATGGGTGTGACGTTGCCCAGTGCGGAGAGCACCACGTTGATGTCGCCTTTGGCGGCGGAGGCCACCATCACCGGCATCGGCTTGTTGGCCATGGCTGCGCCGCGGCCGCTCGGGCCGCCTCGGCCTGCGCCACCGGGGCCGCCGGCATTGCGGTGCGTTGCGTGATAGACCGCATAGCCGATCAGCACCAGGATGACGAGCACCACCCAGATGATCCAGCGTCGGCGCTTGCCGCCTTCGCGCGGAGGCGGCAGCAGCGTCGGCGAGACTCCATCGCGCGTCTCGTGCGTGCCGTGCTCCGCATCTTTGTGGCCGGCATTCTTATTGTTGCCGCGTTCAGGGTCCATCGCCTCGGACATGTCGTGCTTCCTGGTTGGATCAATATGGGGACGAGCGCACATGATACTCGGCGCCCACTCCAGTCAGACCGCAGCTTAAGGGCATCGTCTTTGCGCAGAATTAGTCGCGCAGCGGGTTGTATTACGTCAGATTACAAACCCATTCTGTTGTTACCGCGAGAAACAATATGGCGTCAGTGCGTAGGCGCTTCGCGCGCGTGACAATCGTTATCATGAGCACACTTTCAAGCGTCTTCCCCCAGACATGAGCGGCACCAAGATCCTGGTCGTCGATGACGACGTCGAACTGCGCGACCTGCTGCGCGAATACCTGACCCAGCAGAGTTTTGCCGTGTCTGTCATGCACGATGGTGACGGCCTGGCCGCCCGGCTCGAGCGTGAGCGCCCGGCGCTCGTTGTGCTCGACCTGATGATGCCCAAGGTGGACGGCCTGTCGGCCCTGCGTGACCTGCGCGCCCGCAACGACGACGTGCCGGTCATCCTGCTCACCGCCCGCAGCGACGAGATCGACCGCATCATCGGCCTGGAGATCGGCGCAGATGATTACCTGGGCAAGCCGTTCTCGCCGCGTGAACTATTGGCACGCATCAACGCCGTGCTGCGCCGTCGCCAGGCGGTGCCGGCCTCTGCGCCGGAAGACCGCGACAGCTTTGCGTTCGGCCCGTTCAAGCTCAATTTCCGCATGCGCACGCTGTTCCGTGGGGACCGCGCCCTGTCCATCAGCGACACCGAGTTCGCGCTGCTCAAGCTGCTGATTGCGCATGCCATGCAGGTACTCACGCGCGAGCACATCGTCGAGCTGATGTACGGCCCGGGCAGCGGCGTGTCCGATCGCGGCATTGACGTGCAGATCTGGCGCTTGCGCCGTGTGCTGGACGAGGACGCTCAGCGCCCGCGCTACATCCAGACCGTGCGCGGCCGCGGCTACACCTTCGTGCCGGATGAGCGAGAAGAGCAGGAAACGCACGATGAAGTTCAAGGCTAGATTCGACACGCTGTTCGGCCGGCTGGCCGGGCTGATCGTGGTGGTGCTGGTGCTGAGCCATTTCTCGTGGCTTGGCGTGCTGCGCTCCGAACGGCGCGAGCGGCAGTACCAGGCGTCGGTTGATCAGATGGCGTTCCAGTTGCAGGCCTTCCAGGCGGTGATGGATGGTCACCTGCGCGCGAAGCTGCCTGACCTGGTGGTTGAAACCAGTGAGGCGCCGGCCGGCGATGCGCTGTCTGCATCGGATAAATCCACCGAGCTTGCGCGGCAGCTTGCCCGCCGCCTGCCCGCGGGCACGGAGTTGCGATTGGAGACAGCGGCCACCCCACGGGTGTTCGTGCGCTTTCCGCAGCGCGACAAATGGATCGCCATGCCGCTCGTATGGGTGCATGCGCCGCCCACGATCTCGGCTGTCGTGCCGGGAGTGATGGTGGTGCTGACAATTGCCATTGCGTTCTCATTGTTTGCGGCGTGGCAGATTCAGCGTCCGGTGCGTGCGCTGGCTGACGCCGCTGGAGCACTGGCCCGTCGACGCTACGTGGCCCCGCTCAAGGAGCGCGGCCCGTACGAACTGCGCCAGTTGACCGATCAGTTCAACCACATGGCCGCCGATCTGTCGGCCACCGATGAAGAGCGCAACACCATGCTGGCCGGCATTGCGCATGATCTGAAAACGCCGCTATCGCGCCTGCGCCTGCGCGCCGAGATGCTGGCCGACCAGAAGGCCGGCGCCGGCATCGAGCGCGATGTCGAGTCCATGTCGGCCATCGTCGAACAGTTCCTTGCCTATGCGCAGAGCGGCGACAGCGAGGCGCGTGAGGTGACAGTCGACCGGCACCTGCGCGGGTTGGTGCAGCCATTTGCCGAGCAGGGCAAGCACGTTGCGCTGGACTTGCACGCCGGAGACCGCTTCCGCCTGAAGCCGACGCACCTCGAGCGCATCGTCGTCAATCTGCTCGACAACGCGTTTGCCTACGGCGCGGCGCCCGTCAACGTCTGCACGGCGTCTGACGAGCTTGGCTTTACGTTGACGGTGGAAGACCACGGCGCGGGTATCCCCTCGGCCGATATTGATCGGGTGATGCGCCCGTTCGTCCGCCTGGACCCGGCGCGCGGCGGCAATGCGCACTGCGGGCTGGGCCTGGCGATTGTCGACCGGCTGGTGCGGCACCTGGGCGGCGACCTGTCGATCGGGCCGGCTGCAGGCGATGCACCGACGCCGGGTTTTCGCGTCACCATGCGGTTTCCCGTGCCGGCTGCGGCAGCCTGACACACGGACGAGCGATTTCGTAAGCTATCCTTAGGTGCTCATGCACGCTTGTTGCGTGCGCAGGACCAGAACCCTCGGGAGGAAAACGCATGGATCGCGCTGTTTGTCTCGCCAACGTCATCAAGGATACCGGCCAGGGCCGCAGGATTGCCGTTGTTGCTGCATTGATGCTGGCATTGGGACTGACGGCCTGTTCATCGCCCATGCCGCCCTGGCAACCGCCGCAGACCACCTTCCAGCCGGCACCGCCGCCGGTCTCGCCTCAGCCTAAACAGCCGCCGATTGCGCGGCCGGCGCAGGTGGCGCCGGCTATGCCGCCTGCCGGCACGACAACCGAGCCGCCGCGCTCCAATGTCGGCATGGCCAACCCGGCGTCGGAGTACTGCCTGCAGCGTGGCGGGCAGCTTGAGTTCTCCACCCGCGCCAACGGCGCCGAAATCGGCACCTGCGTGAGCCCTGGCGGTGACGAATGCGAAGAGTGGGCCTTCCTGCGCGGCAGTTGCACCTGGTAAGACCGCTCGCATCATGGAAACAGGGCCGCAGATGCGGCCCTTTGTTTTTGCATTGGTGAGACGTCGGGCGTGCTTACCGGCGCGCCACCACGACCTTGTCGGCAGATTCCGCCACCAGCCGCATCGGCACGCCGGCGGCCTGCAGCTTCTGCCACGTTACGCGGCGCATGAAGGCGTAGGCGGGCGGGCCATCGGTCCAGCGCTTGATCCATTCGTCGGTGGTGGCAACGACCTTCTTCGGCTCCAGGCCGGCACCCATTTCCAGCTCGTCGAAACCGGAAACCAGCGTCATCGGACGGCCCAGGTAGTAGATGGCGGTCTGGTCCAGCCACTCGACCGAGTAGAACGGCATCTCGGCGGGAATCGGCCCGACGGCCTGTTGCGTCTTCTCGATGAGGTCGCGCGCGGAGAGCGCATCGCGGAAGATCTCGGTAGCGTTGAGCACGCGATCCCAGCAGAACAGGGCGGAGAGCGACAGCACGATCACCGCCAGCGTGTGCCGCTGCCAGCGCAGGGCCAGCAACGCTGCCAGCGTGCCGACGGCCAGCATGGCCATCACGCTGCGCAGCACCGGCATGGCTTGTGCCACCTGTTCGGCCGGCATCTTGGCACCGGCCTTCGCGCCGATCAGGGGCACCGCAAACCACAGCCCGATGGCGATCAGCAGGTTGACGCCAAGCGCCCATGCCACGGCGCGGGTTGGCATCTTCTCCAGCGCCAGGGCCAGGATGATCGCCAACGCCGGGAAGGCCGGCACGATGTAGCCTGGCAGCTTGGAGCTGGAGACCGAGAAGAACAGGAAGATCATCGCCGTCCACGCGATCGACCAGCGCATCAGGTCGAACTCCCGCGTACCGACAAATAGATCGGCCACGCGACCGATACGTCTGCCCATGGCCGTGAAGAGCAGAGGCGTCCACGGTAACAGCCCGGCCGCGCCCACCGCGATGAAGTACCACCACTTGCCGCTGCGATGGTGCTCGTTGGTGAGGAAGCGCTGGAAGTGCTCGTGGATGAAGAAGAAATCGAAAAACTCGGGATTGCGCTGCTGCACGATCACGAACCACGGCACCGTGGCGATCAGGTACAGCGCCAGGCCCGGCAGCCAGTGCATGCGGCGGATCAGCGACCAGTCGCGCGTCATCAGCAGATAGGCCACGCCGATCAGCCCCGGCACCACCAGCCCGATGAGCCCCTTGGTGAGCGTGGCGCCGGCCAGCGCCAGCCAGACCACCAGCATCCAGCTCAGGCGCCCACCACGTGTCACGCCTGGCCGCTGCGCCAGCGCAAAGCCGCACGCGCCAACAGTCAGGAAGAAGCCCACGCCCATGTCGAGTGTGATCACCTGCCCGAACAGCAAGTACAGCAAAGACGATGCGAGGATAGCCGCGCCGGTTGCCGCCGCGCGTCCACCGCGATAGACCGCCAGCGTCCACGCCGTCATCAGGATGCCGCCCAGGCCAAACAGCACTGGCCATAGACGCGCGCCCCAGGCATTCACGCCGAACGCCTGGAACGTGGCGGCCGTCGTCCAGTACTGCAGGGGCGGTTTTTCGAAATACTTGAGATCGTTCAGGCGCGGCGTCACCCAATCGCCGGAGACCACCATCTCACGCGGGATCTCCGCATAGCGGCCTTCATCAGGGCGGAACAGGGTGGAGCGCTGGAACAGGTCGTCCGTCCAGAGCGCCAGAAACACGGCGATGAGCGCGACGACAATCAACACCATCCACGGTGAACGGCGGGAAGGGGGGAAACTGCGAGCAATACGAGATTCCATGCTGGGGGTAAACTTAACTTCGCGGGCACGGTCGGAAAGGCTAGGATTCTAGTTCATGCCGGGTTAGCCCATGGTTAGCCGCTGGCATATGGCTTGCATTGGCCAAATCCTTCCGAACCCCTACGCAACACGCCGCATGAGCAAGGCCAAGCTCGACACCTACCTGAACGATCGCCTCGACTGGAATTTGCTGCGCACCTTTCTCGCCATTGCGCGGGAGCGCAGCATCAGCCGCGCCGCTACGCGCCTGCACCTGACGCAGCCCGCCGTGAGCCAGGCGCTCAAGCGGCTGGAAGATCAACTCGGCCTGCAACTGATCGACCGCCAGGCCAACCCCATTGCGATCACCCGCGCGGGCGAGGAAGTCCGCCAGATTGCCGAGGAGGTATACGGCACCATCTCGCGTCTGTCGCAGGCGAGTGGTGAGGGTGGGCATGGGATCGCCGGCATGGTGCACGTGGCCATTGTCAGCGGCTTGGACTTTCCGGATTACGATGCCTTTCTGGGGCGCTTTCATCGCGACTACCCGCGCATCGAACTCGAATGCCAGGAGATGCGCAGCGCCGACGTGGTCCGCAGTCTGGAGTTGCGCACGGCCACGCTGGGGCTCTCACCCAAACGCGCGCTGCCGAAGAAGATCGAGCACCGACTGTTTCTGCGCCAGCGCTACGCCCTGTTCTGCGGGCAATACCACCCGCTGTTCGGCAAGGCCGATGTGCAGATTGCCGACCTAGCGGGCGAGAAGTTCGTCTCGTTCACCGGTGACAAGATCGGCGATCCGCTCTCCATGCTCACGTTCTTCCGCGATGAAATGGGGCTGACTGGCCCGGTGGTCGGCTCATCATCGAGCATGTGGGAAGTGCGGCGGCTGATCGTGGCAGGCTTCGGCATCGGCTGCCTGCCCGAACACGTGGCGCAGGACGATGTGGATCAAGGCCGCCTGCAGCGCTTGCCGCCCGAAGGCGGTGTGGCTGATGTCGACATGCACCTGCTGTGGATGGCCGATCGCAAGTTCAGTGCGGCGGAAGCGGCGTTCCTGGAAGCGCTGCACCACTTTATCGATGCGCGCTATCCGGAAGCGGCAAGCGGTCAGTAGCCGCGGGACACGTCGACGACGTTGGCGAGCGCCTCGCCGTTGAGCAGGCGCCGCACGTTCTGCGCGATCTGCAGGCCGATGGTGTCGGAGCTGGCGACTGAGGCCATGTGCGGCGTGACGATCAGGTTAGGTGCACGCCAGAGCGGGTCATCGGCCGGCAGTGGCTCGTTCGGGAATACATCGACGATGGCGCCGCCGAGATGGCCGCTTTGCAGCGCTTCCAGCAAGTCCGCAGCGACAAGATGCTCGCCGCGTCCAACGTGGATCAACTTGGCGCCCGGCTTGAGCCGCGCGAAGGTGTTGCCATTCAGCAGGCCGCGCGTGGTATCGGTGAGCGGCAACAGGCAGATCAGGATGTCGGTCCCTTCCAGGAACATCGGCAGACCCGCTTCGCCGCAATACACGCCAATGCCAGGCAGATCACGCGATTGCCGCGCCCAGCCTCGCACGTTGAAGCCGAGGCGATGCAGTTCTCCTGCCACGTGCGAGCCGATCTCTCCCAACCCCATCACACCAACGGTGCAGGTCGACGGGTATCGTTGTTCCGGCCGGAACCACGTTGCGCTGCGCTGGTTGGCGAGCACGCGATCCAACTGCCGGTGGAAATGCAGCACGCCCCAGGTGACGAACTCCGCCATGCCGCGCGCGTGCTGTGGGTCGACCACGCGGCACAGCGGCACGGCGGGCAGCGTCGGGTCGACCAGGATGTTGTCGACGCCAGCGGCGATGCTGTGCACGAGGCGCACGCGCGGCATGGCAGCGATGGCGCCTTCCGGCGGGTTCCAGCACACGGCAATTTCCGCGTCCTGAGCGGCCGGTTCGCCGTAGATGTGCACGTCCAGCTCGGGTGCCGCGCGCAGGATGGACGGCACCAAGTGCGACATGTCGTAGTCGCGGCTGATGAGGGCTAGGGTGGTCATGCGCATCAGCTCCGATAGTCTGAGCTGGAGGTGTCGATCAGGCGCAGCGCCGCAAGCCATGCACGGCGTGCGATGACGGGCGATTCCTCTCGATTGAACTGCGCAGCGGTGCGTTGGCGCACTTCCTCGGGCGGAAAGCGCAGCGGTGTGCCGCCGGCCAGCGCCTGAACCTGCGCCTGGCAAGCGCGCTCGAGAAAGTAGATTTCGTGGAAGGCGTCGGCGGCCGTTGTACCGCCCGCCAGCAGGCCATGGTTGCGCAGGATCATCGCCTTGTGCTGGCCGAAGTCGTGCACAAGGCGTTCACGCTCGCCCAGGTCCAGCGCGATGCCTTCGTAGTCGTGATACGCCAGCTTGCCGTAGAACTTCAGCGCGTGTTGACTGATCGGTAGCAGGCCATGCTCTTGCGCGGAGACCGCAATGCCAGCCGCCGTATGCGTGTGCACCACGAAGTGCAGATCGTCGCGCGCAGCATGGATGGCCGAGTGGATCGTGAAACCGGCTGCGTTGACGGCGTAGTGCTCTGGGTCGGCACCCGCGCGTTCGTCGATGACGTTGCCGTCCAGATCGATCTTCACCAGGTCCGATGCGCGCATCTCTCCGAACAGCACGCCGTAGCGGTTGATGAGGAAGGTCGGGCGGCCGTTCTCGTCGGGCAGGCGTGCGGTGATGTGCGTGTCGATCATGTCCGTCATGCGGAAATGGTCGATCAGGCGATACAGCGCGGCCAGATCGGTGCGGACCTGCCATTCGATTTCAGAGAACGCCGCCGGGCGGCGCGTGTGCAGCGAAACGTGTTGGGCTTCCATGGGAATACGTATGGAGGTGGACATCAGTTCGTGGCGAGCGCCGCCGCCTCTTCAGGCTGCTTGCCGTCGCGATAGCGGCCCAGGCCGATGATGCCGATCAACGAGATGGCGGAGAGCACGGTAAAGAACAGCGCCAGCGGCAGCCATTCGCCCTTGTAGCGCTCGGCCAGCATCGTGCCGATCAGCGGCGTGGTGCCGCCGGCAATCATGGTGCAGACCTGATAGGCGATCGAGATGCCGGAGTAGCGCACGCGGGTTGGGAAGGCCGGCGTCATGAAGCCCGCGATGACGGCGTACACGGCGGAGAGCGTGACCACCGCCAGCGTGATGCCCGCCACCATCGCTACCGGGTTTTGCGTGCTCACCAGCAGGAACATCGGATATGGCGTGAGCATCGAGATGAATGCAGCCCACGTCAGGAAGCGTGTGTCGCCGTAACGTTGCGCCAGCAGTGCCGACACCGGCTGCGACAGCAATTGCAGGATCGTCACGACGAACAGGCAATCGAGAATCAACGCCTTCGACATGCCCAGGTACGTGGTCACGTACGAGATCATGAAGGTGTTGGTGAAGAAGAAGCCTGCCGAGCCGATGGTGGTGGCCATGGCAGCCAGCACGATGGGGCGCCACGCCGTGCGCAGCACCTCGCCCACGGGGTTTTTGAGCACCTCATTGTTCTGCTTCATGCGCTCGAACTCGGGCGATTCCTTCACACCCATGCGGATCGCCACGCCCACGAGCAGCAGCACGAAGCTCGCCAGGAAGGGCAGGCGCCAGCCCCAGGTGATGAAGCTCTCATGGTCGAGCGACGACACCAGTCGGAACGACAACAACGACAGGATCAACCCCACCGGGCTGCCCATCTGCGGGAACGAGGCGAAGAACACGCGCTTGGCCTTGGGCGCATGCTCACTCGCCATCAGCACCGCGCCGCCCCATTCACCGCCCACCGCAATGCCCTGCAGCACGCGCAGCAGCACCAGCAGGATCGGTGCCCAGACGCCGATGGTCGCGTAGCCCGGCAGCAGGCCGATGCCCGTGGTGGCAATGCCCATCAGGAACATCGTCACCAGCAGCATCTTCTTGCGGCCGATGCGGTCACCCAGATGGCCGAACACGGCGCCCGACAACGGCCGCGCAATGAAGCCCACAAAGAACGTCGCGAACGACGCCATCGTGCTCAGGAAGTGGTTGCTGCTCGGGAAGAACACCTCGCCCAGCACGAGCGCGGCGGCCGTGGCGTAGGTGTAGTAGTCGTAGAACTCGACGGCGGTGCCGATGAAAGCGGCAGTGGCCGCGCGTACTGGCTGGTGCGTCACGGTGGGTGACTGCGATGACTGTGACATGGGGCGTCCTCCTTTATTGGGCGTGCCCGCTGCCACGCTGCCGGCGTTCGTGCGCCGGTCTGTGCCGTGGAGGCGGGGTGTCGGTCGTCAGCCGACGCCGCCATTTATGCGCATCAATGCAGATGCCGGCAAATTCGCATTTTTGATTCCCCATATTAGCCGCGCTTATGCCCTTGAGTTGGGCGCTGGCCGCTGTGATTGCGCCATCGCGGTGCGAGCGCTTGGCAGGCCCATGGCCTCACGCATGCTTCGCGCCAATGGTATTTGCCTGATTTATATGCCGGATAAACATTCGCAATTTGACGCGTCTTCTCCCGCTGCCAGATAAAGACGCTTAGAAGCGCCGAGCCGGTCGGCGTGCATGCATAGGAATGGAGACATGTTGAAGGTTAACGGGGCACGACTGTGGTCGAGCCTGATGGAAATGGCAGCAGTGGGCGGCACACCCAAGGGCGGCGTGCGGCGTCTGGCGCTCACGGAGGAAGACGCGGCGGGCCGTGCATTGTTTGCACGCTGGTGCGAAGAGGCCGGCATGACGCTCAGCACCGATCGTGTCGGAAACCTGTTCGCGCGCCGTGCGGGCAAGTCGGTCAATGCGCGCCCGGTGGCCAGCGGCAGCCACCTTGATACGCAGCCGGAAGGCGGTCGCTTTGACGGTGTGTACGGCGTGTTGGCTGCACTGGAGGTTGTCCGCACGCTCAACGACGCGCGTGTCGAGACCGACAAGCCCATCGAGATTGTCGTGTGGACTAACGAGGAGGGTGCGCGTTTTACGCCGGCCATGCTGGGCTCCGCCGCGTTTGCCGGCGTGATGCCGCTCGACCAGGCGCTGACTTCGCGCGATGCGCAGGGTGTCTCGGTTGCCGATGCTTTGGCGGCCACCGGTTACGCAGGCGAACGTGCCATCCCCGGCACGCCATTCGACGCGTACTTCGAGGCGCATATCGAGCAGGGCCCGATCCTGGAAGAGAACGGCGTGCCGATCGGCGTCGTCACGGGCGGGCAGGCCATTCGCTGGCTTGACGTGCGCGTACAGGGGCAAGCCGCGCACGCTGGCACCACGCCAATGCGCTTCCGTCGCGACGCGCTGTTCGCAGCAGCGGAGATGGCGGTTTCGCTGGAAGCGTTGGTCGATGACTTTGCGCCACGCGGCCTGGTCACGGTTGGTGAGATCGGCATCCGCAACGCCTCGCGCAACACCATTGCTGCAGACCTGACCTTCACCGTGGACCTGCGCCACCACGAAGACACCCGTATCGCCGAGATGGAAGCCACGCTGCGCGAGCGCTTTGCTGAGATTGCCGAGCGCCGCGGCCTGACCGTGCAGATCGACCAGCACTGGGTGAGCCCGGCCACACCGTTCGATGCCGCTTGCGTGAAGGCGGTGGCCGATGCGGTGGAGGCGCTCGACTACCCGCACCAGCGCATCGTGAGCGGAGCGGGGCACGATGCCATCCACATCGCCAAGCACTGCCCGACGGCGATGATCTTCATCCCGTGCGTCAACGGCCTGAGCCACAACGAAGCCGAAGACGCGTTGCCCGAAGACGTCACGCGCGGCGCCGATGTGCTGCTGCATGCCATGTTGGCGCGGGCGAAGTGAATGGCGCATTGCTTTTCCCGACCCGCCAGTAGGGTCGAACTATTGCAACTTGTTGCGGTAGCATGACGTCTGCCGGCAATCCTGCCGGTGCAGTACGTCTTCAGGGCGGGGTGGAATTCCCCACCGGCGGTATGCGGGCAATGTGTTTGCGCCCGTGAGCCCGCGAGCGCCTCGCATGCGCCTGCATGCAAGGGTCAGCAGATCCGGTGAGATGCCGGGGCCGACGGTCAGAGTCCGGATGGAAGAAGATGTGCGGAACAACACGCTCCCGCTACTGGGGCGCGCTTGGCCTTTGCCGGGTGTGCCGCTGTGCGGACGTGTTTGTCTGCTTGCCCTGGAACGTCTTGTCGCCAATCTCAGCGAGGAGCGTTTCCATGTTGTCCACTCCGCAATCCCCTGTAGTTCACCCGCCCGCATTGCCCACCGGCAATGTGATGCTCGACGCCATCGACGCCCGTTTCGATCCGGCCGACATGCCTGCGCGCATGGCTGCCGCGCTCGATGCGGTGCGCCTTGGCGTGCCCGTTGTCGTGCTCGACGACGCCGACCGCGAAAACGAGGCCGACCTCATCGTCGCCGCCGACAAGCTCACGCAGGCCAGCATGGCGATGCTGATCCGCGAATGCAGCGGCATCGTCTGCCTGTGCCTGACGGCGGAGAAGAGCGCATCGCTCGGTCTGCGCCCGATGGTGGAAGACAACCGCAGCCAGTACGGCACGGCCTTCACCGTATCGATCGAGGCGCGCACGGGCGTGAGCACCGGCGTGTCGGCGGCCGATCGCATCACCACCATCCGTGCAGCCATTGCGGAAGATGCCGATACGCAATCGGTCGTCAGCCCTGGGCACGTGTTCCCGCTGGTGGCGAAGGAGGGTGGGGTACTCACACGGCGCGGTCATACCGAAGGCTCGGTCGACCTTGCACGTTTGGCAGGCTTGCCGCCCGCTGCAGTGCTATGCGAACTGATGCTGCCCGACGGCACCATGGCGCGCCGTGACGACGCGGTGCGCTTTGCCGATCAGCACAATCTGCCGGTGCTGACCATCGAAGACATCGTCCAGTATCGGGAGCAGATGGAGCGCGCGGTCAGCTTTGTCTGACGCAAAAGCCGGCCGCGCGAGAGAGGTGAAGTCGATTTACCGCTTGAGCGCGGCCGCTTCCTTGGCGAGCGCCGTGATGCCAGCCCAATCGCCGGCAGCAACCTTGTCCTTGGGCACCATCCACGAGCCGCCCACGCACACCACGTTGGGCAGCGCGAGGTAATCGGGCGCGCTCTTGGGCGTGATGCCGCCGGTCGGGCAGAAGCGCACATCGCCAAACGGGCCGTGGATCGACTTGAGCATCGGGATGCCGCCCGCCGCTTCCGCCGGGAAGAACTTCAGTGTGGTCAGGCCAAACTCCAAGGCCGTGATCAACTCGGAAGGCGTGGCGATGCCCGGCAGCCAATCGAGGCCGACATCGGCCTGCGCCAGTGCCAGCGCAGCCGTGATACCCGGCGATACGGCAAACACCGCACCGGCTTCTTTTGCCTGCGCAAAGTGCTCCGGCCGCGTGAGCGTGCCGGCACCAACGATGGCGTCGCTGCCCAGGTCCTTGGCAACTGCGCTGATCACATCCAGCGCCACCGGCGTGCGCATCGTGATCTCGAACGTGCGGATACCGCCCTCATACAGCGCGCGGCACACCTTGACGCCTTCATCGACAGATTGGAACTGCAGCACCGGAATGACCGGGCCGGCCAGGACGACGGAATCGATACCCACAACGTTCTCCTAGATCAACTTCACATCAACAGAACAGCTTAGACGACAGTCGAGAGCGCCAGCGTGAGCAGCAGCGCCACGATCGAGATGATGGTTTCCAGCACCGTCCACGTCTTGAAGGTTTCCGGCACGGTCAGGTTGAAATACTCCTTTACCAGCCAGAAGCCGCCGTCATTCACGTGCGACAGGATCAGAGAACCCGCGCCGGTGGCCAGCACCATCAGCTCCGGACGGACAGCGGCACCCGACGCAGCAGCGATGGGGGCGACGATGCCGCAGGCGGTGGTCATGGCCACGGTGGCCGAGCCGGTGGCGATACGGATCATCACGGCCACCACCCAGCCCAGCAGCAGCGGCGACAGGTGCGCATCCGTGGCCACACCCACGATGGCCTTCGACACGCCGGAGTCGCGCAGGATCTGGCCGAAGCCGCCGCCTGCGCCCACCACCAGCGTGATGGTGGCGATCGGTGCCAGGCACTCGTTGGTGAACTTGAGGATGGTCTCGCGATTGAAGCCGCGTGCCTTGCCGAAGGTGTAGAAGCTCACCAGCGCGGCGATCAGCAGCGCCATGACCGAGTTGCCGGCCAGCTTGAGGATGTCATTGGCCAGCGACTTGGGCGTGGTGAACAGGTCCGCCCAGCTGCCGATCAGCATCAGCACCACCGGCAGCAGGATCGTGAACAGCGTGATGCCGAAGCCCGGCAGTTCGCGCTTCTGGTCAGCTTCCACAAATTGTGCGGCCAGCGGGTTGTCTTCGTTCGGCTTGACGTAGCGCGACACCAGCATGGCCCACAGCGGACCAGCCAGGATGGCGGTCGGCAGGCCAA
Source organism: Ralstonia sp. 24A2 (assembly GCF_051783885.1). NCBI lineage: Bacteria > Pseudomonadati > Pseudomonadota > Betaproteobacteria > Burkholderiales > Burkholderiaceae > Ralstonia > Ralstonia sp. 24A2. The sequence goes on along the minus strand of NZ_JBPVZD010000003.1, from coordinate 238,075 downwards.
CGATCAGCGCGTACAGGATGGTCTTGCCGATGTCCGCCTGGTAGGCCGTCACGGCCAGCAGCGCGGCGGGGTGCGGTGGGATCAGGCCGTGCACCACCGACAGGCCCGCCACCATCGGCAGGCCAACCATCAGGATCGGCGTGCCAGTGCGCTTGGCCACGTTGAAGGCAATCGGAATCAGCAGCACGAAACCGACTTCAAAGAACACCGGCAAGCCGATGATGAAGGCCACCACCATCATCGCCCAGTGCGCGTTCTTCTCGCCAAAGGCGCTGATGAGCGTTTTGGCGATGCGCTCGGCGCCACCGGATTCCGCCATCATCTTGCCGAGCATGGTCCCTAGGCCCACCACCAGCGCAATGTGGCCAAGCGTGTTGCCCACGCCGGTTTCGAACGCCTTGACGATACCGCCCATCGGCATGCCGACCACCACGCCCAGTGCAAGCGAGACGACGATCAGCGTAACGAACGGGTTTAGTTTCTGGACGGCGATCAGGTAGATCAGCGCGACCACCGCCAACGCGGCGGTTAGCAATAGCGAGTTGCCTTGCATCGGGACCATCGGGTTTCCTCCTCAGGGATATTCACGGCTCTTGTTGTTGAGGCGCCCCGTCGTGCAGGGCGCCTCTTTTGAAATGCGAGTTACGGCTTCTTGTACGCCACGCAATCGACTTCGACCTTGCAGTCGATCACCATGCTCGACACCACGCACGCCCGAGCGGGCGGGTTGGCGCCGAAGTACTCCTTGAACACCTTGTTGAACGACTGGAAATCGCGCGGATCATCCAGCCACACGCCGCAGCGCACGACGTGCTCGGGGCCGTAGCCGGCTTCGGCCAGGATGGCCAGCACGTTCTTGATGGTCTGGTGCGATTGCTCGACGATGCCGTTGCCGACGACCTCGCCATTCACCATGGGCGTCTGGCCCGAGACGAACAGCCAGCCGTCTGCGCCGGCCGCGCGGGCAAACGGGAGGTGCTGGCCACCGGTGCCGGTGCCGCCTTCAACGCCAATTCGGGTAATCGTCATCGCTACGTTCCTTTCTTTCAAACAGATACAGAGATTCAGTGAAGTTCAGCGGCGGCGGCTGCCTGTGCACGCGGCCCGCGCTTGAGGAAGCGCCCGGCGCGATTCGGTTGCACGGTACCTTCGTGGTACGACAAGTGGCCATTGACCCACACGGCGGCAATACCGGCCGCCGGTTGCTGCGGATCGGTAAAGGTGGCGACATCGCGCACCGTTTCCGGGTCGAACAGCACGAGGTCGGCCCAGTAGCCTTCACGCACCAGGCCGCGCTCAGTCAAGCCAAAGCGCTCGGCGGACTGGCCCGTCATCTTGCGGATGGCAGCGGAGAGCGACAGCAGCTTGCGTTCCCGGCTGTAGTAGCCAAGCACGCGCGGGAAGGCGCCCCACAGGCGCGGATGCGGTTTCGGGTCGTTCGGCAGGCCGTCCGAGCCGATCACCGTGGCGGGGTGCGTGATGATGCGGTCCAGATCCTGCGCAGACATGTTGTGGTACACCGCGCCGGCCGGCTGCAGGCGGCGCGCGGCGTCCATCAGGTCGGTGCCCCACGCGGCGGCGATTTCCTTGAGCGTCTGCCCAGCCATGCCCGGCTCAGGCTCCGACCACGTGATGAAAATGTCGAATTCGTCCGTCACCTGCTTCAAGTCCAGCGTGGACGAGCTGGCGGTGTACGGATAGCAGTCGCAGCCCACTGGCTGATAGCGCTGGGCACCTTCGATCGACTCCAGCACTTCGCCCGCGCGGCCCCAGTTGGCGGCGCCTGCGCATTTCAGGTGGGAGATCACGATGGGCACGCGCGCATGTTTGCCCACGCGGTAAGCCTCATCCATCGCATCGAGAATCGCAGCGAATTCGGTGCGCAGATGCGTGGTGTAGATGGCGCCGGCTTCGGCCAGCGGCTCGGCCAGGCCCATCACCTCTTCGGTGGTCGAGGCGAAGGCGTTGGCGTAGGCCAGGCCCGTGGACAGGCCCAGCGCACCGTGGTCGAGCGCCTCGCGCAGTTGCGCGCGCATACCTTCGACTTCATCGGCGGTGGCGGGGCGGTCCAAGCGGTCCAGGTGGTTGTTGCGCAGCGCCGTATGGCCGATCAGCGCGGCCACGTTGACGGCCGGCTGCGCGCGTTCCACGGCTTCCACGTAGGAGGCAAAGGTCGGATATGTAAACGCATTGGCGGGCCCGAGCAGGTTCATCGGGTCCGGCGGCTCACCCTTGAGCGTGGCCGGCGACGCGCTGATCCCGCAGTTGCCGACGATGACCGTGGTGATGCCCTGCGACACCTTGCACAGCATGTCGGGCGTGCGGATGACGTTGGTGTCGTCGTGCGTGTGCACGTCGATGAAGCCGGGGGCGAGCACGCGGCCCTCGCCGGCGATTTCCTCGTCGCCCAGCCACGCGGTGGAATCCGACGTGGCGATGGCGGCGATGCGCCCATCGGTGATGGCCACGTCAAACAGCGTGGCCTCGGGCTCGTGGCCGCTGCCGTCGACGATGCGGACCTGGCGGATGACGCTGTCGTATTGTTCCATGTACTGCTCCATGTGCGGCTCTGGCTCAATCTCCGAGCGGCTGGCGATTGCCGCCGCCGCGATGCGCATCGAGCACGTACTTGATGCGCCGTAAGAGCTCCTTGCTGCGATCGGCCTGCTGCAGTGCGACCTCGGTCGCCAGCAGGTCGATCATCATCATCATGGCGTAGCGCGATGACGACGGCTTGAAGATGAAATCGGTTTCCATGGCCTGGATCGGCAGCAAGACATCGGCCAGCGCCGCCACCGGCGAACCGATCGCCGTAATGGCAACGATCTTGGCGCCGTATTCGCGCGCGATGGTCACGCTGTCGATCACCTCCGGCACGTGGCCGGTCACGGAGAACACGACCACGACGTCGTCCGGACTGAGCGTGGCCGCAACCATCCGCTGCAGCATCGAATCATGATAGGTGGAGACTGGCCGTCCCAGGCGGGCGAGGCGGTAGCGCATCTCGTCGGCCATGGTGGTCGAGCCGCCGCCCATGCCGAACACGGCAACCATGCGCGCTTTCGCCAAGGCCTCGGCAGCGTTGCGGAACGCCTCGGGCCGTACCAGGGCGCGGTTGGCTTCCAGCACGTTTGTGATGTCGGCGAGGATGCCGTCGGCGCTGGAGGGTGGGCGATCGGCGCCGCCATCCAGAAAGCGCTGGCCGACTGCGGCTGCCTGCGCTAGCTTGAGTTTGAGTTCGCGCACGTCGCGGCAACCCATCGCTTTGGCGAAGCGGGTGACGCTGGCTTCGCTTACGCCGGCGCGTTCTGCCAGCGTCTGGATGCTGCCGGCAGCCGCTTCGGCAATGTCACCCAGCACCGTCTGCGCGACCTTCTGCTCAGCAGGGCGCAACTCGGCGGCTCGCTGAGAGATTCGGGTGACGATGTCCATCGGTTCGCGCATTGGTTCAAGCATGCTGGGCTCCCGGTAGTTGTCCGGATAGCTGCTGTCGGAGTGTTTTGGTACTTTGTAACAGGCCGGCCCGGAGAATAGTTTCGCCGCTATCATTGTGTCAACCCGATGTTTACCCCCAAAGGAACGCGAGTCGATTTCTATGAGTGATACAAAGTATCAAGGAGACACCAGCGCCGTCGTCAACCCGCTCGACAAGGGCTTGGGTGCGTTGGAAGCCGCTTGTGCGCCGGAGCAGATCGCTGCCCAGCGCTGGAACGTATTGAACGAAGACTTGAACTTGCCGGTGGCGGTGCTCTCGCAGTCGCGCCTGGAGCACAACCTGGCTTGGATGCAGCGTTTTGTGGGTGAATACGGCGTCAAGCTGGCGCCGCATGGCAAGACGACGATGGCCCCGCGTCTGTTCCAGCGTCAGTTGGCGGGCGGTGCATGGGGTATCACCCTGGCAACCGCGCACCAGACGCGCGTTGCCTACGCGCACGGCGTGCGCCGCGTGCTGATGGCCAACCAGCTGGTCGGCAAGCGCAACATGGCCATCCTGGCTGAGCTGCTGGCCGATCCGTCGTTCGAATTCTTCTGTCTGGTGGATGCGGCGGATCAGGTGGATCAACTTGCGGCCTTCTTCGGCAAGGCGGGTCGCCCGATCCAGGTGTTGATCGAGTTGGGTGTGCAGGGCGGCCGCACTGGTGTGCGTGATGAGGCGCAACTGCACTCGGTGCTGGATGCGCTCACGCGTGCCAATGGCGCCGTCAAGCTGGCAGGCGTGGAAGTCTATGAAGGCGTGATCAAGGAAGAAGCCGACATCCGTGCCTTCCTGCAGCGCGCCGTGAAGACCATTGGCGATCTCGCGAGGGCCGGCCGCCTGCAACGCACGCCGGCTGTGCTGACCGGTGCTGGCTCGGCCTGGTACGACGTAGTGGCTGAAGAATTTGCCAAGACCGATATCGGCCAGCCGCTGGACGTGGTGCTGCGCCCCGGCTGCTACCTGACGCACGACGTCGGTATCTATAAAGCCGCGCAGGCGCGTATCGACGCCAACAACCCGATCGCGCACAAGATGCGCTCCAGCCTGCTGCCCGCGCTGCAACTGTGGGCCTATGTGCAATCGGTACCCGAAGGCGAGCGCGCCATCGTGGCGCTGGGCAAGCGCGATGCGGCCTTCGATGCCGGCCTGCCGTTGCCAGTGCTGCATTTCCGCCCGGGTGACAAGACGCCGTCGGCCACGCCTGCGCATTGGGAAGTAACCGGCATGATGGATCAGCACGCCTACCTGAAGATCGCCCCCGGCGACGACATCAAGGTCGGCGACATGATTGCCTTCGACATCTCGCACCCGTGCCTGACGTTCGACAAGTGGCGCCAGATCCCGGTTATCGACGATACGTACAACGTCGTCGACGTGGTGCAGACGTACTTCTGAGCGGGGCGCGCATGGCAGACATCCTCGCCTATGGCGAAGCGCTGATCGAGTTCAACCAGGCGGATTCCGGCAGCACGTCGTGGAACTTCGGTTTCGGCGGCGATACGTCCAACTTCTGCATTGCCGCGGCGCGGCAGGGCGCACGCACCGGCTACATCAGCGCGGTGGGTGGTGACCGCTTTGGTCAGGCGCTGCGTGCGCTGTGGCAAGCGGAGGGCGTCGATCACACCTACGTGCATACCGATGCGCAGGCGCCGACGGGCCTGTACTTCGTTTCGCATGACGCGCGTGGTCATCACTTCGATTACCTGCGCGCGGGTTCCGCGGCCAGCCGTTTCCAGACCGCGCAACTGCCGTTGCAGGCGATTGCGGCGGCCAAGGCGTTCCACCTGTCGGGTATCAGCCTCGCCATCAGCGATACGGCGTGCGATGCCGGCCTGGCGGCGATGGCGCATGCGCAGGCGTCAGGCGTGCTGGTGTCGTTCGATACCAATCTGCGCTTGCGCCTGTGGCCGCTGGCCCGCGCCCGTGCGGTGATGCGTGAGGCCATGCGCACGTGCGACCTGTGCCTGCCGAGCTGGGATGACGTGACCGTGCTGCTCGACTGCCACGATCGCGACGGCATTGTCGATACGCTGCTCGGCTGGGGCATCAAGCTGGTGGCACTCAAGATGGGCGCGGAAGGCTGCTACGTGGCCACGCCGGAGTCGCGCACGCTGGTGCCGCGTCATACGGTCGATGCGATTGATGCGACTGGAGCGGGGGATTGCTTTGGTGGGTCGTTTGTTGCGCGCATTGTGGCGGGGGATTCGCCGATTGAGGCGGCGCGCTATGCCAACGTTGCTGCTGCGATTTCGACGACCGGCTATAGCGCTGTTGCGCCGATCCCGCGGGCTGAGGTTGTGCGTGCGGCATTGGCTTCGACGCAGATCGCTTAGGCGGGATGTTGGTGGTGTGCCCTGTGTTTCGTCCCCTGCCGGGGCCGACTCACTTTCTTTGTCTTGCCAAAGAAAGTAAGCAAAGAAAGGCGCGCCCGATGCGGCGACCCCCTCCTTGAATTTCTGTCGCAAGGAGGGGAAGGGGAAAACTCGCTTCGCTCAAACAGTTCCCCTTCCTTTTTCCTCCTTGCAACAGAAATTCAAGGCGCCGCATAGGGCAGGGTACGGCCAAACCGTCTGGCGACCTACGTTGGCGCCGGTGACCGGCTAAAGAAAAACGCCACCGCGCTGTTCTGCTGTGGCGTTTCCTTTTGGGACCTGCTACTTACTTTGCCGGCACCAGATGCACGCGCGACTCCGTGGCAGCCTCCACCGCCTTGCGCGAATACAGCAGCGGGAAGTACTCGCCCTTGAGCCACAGCGGTGCGAGGTCGCGGTAGTGCGGGCTGTCGGGGTTGCCGGACTGGCCGGGCAGGTTGACGGCGCGGGAGTTGTCCCAGTTGCCGACATCCACCACCGTGCGGAACGACGGGCCGTTGGTCTGCAGGAAATCGCTCGCGCGGTACGTCGACTGGTTGGGTGTGTAGGGGCTGCCGCCTTCCGGTGTCGGGCCGACGTTGAGCTTGGCGCGCGTGGCCTCGTCGACGATCGCGGCAAACGGGTGGGCGTTCAGGTTGTGATGCAGCATGCCCCAGTTCCAGGCTTGCGGGTTCGCGCCCTGGCGCTTGACCATGTCGGCCCATGCGTCCTTCAGGCTGGCGAGCAGCACGGCGTCGCGCTTGGCGGCGGCCTGTTGTGGGTCTTCGCCGAACTTGCGTTCGCTGCCTTGCGGGTGTTCCAGCGTGTCGAGCATGACCGCAGTGTCGGGCGCGCCCATGGCATCGGCGCTTGCCTTGGGGAGCACCGCGTTCTTGAATGCGCGGCCCAGGTGATGCGTGAACCAGACCTCATGCAGTGCGGCCTGCGGAGAATCTGCCAGCATGGTCGCGTTCCAGCCCTTGAAGAGGTTGAGCGCGGCTTGCGTGTCTGCATCGCTGGACGACAGGGAGCTAAGCAGCGCCATCAGCCTGCGCGCGGGAATCGACACCATATCGTTCTGCAGCCGCATCGAGTCTTCGAGCGACACCTTGTCGAGCTTGGCCAGCACTTCGTCAATGCGCGCGTGGCGCGAGCCGTTGGTCCATTCGAAACCCAGCTTGCGCTCGCGGTACGGATAGTCCGCCGGCAGGTTCATCTCGTTGGACGAGGTGAAGTAGCCTGACTTCGGGTTGTAGGTGCTGGGCAGTTGGTCGCCGCGCCAGAAACCGGCCCACTCGTAGCGGCCGTCACCCGGCACGGGCAGCAGCCCGTCCCAGTTCGGGCGGATCGGGGCGAGTCCACCTGGCACCCAGCCGATGTTGCCCTTGGTATCGGCATAGACCTGGTTCTCGGTGGGGGCGCCCCAGTTCATCATCGATTGCTTGAACTGTGCGAACGTGCGCGCGCGCATGTAACCGACTGAACCGAAGTACGGTGACATCCCTGGCGACAACCACGCCGAGCGCACGGCATACGCGCGGTGCTTCTCCGCATCGATATAGATGACGGGGCCGTGGCGCGTAAACGTCAGATCGGCGGGGCGAGCCTCGCCGCCGCGCACCTTCACGGTTTCATGCAGCACCGTGAAGGGCTCCCAACTGTCCTTGTAGCGGTATTCGCTGTTGTTGGCCGGGTTCAGCTCATAGACGTAGAGATCTTCCTGATCGATGTTGAATATGGTCAGGCCAAAGGCGACGTGCCCGTTGTGACCGATCGACACGGCCGGCAGCGACGGCTCGCCCGCGCCGATGATGTCGAGCGTGGGCGTGCTGACGTGGGCGATGTAGCGCAGGCTCGGTGCGGAATACGCGCGGTGTGGGTCGTTGGCCATCACGGCGCGGCCGGTGGTGGACTTGCCCGGTGCGATTACCCAGTTGTTGCTGCCCTCCATGGTCTCTTCGAGATTGGTGGCAGCGGCGACGCGCGTGCTGTCGATGTCGACGCCCTTCAGCGATTCCGGTGTGAGTTTCACGCCTTGCGTGGCGAGCGTGAAGACCTTGAGCAGATCCTTCGGCAGGCATGGGTCCAGGCCTTCGGGCAACTGGGTTTGCCAGTCGGGCTGCAGGCCGAAGCGGATGGTGTCGTCGGCCAGGCTGGTCTTGCAGGCGACGTTGGCGCGTGCCACTTCCGATTGCAGGTTGCGCGTGAGGCCGTGGCTGCGGATGCGCACAACGTCTTCTGGTGCCCAGTGTGCAGGCGTGTAGTTCAGCTTGCGGAACTCGAACGGCATCTGTTCCGGGTGCTTGGCCAGCCAATCGACATACGCGTTGATGCCGGCGACGAAGCGCGTAGCAATGCGCTGCGCATCGGGGCTGTAGTGCTTCCACTCGACCTGCATGTCACCTCGGTAGAGGAACAGCCGCGTGGCGCGATCCTGTTCCACATAGGCGGGGCCGAACACTTCGGAGAGTTGCCCCAAGCCGCGGCGGCGCCACAGGTCGATCTGGAACAGGCGGTCACGCGCGGCATTGAAGCCCTGCGCGAAGAAGCCGTCGTCTTCGCTCTTGGCGTAGATGTGCGGCACGCCCCAGCGGTCGATCAGGATGTCGGCGGGTTTGGACAGGCCGGGCACGGTGATCGTCTGCGTGGCGGCCGAATTGATGGCTGTCGGCGCATCTTTGGCAACGGCCTGCGCAGAGATGCCGAGCGCAATGGCGGACAACACAACGGGAAGGGAACGGATGGGCATGGCGATGCAGTCTCCTCTCTGAGCCTGGAATGCCGATGCAACCCGAGATGGGCAGCAGGATTCAGGCGTTCTTATGGGTACGGCAGGCAGCCGCGCGACTGACGAATCGCGACTGATAGGAAGGGCAAGCTGGCCGATCGGTAGAGCAGGATGCTGGGAACTGCTAGGGGAGAGATGCCCACCGATCGGCACAGACGCCCAGTATGCGGATGCGTTCACACGCACGCCAATGACTTTTGTTGGGTCAACCATTCCGTCAAGGCATGGCTGCGCGCAGGTCAGGCCAACCGATCAAGTCAACGTCGCCGGCCCCATCTTGCGGCGCACGTTGGCGGCCAGCACGTGGCCCAGCTCACCGGGGAAGATCGGTTTGGTGATGACGGATTGGTAGCCGGCCTCCTTGGCCGCCTTCAGCCGGATCGGGTCGGCAAAGGCGGTGACGGCAATGGCGGGCAGGTCGATCATGCCACTCGCGCGCACGGCACGCACAAGCTGCATGCCATCCATGCCGGGCATGGCCAGGTCGCTGACCAGTGCATCGAACGGGTAGTCTGCGGTGGCTTGCGCCAGCGCATCGAGTGCGGCGGGTCCGTTGGATACGGTGACGACCTCGGCGCCATAGCGCTCAAGCATCAGCGCAATCACGCCGAGCGATTCCGGGTTGTCGTCCACGGCCAGCACGCGCATGCCGTCCAGCGCGGGAGCCGACGTGCCTGAAACGAAACCGGGCACGCGGTCCGCTTGCTCATCCGGTTGCGTGGCGTGCAGCGGCAGCGTGACGGCCATCGTGGTGCCGTGATTGGCCCCGCTGCTGGCCGCGGTGATGCGCCCGTGATGCAGCTCGACCAGTTGCTTGGCGATCGACAGCCCCAGCCCGAGGCCGCCGTGGCGCCGGGTGTTGGACAGGTCTGCCTGCTGGAATCGGTCGAAGATATGCGGCAGGAAGGCCGGCTCAATGCCGATGCCGGTATCGCGCACCGTGGCCACCACGCCTTCCGGCGCTGGGTACACCGCCAGGCGGACGTGCCCACCCTCGGGCGTGAACTTGACGGCATTGGCCAGCAGGTTCCAGAACACCTGCTTCAGGCGCCCCGCATCGCCTTGCAGCAGCGGCACGGGCAGGTACTCGGTGTCGATGCTGATCTGCTTCTGGCGCGCCATCGGCTCGATGGTTTCCTTGGCGCGCTCCATCACGTCGGCCAAGTCCACCGGCCCGACCTCCAGCGGCACTTTGCCGGAGAGGATGGCTGACATGTCGAGCAAATCGTCGATCAGGTGAACTTGCGTACGGGCACTGCGCTCGATGGCTGCCAGGCCGCGCTTGAACATGGCTTCGTCGTATGCGCGCATGTTCAGCAGCTGAGCCCAGCCCAGCACGGCGTTGAGCGGCGTGCGCAGTTCGTGGCTGACGGTGGCCAGGAAGTCGTCCTTCAGGCGGCTGGCGCGTTCGGCTTCTTCACGCGCGCGGGATTCGGCCTCAAGCAACTGCGCGCGACGTGCTTCGGCCTGGCGGCGTTCGCTGATGTCGATCACGGCATTGGTCAGGCCGACGATCTCGCCGGTGTCGTCACGCAGCGGCATGACCACCACGTCGTAGACCACGCGCTGCGTATGCCGGCGGCGGAAGGCGAATTCCACCCGCGTGGGCGTGCCGCTGGCAATCACGCGTTGGCCCGCTTCCGTCAGGCGTGCGGCGGCACGGCGGCCGAACACTTCGCGCACGGTGCGCCCCATCAACTGTTCAGGCAGCAAGCCGAACACGGGGTTGTGCACCCAGGTGAAGTGCATCGTGTTGTCGACGTCATAGACCGAGATGGGCGAGGCCTGTAGCGCCGCCAGCAGGCGCTGTTGTGACACGCGTTGCAGTGTTTCCGCCCGGGCCCGGCGTTCTGCACCGGCGCGCGCCCGGCGTAACTGCTCGCACAGCAGGCAGATCAACAGCGCGCCCGCGGCAAACACGGTCAACTGCACGGGCGTGAGGTTGGCAGGCGGCACCGCTTGCAGCTCGACCAGTCCGGCAAACAACAGGGCATACGTAACAATGGCGGCAATGCCTGGCCAGAAACCGCCGTACCAGGCAGCAATCGTTACCACCGGAAACGCCAGATAGAACGGCAGGCGGATGCCCGCGGCCGATTCCAGCATCAACCGCCCGAACGTACCGACCACTGCCGCACCAATCGCCACCAGCCAGGCGGACGGGCGAATGGCCGGCGCGACGTTCAGCCCGCTGCCGCTGAATGGCCCGGGATCGGGCACGCGCTCAGCCGGCGCGGGGGAATGCACCGTGCGCGCAGGATGCCCGGCGCGGGCAGCGCGCGCGTCCATTGGGGAGCGGGATGGAGGGTGCAGGATGAACTTCACGGTCCGGCGCAGCGGAACAGAGCAGCCAAAGGTGACTCAGCATATGAACTCGCTGCCGCCGATGCCATCGGGGTTTCGCTGACATGCCTGCCAGAGGGTGGCCGATTTGGCGCACGATTCCTGCCCGGGCCAATAGCGGCGCGAGTGTGCAGCCTTATCCCCCTGACGAGGGGGGTGTTGGGTGTGGCGGATGTGGGTCGCGCAGGCGGTCCCGATTCGTGAGGTCGGGAAACAGGCGCATCCAGATCGCCACCACCAGCAGCGTGCCGAGCGCGCCCACCACCACCGAGGCCACCGGCCCCAGCAGCCCGGCCAGCATGCCCGATTCGAACTCGCCCAGTTGGTTGGATGCGCCGACAAAGACCGAGTTGACTGCGCTCACGCGCCCGCGCATCGCATCGGGTGTATCGAGCTGTACCAGCGAGGTCCGGATCACCACGCTGATCATGTCCGAGGCGCCCAGCACCACCAGCGCCAGCATCGACAGCGGCAGCCAGCGCGAAACCCCGAACACCAGCGTTGCCAGCCCAAAGACCGCCACAGCAGTGAACATGATCTTGCCCACGCGCTGCTCCAGTGGTCGATGCGCGAGGAAGAGCGCCATCCCGAGCGCGCCCACCGCCGGCGCAGAACGCAGCAGCCCCAGCCCCCACGCCTGCGTGCCGAGGATGTCGCGCGCGTAGATCGGCAGCAGTGCCGTTGCGCCGCCAAGCAGCACGGCAAACAGGTCGAGCGAGATGGCGCCCAGCACCACAGGCCGCCCCTTGATGAAGGCGATGCCCGCGAACAACGATTGCAGGCTCACCGGCGTGCTGACCTGCACCACGCGCTCCATACGGACGAAGACCAGCAGTACGTGCGCAAGCAGAAAGAGTCCGGCTGCCGTGGCATACACCACCGGCGCTCCGGCCACATACAGAAAACCGCCCAGCGCCGGCCCCAGGATGACCCCGGTCTGCCCGGCCGAGCTGGACAGTGCCACCGCGCGCGGCAACGCCTGCGGCGGCACCAGCGATGGCAGCAGCGCCTGCAGTGTCGGTGTCTCGAATGCGCGCATTGCGCCAATCACCACCACGCACAGGAAGATCGGCTGCACGCCGGCGTGCCCATTGAACGCCATGATGGACAGCGTAACGGCCACCACTGCCTCGATAGCCTGGCACGCGCGCACCACGCGGCGGCGGTCGTAGCGATCGGCGATATGGCCCGAGGCCAGCACCAGCATTACTGACGGCAGGAACTGGGCAAGGCCCACCAGCCCGAGCACATAGGCGCTGCGCGTGAGGTCGTAGATCTGCCAGCCGACTGCTACGCCAAACATCTGATAGGCGAAGGTGGTGGACAGCCTGGTGAACCAGAACAGCCGGAAGGCGGGGTAGGAGAAGGGCGCGTGCGACAGGGTTTGCGCAGGCGCGGAAGACGAGGAAAGACCGGCTTCGCCAGACACGGTGAATGCAGCCGGCAAGCCGGCAATCTGCAAAAGTGATGAACGGAATGCCCGCCATCGTAGCGGATGTCGGCCGCCAGCGACCGGCTGTGCGGGCGCTGGATTGGTGAAACGGCCGGCAATTCATTACAGGAACTTTCACCATGGCCATTGCCCGCAAGCCGAAGGCCACTTGGTTGCGCTGTGAGCTCAGATGGTCAGCATGACGCTGAGCAGTTGACGCGCAACAGCCTTGAAGTCGCCCTGCGGCGAATAGGTGGACAAGGACTTGCCCTGGTGTTTGACCGTGACGATGCCGTTGCGGGCCGAGTAGGTGGCCTCGATGCGGCGGCCGCCACGTTCGATATGAAAGGCGACGGTTTCGGCCAGCAGGCGCGAGGTATCAGACGACGTGCCCGACGATGCAGACGTGCGGGGGAGCGGGTGCGGGGCGAGGGCTTGTTGGGCGGGGTGGCGCATAGCGCCTCCTCTAGGGGGACACGGGTGATCTACTAAAGGCACGTTCTGTGCCAGCAGTGGAACGTCGTGATGTCACACAAAAGCCGCGCAGGGTACCCGCGCAATATGACAGTTCAAGCAGGGGCTTCGGCCGGGTTTGACGCGCTGCGTCGGTCGGCGTGACAAGCTTTGTCAAATTTGTGAACGCAATTAACCGCCAGGCATTCGATGCGTCCGTAAAAAATGGGCTAGCAGAGTGGGATCGTAGCGACCATTCTGGTAAGTGACGTGGCGCACGCTCTGCCGTGGGCGCGTTCCGCGTGCAGTCTGCAGGAGACCTTCTGCACGACACCCAGACCAACATGGAGGCGATATGGGTTCTCATACCTACAAGATGATCGAACTGGTGGGGTCTTCGCCGGAGTCGAGCGATGCGGCCATCCGTAATGCCGTCGCCCGGGCCGGCGAGACGCTGAAGTACCTGGACTGGTTTGAAGTGCTTGAGACGCGCGGCCACCTCGTGGATGGCAAGATCGCCCACTGGCAGGTGACGATCAAGGTGGGGATGCGGCTGGAGAGCCTGGTGAGCGAGAAGCCTGCCGGCAAGAGGAAAGGCAAGTAGGCAAAGAAAAAGGCAGCCCGGAGGCTGCCTTTCCCATGGGAACTGCTTGCAGGCGTTATTGCGACTGCGAGAAGTCCAGCGCGTTGGTCAGGTCGCCCATCGGCTTGTTGCCGTTGGAGACGAGCGCTGCGTCGCGCTGCTTCAGGCCCGGCAGCGTCGGCAGGGCGAAACGGTGCGTGATCAAACGCAGCACCGAAGCCGTGTCGTACTGGGTGTGGTCAACGAAGCCCTTCTTGGCGAACGGCGAGACGATGATCGCCGGGATACGCGTGCCCGGGCCCCAGCGGTCAGCCTTCGGCACCGTGGCGTGGTCGTAGAAGCCGCCGTTTTCGTCATACGTCACAACGATCACCATGTTTTTCCACTGCGGGCTCTTCTGCAGCTGAGCGATCACGTTGGCGATGTGGGCGTCACCGTCAGCCACGCTGGCATAACCGGCGTGCTGGTTCAGGTTGCCCTGTGGCTTGTAGAACGTCACGGCCGGTAGCTTGCCTGCGGCAGCATCTTGCAGGAAGGCGGCGTCGTAATCCTTCAGGTGGGCTGCACGCTCGGCGGTACCGGTGGTGGTGGCCGGGTCGAAGCGCGTGAAGTAGTTGAACGGCTGGTGGTGCGGCTGGAACTGGATCGTGCCGCTGTAGATCACGCTGCGCGTGGCGTTCGGAGCGTCGGCGATGGCCGAGTTCCAGGCGCCGGCGTACCAGGCCCAGTTCACGCCCTTGGCAGTCAGCAGGTCACCAATGTTGGTTTGCTGCGATTGCGCCGGCATGGTCGATGCCTTGGTCGGGTCCGCATAGGCAGCGTTGCCGCTGGCCACGCCGTTGCCCGAAGGCTGGTACGGCGGCTGCATTGTGTTGACCGCGTAGAACACGCCCGAGCCGTCGTCGGCCGTCAGCGTGCTGTCCTTGGCGTACACAGCCGGGCCTGTCAGGACCGAGCTCGGGTTGCCCGTGCCCGCGTTGAGCACCGGAACGCCGTTGGCGTTGACCGTCACCTGCGAGATGCTGTTGGCTGCCGGCGAGTTCTTGGCGTTCGGGTAGATCGGCGCGCAGGCGCAGATCAGGTACTGGTGGTTCAGGAACGAGCCGCCGAAGGCGCCCTGGAAGAAGTTGTCGGCGAGCGTGTACTGCTTGGCAATGTTCCACATCGACATCTTGCTGCCGTCGTAGTAGCCCAACGACAGGCCGCCCGCGTCGGAGTAAGCGGCGTACATGTCGTTCTTGCCACCGTTGATCTGCATCTGGTTGTTGTAGAAGCGATGCACCAGATCACGCGTGATGACGTTCTGCCCAACAACCGTGGTCGTGCCGTTGATGCCGTTCGGGTTGTCGATCTGGAAGGGCTTGTTGGCCCAGCCAGTGGTGCTGGCTTGCGGCAGCGTTACCGTCTGGCCGGCGGCGGTCAGGCCACCCCAGGTCGGCGGCAGGCTCGGCAGCACGGAGCCGTCGAAGTCCTTCTGTGCGACGAACGAGCCGGTGGAGGTCTGGTTCACACCGGGGATGCCGTTGGCGCCTGGGAACAGGCCGTACAGGTTGTCGAAACCGCGGTTTTCTGCGTAGATCACGACGATGGTCTGCACGTTGTTGTTCAGCGCCATGCGCTTGGCAACGCCGTCGCGGATACCCTTGTTGATGTCGCCGCCGTTGGCGACGGCATCGGCGATCAGCGCGATGGCCTGATCGATTTCAGCCTGCAGCGTAGCCTTGGCGGCGGCGTCGCTTTCCTTGTTGTGGTCTTCCAGAAGCTTGTCGATCGTCACGCCCAGGCGTGCGGCCAGAGCCGTCTTGGCAGCGTTGATGTCGCCGCCGTTGCTGTCCATCAGGGCAGCCAGTTCCGTCGAGATTGCGCTGATCACGCCTGCGGCGCCGGCCGGTGCGCGGAACACCAGCGGTTGCGTGATGGCATTGTGGGCGCCCGTCGCCGGGTCGTTGCGGAAGGCGTCGGTGCCGACTTCAACCGTGACGGCGCCCGAGCCTGCGAGCGTGTATGCGCCGTTGGCATCGGTGTAGGTGCTGGTTTCACCCGAATCGCACTTGCCGTTGTTGTTGGCGTCAATACAGACCTTGGCGTGCTCGAAGTAGCTGCCGGTCACCACGCCCGAGGTGGACTGGGTGGAGGCGGTGCTGCTCGAGTCGCTGCCGCCGCAGGCGGACATGCTGGCCGCGACCAGCGCGGTCAGCGGCAGAAGACGGAATGCTCGGCTCATGATTTCCCTGGATTGTTGTGTGGGGGACGAAAGCGAGCCGGAGTCTGGTCTTCCTGTGTGACAAGTTGATGATGAAAACGGTTGCCTGAAGCGAGTCTCGGTCCAATTGACCGTGATAACCATCATCAGGAGGAGCACGGGCACCACTGAACGTTTGAAGACATTTGCCACCATGGGGGCTCTCCAAGGGCTGACGTGACAGACGTTTGACGACATCAAAGTGTCATCACTCGCATGCTAAGTTGCAAGACTCCCAACATTCCGCCCATCGCAAATGCGCCGCCTTCTGCCTGTTGCCACGTTTCGCGTGATCGCTGTTTCGGCGCTTGCGCTTGCCGGGTTGACTGCATGCGGACGCGGCGAACCTTCCTCGGCGCAGGCGGCGACAGCTGCCTCGGCTCCGCCGGCTTCTGTGCCTGCAGCCAAGCCGGTGGCCGCCTCCGCACCAGCGGTACCAGCCGCACCGGCCTATGAGAAGGCCTTCTACACGATGATGGCGACGCGCCGTCCGTCCGTGCCCGCCATGACGGCGCTGGGCAAGGCGCTGTTCTTTGATCCGGCGCTGTCCGCCTCTGGCAAGCAAGCCTGCGCGAGCTGCCACAGCCCCACGCACGCCTACGGCCCGCCGAACGATCTGTCCGTGCAACTGGGCGGCGCCGACATGCACAAGACCGGCGTGCGCGCCGCACCGTCATTGCGCTACATCCAGAATGTGCCGCCGTTCTCCGAGCACTTCTTTGAGAACGACGGCAACGATTCCGAAGACCAGGGCCCGACCGGTGGCTACACTTGGGACGGGCGCGTGTCCTCCACGCACGATCAGGCCCGCATTCCGTTGCTCTCCGCGCACGAGATGGCAAACGGCACGCCGGCCGCCGTGGTGGCCAAGCTGCGCAACGGTCGGCATGCGCAGACGTTCCGCCAAGTGTTCGGCAATGACATTCTTGACAATGACGACACCGCTTTCCGCGCGGCGTTGATGGTGCTGGAGGTTTTCCAGCAGACGCCGTCGGAGTTCTATCCATACGACAGCAAGTACGACGCGTTCTTGCGCAAGCAGGTCAAGCTGTCGCCGCAGGAGATGCGTGGCCTGCAGGTGTTTGCCGATCCGGCCAAGGGCAACTGCGCCTCGTGCCATGTGAGCGCGGTCAAGCAGGACGGCGCCTTCCCGGCGTTTACCGACTTCGGCCACATTGCCGTGGGTGTGCCGCGCAACCGCACGCTGGCGGCCAATGCCGATTCGGCGTTCTTTGATCTCGGCCTGTGCGGCCCCGACCGGACCGACCTGAAAGACCGCACCGACTACTGCGGCCGCTTCCGCACGCCATCACTGCGCAACGTGGCGCTGCGCAAGACGTTCTTCCACAACGGCGCCATCCATACGCTGGAAGACGCCGTGCGTTTCTACGCCCAGCGCGATACGCAACCGCAGAAGTGGTATCCGCGCCGGGCCGACGGCACCGTCGACAAGTTCGACGATCTGCCGCCGCAGTACCACGCCAACGTCAACATGGAGCCGCCCTTTGGCGGCAAGCCCGGCGACAAGCCGGTGCTCTCCGAGGCCGACGTGCGCGACATCGTCGTCTTCCTCAAGACGCTGACCGACGGCTATCGCCCCGTGCAGGCAAAACCGGCCGGGCAAGCCGCCCGGGTTTCCCAGACGGCCCAGCGCTGAACGCACGGACGACCGGCCCGTTTGTTGCGTTCTCTGCCGCAGCGCAGGCCATGCGTGCGCTGCGGTTATCATCGGCGGATTGCATTTGCGCTGTCACTGACTTTTCCCTATGACCTGGCTTGCTGACCCGTCCATCTGGATCGGCCTGTTCACCCTGGTGGTGCTCGAGATCGTTCTCGGCATCGACAACCTCGTTTTCATTGCCATCCTCGTCAACAAGCTGCCACCCGCGCAGCGCGATCGTGCCCGGATGATCGGCCTGGGTCTGGCGCTGGGGATGCGGATGGTGCTCCTGGCGGCCATGTCGTGGCTGATCGGACTCACCAAGCCACTGCTGACGATCGGACCAGTCGAGCTGTCAGGGCGCTCGATCATCCTGCTGTTGGGCGGGTTCTTCCTATTGTTCAAGGCCACCTCCGAGTTGCACGAGCGCCTGGATGGTGAGCCGCAGGACGAAAGCCACGGCACCGGACACGGTAAGTTCTGGAACGTGATCGCGCAGGTGGTGATCCTGGATGCCGTGTTTTCCATCGACTCCGTCATTACCGCCGTGGGCATGGTTAATGACCTGCCGGTGATGATGACCGCCGTGGTGATCGCCATGGGTGCCATGCTGTTCGCCTCGCGCCCGCTCACAGCCTTCGTCAACGCGCATCGCACCGTGGTGGTGCTGTGCCTGAGCTTCCTGCTGATGATCGGTTTCAGCTTGGTGGCCGAGGGCCTGGGCTTTCATATTCCGAAGGGCTATCTGTATGCGGCCATCGGCTTCTCGATCCTGATCGAGTTCTTCAACCAGGTGGCCCAGCGCAATACCGTGCGCTATGAGCGCCGCCGCCCGCTGCGTGAGCGCACCGCCGATGCGGTGCTGAGCTTGCTGGGCGACCGCCGTGGTGCCCCGGCCGATGCGGAAGCCCACGAAGCCGCGCCGAATCCGAACCAGCCCGCACCCGAAACCGTGTTTCGCCCCGAAGAGCGCAGCATGGTCAGCGGCGTGCTGGATCTGGCCGAGCGCTCGGTGCGCTCGATCATGACGCCGCGCCACGACATCTCGTGGGTGGATCTGGACGCCGATGTGGCGACCACGCGCAAGCTGCTGCTGGCCGTGCCGCACAACCAGTTTCCCGTCTGCCGCGGCGGGTTGGATGACCTAGTGGGTGTGGCACGCGCCAAGGACCTGATGGGCGATCTCGACACGCGCGGCACCATTGACGTGGAGCGCTCGGTGAAGCCGGCGCTCAAGGTGGCGGACAGCATCGGCATCCTGCGCCTGATGGACAAGCTCAAGCGCGCGCGCGGACGCATGATGGTGGTGACCGATTCACTGGACGTGATACAGGGCGTGGTTACCCCCATCGACGTGCTCGAAGCCATTGCCGGCGAGTTTCCCGATGAGGACGAGCGCCCCGGTGTGGTCGAGGTGACCGAAGGCTGCTGGGAAGTCGCCGGCGAGGCCGATTTGCGTCAGCTCGAAGACGTGTTGCACGTCGACTGGCTGCTCGATGAGGGCGGCGGTGCCACGAGCCTGGGCGGCTACCTGTTCAACCAGTGGGATCGTCTGCCTGAAGTGGGCGATACGCTGGTGCGCCACGATTTGCGCTTTGTCGTGCTTGAAGCCGGCAGCCGCCGCATCGTGCGCGTACGTATCGAACGCATGGAAGAGGTGACGGCGCCCGACGCCGAAGCCTAGGCCACGTATTCCGGCGCCGCCGCACTCAGCAGGCGCGGCGCCGAGACCATCATTCCGGCGGCCGTCAGCGCTGCCGCTAGCGTTTCCAGCAACGCACGCACATCGGCAGCCGCACTCGCGTGCATGCCTTCCACTACGATCAACGCGTCTGCCGTGTCCGCATGGACGGCGGAATCGCCGCTCTGACGGTGGCACCATCGGCGTGCATGCGCGTGGTTGGCGCCATCGGCAAAGATCACCTCATCCACATCGGGCTGCTCGATTTCGCCGGCGAAGGTGAGATAGCGCTCGTCACCAATGGCGCGGCGGACGGTCAGATGCCCGTCGATGGCCGCTGTATCGAACACCGCCACCGGAATCGCAAACGCCAGCGAGGCCGCGTTGCAGATGTCGATCAGCGGATGCAGTTGCGGCAGCACGTCGTCCTTCCTGAAGCGCCGCAAGAGCGATTCAGCTGCGCAGCGGTACTGCGTGGGTTTCAGGCCCATGCGAGAGAACGCCCGCCGCCACGCCTGGATTTCGGGCAATTCGCCTTCCGGCGTGTTCGCCAACCGGGCGCGGGCGACTGCCTGCAGCCGGGCGATCTCCGCATCGAAGCGGGTGTCCGGTCGGACACCCTTGACGGACAGCACACCGGGCACGAGTTCAGCAAAGTCGCGCCAGATCTGGGTGGCATGGGTGAAGTGCATGGTCAGATGGACTCCTTGGGCGCGGAAGATGCCGGTGCGGACGAGCGTGCCAGGCCGAGGCTCAACACGGCTGCCAGCACACTCGCGATACCGGCGATTTGCCGGCCGCTGACCGCCTCACCGAGCAGCGTGGCGGCAAACACCACGGCCGCCACGGGTGCGAGGGCCGTGAAGAGTGCGGCCTCCGCGCCACTCACGCGCGCTGCACCCGCATACCAGAGCACGAAGCCACCGACGGTGGGCACGATAGCGTAGTAGGCGACAGCGGCCAGGGCGTGCGTAGCCTCGGCTCCAGCATGGAGCTGCCAGGGTGCTTCCCACAGCGCGGGTAGCAAGGCCGTCAGCAAGCCGAACAGGCTCATCAGCGTCGACAGCGCCAGTGGCGGCACCGGGGTGTGCAGCCGCTTGTTGAGCAGGATGAACAGCCCTTCGCAGACCACCGCGCCAATCACCAGTACGTTACCCAGTAGTGGATGCGCAGCGTCACTGCCCGGTTGGAATGCGATGGCCAGCACGCCCGCCGTTGCCAGCGCAATGGCGCCCAATACTGCCCGCCCAGGCCGCTCGCCCAGCACAACGATGGCGATGAGCGCGGACACCACCGGCAACGTGCCGATGATGACGCCAGCGTCTGCCGCCGATGTGTGCCGAAGCCCCGAGATCAAGAGCGTCGTATAACCTACACTGCCGGCCGCCGCCTGCAGGAACAGCAGGCCCCAGTCTTTGCGTGAGAGCACCGGCCAGCGCGCACCCGTCACGCGCATGGCAACGAGAAACAGCGGCAGCGCGATTGCAAAGCGCAACGCCGTGGCCGTGAATGGCGGCAGCCCGGAGGCAATGATCTTGCTGGCCGCAACCGTGCTGCCCACCAACACCATCGCCAGCGCGAGGTAGAGGCAACCTTCGAGGCGTTTGGACATGTCGAATCCCGCATCTGTGAAAGCCGCAGGATGGCTGCGCTGGAAGCGCGCGTCTTGAACGAAATTGCAGGGGGAGGGTGGCTGGCTACCGCGCCGCTGCCACCATGCCCGGCGACACGCCGTACTTGCGTACGAACTGGCGGGTCATGTGGCTTTGGTCGGCAAAGCCGCAGGCGGCAGCGGCCTCCGCCAGCGGCAGGCCCTGGGCGATCAGGCGGCGCGCGAGGGCAATACGCCGCTGCAACTGATAGGCATGCGGCGTCAGGCCCGTGACGCGCGCAAAACCGCGCAACACCTGGAAGCGGCTGAGACCGGTTTCTTGCGCAAGGTCGAGCAGCGAGACAGCGGCGGCGGGGTCATCGTCGATGCGCGTGCGGGCGATGCGAATGGAATCGGGTGGGTTCTCTGCGCGGACATTGGGGGCGTGCAGCGCATCGGCCAGCACGGATAGCAGCAATTGCTCGCGCAGCAGCGGATCGCATTGTGCAGCGGGTGCCGTCATCTGCACGAATAGCAGACGCACGCGGCGCGCCAGGTTGGCGTCGTGTGCGACTGGTTGATCGAACTCGGCATTGCCGATTTTCAGGTCCTGTGCCAGCGCGCTGACCGCGCACGGGTCGAAGTACAGCATGCGCCAGGCGCGGCCCGCATCGCCGATCGGGGTGCCGTCGTGCACCTCAGCGGGGTTGACCGTGATGACATCACCCGCGCCGGCTTCCACCATGCCGCGCCCGCTGAAGGATTTCTGCGCGCCGCGCTCGACAATGCCAATGCCGAACTGCTCGTGCGTGTGCCGCGGGAACGTGTGGCTGGAGTCGGCGGCAACGGCCTCCACGCCCCGCATGGCGCAGCGGAGCATCGAGAACGCAGTCTGGGGCGGCCGGCTGGGCAAGGCAGTCTCCTGGGCGGAGGGCGAATGCAGCAGCATAGCGCGCTTTTCGCGGCCGGATGGGATGAGGTGACCGGCAGCGGCACGTGCGCGTGGCGCCATATCGAAACGCGGTGGAACGTGTTCTTCGCATTTCGCTCAATTTCTGGCGCCATACGGTTGTTATCCTCAAGGCATCCCGCCCGGGGTCACCCGGTAAGATGACGCCGAGCCTGGCATCCGGCTTTGCGGGAATCGTCCCCGCCGGTGCGGGCGACAGCGTGTTTGCATTGATCCATGCGCCCGTCTTTCGGCATTACCTCCAAGCTGTTCGTTGTGCTGTTCGCGTTGAGCATCGTCGTGGCGCTCGCCATGGGTGCGGCCGTGCGCTGGCGCTTCGACGCCAACTTTCTCGACTACATCAACACGCGCGAAGCCGAGCGCATGACCGTGCTCGCCCGTGGCGTTGAAGCTGCCTACGCCGAGCACGGCAACTGGGAATTCCTGCGCAATGATCGCCAGGCGTGGTTCCGCCTGCTGCGCCGTGAAGGCGCCCGTGCCCGGGCCAACGGCATGGGGGGCGAGCATCTTGACCCGCCGCCCGGCCGCCACTTTGATCCGCTGCCGCCCGACATGGACCGTGGCCTGCCACCGCCGCCCGATGTTGCGCGCGCCGGTAGCCTGCCGCCGCGCCCGCCTGGCGAGATGCCGCCGCCGATGCCCCGTTCGCCAATCTGGCTGCTGGATGCCGAACGCCACGTCATCATCGGTGATGGGCCCCCGCTGGGGCCGACCGCCAAATGGCATGAGCTCCGCCACAACGATCTGACCATCGGCTGGTTGGCCATGCCGGCGCGTATGCGCGTGCCCGAAGGTGCCGACCAGGCCTTCCTTGGGCAGCAACTGCGTGCGACGTGGATCATCGCCGGGTTGTCGGTGCTGTTGGCCGCATTGGTGGCGGTCTTGCTCGCGCGCGGGTTGCTCGCACCCATGCGCCGCTTGACGGATGCCACCCGCCGCATGGCTGACGGTGACTACGCCACGCGTGTCGACGTCCATTCGCGCGATGAACTTGGCGGGCTGGCAGCCGACTTCAACCACTTGGCCACATCGCTGGAAGCCAACCAGAAAATGCGCCGCCAGCTCACGGCTGATATCTCGCACGAGTTGCGCACACCGCTGGCCGTGCTACGTGGCGAGCTGGAGGCGCTGGAAGACGGCGTGCGTCCATTGACGGCCGCTTCGCTGGCCTCGCTGCAGGCCGAGGTGGCGACGCTCAGCAAGCTCATCGACGATTTGTACGAGCTGTCACTGGCCGACGTGGGCGCGCTAGCTTTCCACATGGAATCGCTGGATCTGGCCGATACCGTGTGCAGTGCCGTGCAGGGGTTTACGCCGCGCCTGATGGAGAAGGGCATCGCACTGCAGCTCGATCTGCCAAGCGGGCCTTCGCAAGAAGCCCTGGTGAACGGTGATCCGCAGCGCCTGCGCCAGGTCATGCAGAACCTGATGGAGAACACGCTGCGCTACACCGATGCCGGCGGGACGCTGCGCGTGCATGTCCACAAGGACGGCGCGTGGCAGCAGATCGATGTACAGGACAGCGCGCCAGGCGTGCCCGAAGCGATGCTGCCGCGTATCTTCGATCGGCTCTTCCGTGCCGACCCTTCACGCAGCCGTGCACAGGGCGGGGCCGGGCTGGGCCTGAGCCTGTGCCAGACCATTGTTGCCGCACACGGCGGCACCATCGAGGCCTGCCCTTCGCCGCTGGGCGGGCTCTGGATCCTTATCCGCCTGCCCATTCTTGATCCGCTTGCCGACCATGATTCTGATCATTGAAGACGAACCCAAGCTGGCCGCACTGACCATCGACTACCTGCGCGCCGCCCACTACGAAACCGAATGGCTGGCCGACGGTACGAACGCCGTGCAGCGAGTCCGGGAGGCCATGCCCGAGCTGATCGTGCTCGACCTGATGCTGCCCGGAAAAGACGGCCTGGAGATCTGCCGCGAAGTGCGGACTTTCAGCGAGGTCCCCATCGTCATGGTGACGGCGCGTGTGGAAGAGATCGACCGCCTGCTCGGTCTCGAGCTTGGCGCAGATGACTACCTCTGCAAGCCCTTCAGCCCGCGCGAACTGGTCGCGCGCATCAAGACGATTCTGCGGCGCGCACAACGCGGAGGCGGTGTGCCCGAGAGCGCGCTCGTGATCGACGGCGCTGCATACGCCGCCACGCTGCGCGGCCAGCGGCTGGATCTCACGCCCGTGGAGTTTCGCTTGCTGGCGGCATTGGCCGGCGCACCGGGGCGCATCCTCTCGCGTGCGAATCTGCTCGAGCAGATCTACGACGACCATCGCATCGTGACCGATCGCACGGTCGATACGCACGTCAAGAATCTGCGCCGCAAGATGGAGCTGCTGAGCCCGGGTACTGACTTGATCCACTCGGTCTACGGCGTAGGTTATCGACTCGACGCGTAGGCGCCGAGCCCGTAGCGGAGCCGTTTCTGCTCCGGCAGGGGTTCAATAAAACTCCTCCGTTTGCCCACCTTTGGTGCGACATCGATGGCTACAGTGAACGCATGGCTGGCATGGTTGACATGCGCGGCCGACGTTCTCATCAGGAGCCCTATCATGATCGCTGTTACCTCCCGCCGCCTGGTTGCTGTTACTGCCGGGCTTCTCTTGTCTTGCGCTGCGATGGCCCAGACCGCCGCGCCCGACGCTGTGCCCATGTCGCCGATGCCGGGGCATGGTCCGGGCATGATGGGTCGCGGGCCGGGTCCCGGCTTTGGTCAACCTGCGCCGCATGGTATGGGTCGCCACCACGGTGGTGAGTTCTTCCTGCGTGGCCTGAAGTTGACGGAAGAGCAACGCGACAAGATCTTCGCGATCAAGTATGCGCAGATGCCGCAAGAGCGTGAGCAGCACAAGGCCATCGAACATGCTCGCCGCGATCTGCGTCAAATGGTGACGTCCGGCCAGTACGATGAAGCGCGCGCCCGCACGCTAAGCGAAGCGCTGGGCCGTGCCGTCACCCGCGAAGCACAACTGCGCGCGCAGGCCGGCGCCAAGATCATGCAGGTGCTCACGCCTGAGCAGCGCAAGCAGATTGGTGAGCGCGAAGAAGCCCAGCGCATTGCCGAGCTGGAGCACGACGAAGGTGCACCGGAACCGGTGCCGATGTAATTCAGCGTGGGTGCGAAGGTCTACCGCCGCTAACGGTAGACCACCACCGGAACACTCGCGTAGGTCAGCACCTTGCGCGTTTCATTGCCGATCAGCAATCGGCCCATCAAGCTGCGGTGCCCGTGCGATGCCATGAAGATGACGTCGCACGCGTGCCGTTTCGCTGCATCCAGGATGCCAAGGTAGGGTTCGGCAAACTGCGAGACATCGCTGTCGAACTGGATGCCTTCTTCCCGGGCGCGCTCGGCAATGCGATCGATGCAATCCTTGGCGTAGCCGTTCACCTGCTCCATGTAGTACGCGTGCGGACATTCGCCCACCCCGGCGGAATACGCCATGTTGGGGAACTCTTCGATGCACGTGTAAGCGGTGAGGCGGCAGCCGGTGGCGCGCGCAAGCTTCAATGCGCCGTCGACTGCCTTGCGGCATTGCTCGGAGCCGTCGGTCGGCAAGAGGATATGGGTAAACATGGCGCTCTCCATGGGGAACCCACTTCCAAACTACTGCACTGCACAGGGCAGCTCCATCGTGGAAAACGCTAGTGCCCGGGATGATCCAGGCCGAGGCCCGGGGCAGATAACGCTCGATTTAGCTGCTTGCGCAGCTGTACGTTCGTTTGTCACCCAGCAATGCAGCCAGCGAGGGGGCGTGTTTGGCCTGTACCGCGCGCGCTTGTGGCGTACGTGGTGCCGTCACCTTCTTTGCCTTGGTGGGGGTGACGCCGGCGGTCAGCATCAGCGGATCGACTGGTTGGCGTTGCTCGCGGATTTCAAAGTGCAGATGCGGCCCCGTCGACTGGCCGGTACTGCCAACTTTGCCGATCAACTGCCCCTGCAGCACCAATTGGCCGACAGCCAGCCCATGCTCGAACGCGGACAGGTGTCCATAGTAGGTTTGCCGGTGATCACCATGGCGCAGGACGATGTAGTTGCCATAGAACGGGTCGGCGCCGACAAACTCCACGGTGCCTGCAGCAGCAGCCATGACCGGTGTGCCTATTGGCGCGGCCAAGTCGATACCGCTATGGACATGGCTGGTCTTGTTCAGGGGGTGCACGCGCGCGCCAAATGCCGAGGTGAGCCGGATGGTGTCAAGCGGCGCAGCAAACGGCAGATGCGCTGGGGTGAGAGTCGGCTGGGCGGGCAGGGCAGCAGGCGCGCCGGAACGTAGGTGTTCAAGTGCCTGTGCTGGTGTGGCGTACTTGGGCACTAGGTCGTCACACTGCAGCTTCGTGACGGCGGCTTGGGCTTGAAACGAGATGCCCAGGGCTACCACCAGCAGTGTCCATGCAAACCGTGGTGTTCTGTTCTTGCGGTATCGCACGCCAGTGAGGGCGGGCCGATGCATGGCGCGGCATGAGAGCGGGTCGGTCGTCATGTTCGTATCCGGTCGAATGAGTCAAAAGCAATTCGCCGGTTACGCAACGAGGCACTTATCGCTGTCAGTAGGGGGAAGATGGCGAAACGGCAATAACGCCATCGTATTGGTCACGCCTTCCTCAATAAATCGTTTCGGTACGGATTTTCATTGCCAGGGATAGGACAAGTTCTGTCGTATATCGGATTCTCCCTGTGTGGCGGTGGGGAGGCTGATCAGGCCTCTGCGGTGCGATGTTGCGGCTTTGAGAGGAGCTAACCTTGGCGGTGCGGACACGTTGGGGCGTGCGCTTTAGACACCCTGCCACGCTCGTCGATAGCATGAGGGCGATGCACCCAGTTGCATGGAAAAGCGCCGGCTGAAATGACTCGGGCTGGCAAAGCCGCAGCGCTCGGCAATGGTTGCCAGCGATAGCGTGGTTGATCGGAGCAGATCCTGCGCACGGGCGATGCGCCGCTGCAGCACCCATTCATGCGGCGCCATCCCAAACGATGCGCGAAACATCCGCGCGAAATGGAATTCCGACAGGTTGGCTTCGGCTGCCAGCGCTCCGACCGACAGCAGCAAGTGCAGCTCGGCTTCAATGCGTGAGGCAATGCGGCGACACACGTGCGGTGCCAGCCCGCCGCGCACCGCCAGTGCGCGCGTGCGGCCCTGCGTCTGCACGAGATACGACAGCGTGTCATTGGCCAGCGCGTTGGCGCGCATGCGGTCGTCAAGGTCGGTCCAGTCGAGCAGGGCGATGCGCGCGCACGATTGCGCGAGGTGCGCGTCTTCAATGAAGGTGCGGTCGTGCAGCGTAAACAGGCGCGGCTCGGCGTCGAGCAAACGCACTGCGTGTCCGGCCAACGCATCGGGGGCGAAGTACAGGTGGACAAAGCGCATTGGCTGGTCGATCACCCAGGCCGATTCGTGCTCGGCCGGCAGCATGCACACGCGGCCCGGCGCACCGAACAGGTTCGGCAGGTCTTGCCGGTGCGTGGTGTAGCCGCCCTGCAGATACACCGACAGCGTGTGGTGGCCCGGCTGAACGTAGCGGGCCTCGTCGTGCTCGTTGCACCAGATGGCGGCGGTTACGCCGTCGCCCAGATTGGCAACGCGCTCCAGCGACGCGCGCGACCCACGTGCCAGCGTACCGAAGACGCTGGCGTCTGCGGTCACGCGTGGATCAGGCGAAGTAGGATCGAGGGTGGGGCGCACGCGCCGATGTTACCAACGATCGTGCCGCCGCGGACGGCTCAGGTCGCCCCTAACCCGAGCAGAGTTCGTGCGCCACTGCACCCGCCAGGCCCACGCCGTCCACGCGTTGCCAGTTGGCATCGTTGGCGAACTGCTTCTCGGCGACCGTCATGGCGCCCTGGTACAGCTTGGCGCGCGAAACCGAGAACTGCCGGCTGCGGCAGTCGACGGTGTAGAGGAAGTCGGCCATGTCACCACGGAAGGCACCGAACATGCGCTGCAATGAGCGCATGCCCGTACGGTTGGACGCCTCCACGCGCACCCATGCACTGATGGGGCCACTGGGCATGCGCTGGATGCTGCCGGTATCGAGCGAGGCGTAGCTGTCGGGCTGATCGGGCAGCGTGATCCAGCGCTCGGCAGCGATCGCGTTGGGGACGGTCATGGCCAGTCCGGCCAGCAGGCCGGCAAGCACACCGCGCGCCATTGCGGAGCTTGTCATCGTGGCTTGGCGTTGCCCGGCACCGGAATGGCGACGGCGTCGGAGTGGCTGCAGGCCATGGTCACGCCGGATTTTTCAAAGTCGACCATCACAGCACCGGGCTTGTCGGCGCGGCTGGGCGTGCCGGCCAGGCTGCCCGACAGGCGTTGCATGATGGCTTGGCAGGTGGGGGCTTTGCCTTCCTTCCCACTCTTGGCAACCGTTGCCGAAGTCGGTGCGTGCGGTTCGGCAGCAACTGGCGCGCTGGCTGCCGCTGTGAGCGGCGTGCTCGGCTGCGTTGAGGCATGCGCGCGCGGCAATGTCGCCAGTGCGGCCAGTGTTGCTACGGCAATCAGCAATCGTGTGGGGCGTCGCAAGCCATGCGACGAGGACGACGATCGAGACGTGGGGGAAAGGGACGGCATGACGGTCAAAGCACGGGGGTCAGAATGCGCCTGTAAGGCTACGCGGGCAGGCGGGATCTCTGGAGTGTAACGGCACTTCGTGTCGAAACTTGACGCGGCAAACTGCCCCATCGCTCATCTGAACGTGATTCGCCCTGCGCAAAATGATTCATGCAATCGACATAATCGGCAGATGTCGAGCCTGATGCGGAACATTCACGCGCGTGTTCCGACCAACCAATGTGCCGGGGAGATTTATATGCGCGATCAACATCACTGTGCGGTGCATCGTGGAAGTGCCAGCGCACGCAGACGGGACAAGCAGCAAAGGGGTTCGTGCAGTGCCAAAAACAGAAACGAAAAAAATGCGGCGGATTATGAGAAGGGATGGAATACCCTGCCTTTTCCGCACTTTGTTTTTTGGGGCGGGACACTATTATTCAAAGCATGGAAGCGATGCCGCGGCAGCTATGTGCCCGTTGCTTCATGGGTCGGTTCTCCTCTCTGGAACAGATCGACACGGTCCAGAGATTTCAACCCGCGCCTCGTCAACTGAGCGCGGGTTTTTCTTTGCGCGTCGCGCCGGCATGCGGGCATGTCGCCATGTCCGCGGCAAGGTTATCGCGCAGAACGCTCTTCAGTTTTCCGCCGGCGTGCCGTTGTGGATAGGGTCGAAACGCGTGTAGGCTGCATCTCCTGTCGCAGTCGCTGACCAAGCAACCGTATCCCCGATGACCCGTTCCCATCCGGCCGACGCCGGAGCCCTTCCTGTCGACGCGGAGCAGGCCCCAGAAGCCATGCCACGTCCGGCAACGGCACCTGTGCCTGCGGCACAGACCGTGACCGAGCCCCAGGCTGCCG
The DNA here is from genome assembly GCF_051783885.1 of Ralstonia sp. 24A2. Lineage (NCBI taxonomy): Bacteria > Pseudomonadati > Pseudomonadota > Betaproteobacteria > Burkholderiales > Burkholderiaceae > Ralstonia > Ralstonia sp. 24A2. The sequence goes on along the minus strand of NZ_JBPVZD010000003.1, from coordinate 209,092 downwards.
TAGCCGGGAAGCAGGCCATGGGTACGGGTTTCGATGCGCTGGCGCGCCTGTCGTCCGATGCCGTGCTGCTGACGATGGAGGGGCGCGTCGTGCGTGCCAACCCTGCCGCCGCGCGCTTGATGAATGCGCAAGCGCCGGAGCAGCTTGAGGGCGCCCAGCTTGCCGGTCTGATCCATCCGGATGATGTTGGCCAGGTCGTGCCGCGTTTGGCGCGCATGGTGAGCGGTGGCCTGCCAGCACAGCCCGTCGAGCACCGCCTGGTGCGTGCCGACTACACCCATGTGCTGGTTGCCAGTGAAGCCGCCGCTTGCGAGCACGAAGGTCAGCCGGCCGTGATGCTGGTGCTGCGTGAAGCCGGCTCGCGCCACGCGCTGGAGCGCCACGCCGTACAGGCCCGTGCCGAAGCCGTGCAAGCGCGTCGCCTGCTTGCCTCGGAGAACGCCGTGCTTGCGCAACTCGCTTCCAATGCGACGCTGTCGACGGTGCTGCGCCACTTGTGCCTGTACGTCGAGCAGGTCTATCCGAATGCCATGGCGGCGGTGCTGCTGCTGGATGCCGACAACCCGGACGAGGTTCAGCGCCTGCGCGTTGCGGCCGCGCCCACGTTGCCAGCGACCTACGCGGCCACGCTGGAGAACTCGCCCGTCGGCCCCGATGCCGGCGCATGCGGTTGCGCGGTCTACCTCGGCAATGCGGCCCTCATTGGCGATATCGCAACCGACCCGCGCTGGCAGCATGAACGCACCGCAGCACTGGCTGCCGGTTTTGCGGCGGCCTGGGCCTTGCCGATCCGCTCGTCGCGTGGTGACAAGCTGGGCGTGCTCACGCTGTTCTACCGCCAGCCTTGCCTGCCCAGCGAAGAAGAACTGAATTTCCTCGACGACGTGACCCACCTGGCCGGCGTCGCCATCCAGAAAGACACGATCGAGCGCGGCTTGGCCGAGAGCGAAGAACGCTATCGCCTAGCCATCTCGCACCTGAACGAAGGGGTGCTGATCCAGAACCCGGACGGCGTGGTGCTGGCCGCCAATGCCAGCGCCGAGCGCATCCTGCGCGTGCGAGCCGGGCAACTGGTCGGCCGCAACCGGCTGGATCCGCTGCAACGCGTGATTGACGAAGACGGCAACGAGATCGCGCACGATGGCCTGCCTTCGCAGCTCGTGAAGCGCAGCGGCGAGCCGATCCTGGGGCGGGTCTACGGGCTTCTGCTCAAGACTGGCGAGCTGGTCTGGATTCGCGAGAACATCATCCCGATCCGCCGTCATGGCGAGCCGATGCCCAGCAGCATCATGCTGTCGTTCGCCGATATCACCGACATCAAGCGCGCCGAGCAGCGCTTGCGCCATCTTGCCGCGCATGACGCGCTCACGGGCCTGACCAACCGCAGCTTCTTCATCGCCCATCTGGAGTCCGCCATCGAGCGCGCGCGTGACGAGAGCCGCGAGCTTGCGTTGTTCTTCCTGGATCTGGACCGCTTCAAGAGCGTGAACGACACGGCCGGCCATGCCTGCGGCGACACGCTGCTGCAGAGCGCCGCCGCGCGCCTGACCGACTGCATTGGCCCCGGCGACGTGATCGCGCGCCTGGGCGGCGACGAGTTCGTCATCCTGATTGAGCAGCGCGTTGAAGGTAAGCGCATCGCGCTGCTGGCGGAACGTTTGCTGCAGACCATGCGCGAGCCCTTCGATACCGTCAACGGGCGCTATTACTTGGGTGTATCGGTGGGGGTGGCGCTCTATCCGCACGATGGGATTTCGGGCTCCGACCTGTTGCGCTCGGCGGATGCCGCCATGTACCGCGCCAAGCAGAATGGCCGCAACCGTGCGCAGTTCTACACCGCTGAACTCAACGCCCGCCTGCAGCGCCGTTACCTGCTGGAAAACGCGCTGCGCGACGCGCTCGAGAACAACGAGCTGCAGCTCGTCTATCAGCCCAAGTACGACCTGGCCAGCCACCGCATCGTTGGTGCCGAAGCGCTGCTGCGCTGGAACAGCGCCAAGCTGGGTGCCATCTCGCCGGTCGAGTTCATTCCGGTGGCCGAAGAAACCGGCCTGATCGTGCCGATCGGCGAATGGGTGTTGCGCCGCGCGTGCGAACAGGCCGTGACGTGGTACGAGGCGCTGGGCTACGACTTCCGCATGGCGGTCAACTTGTCGGCGCGCCAGTTCCAGGCCGGTGATGTGGTGCCGATGATCGAGCAGACGCTGGCCGAGACCGGTCTGCCGCCTACCGCGCTGGAAGTGGAAATTACCGAAAGCCTGCTGATGGGCGGCGCGGATGAAGTCCGCCCGATGTTCGACGCGTTGACCGCGCAGGGCATCCGCATTTCCATCGACGATTTTGGTACGGGGTATTCGTCGCTGTCGTACCTACAGCGCTTCCCGATCAGCAACGTCAAGATCGACCGCTCGTTCATCACGGGCATTCCTGGCGACCCGGATTCTGTGGCGCTGACCGAGGCCATCGTCGCCATGGCGCGCGCCCTGGGCATGACCGTCACGGCCGAAGGCGTGGAAGATGCCGACCAGGTGGAGTTTCTCGCCAAGGCCGGCTGCCAGGAGATCCAGGGCTACTACATCGGCAAGCCCGTCACGGCGGACGGTTTCGACCGGCTGCTGCGGGCGCACCTCTCAGTGGTGGACGCCGGTATGCGCGCCGCATTGGGCTGACTGTCTGGGCTGAGCTCCTGGGCTGACCGTTCGCGCCAGCCTTCCTGCCATTCGTCGCAAACCGCTCCCATGTGCGGGAAGCGGCGCCTAAGCTGGGGTCATTCCAACAGGGAGACCGCCATGCTTGAATCGATCACCTCCATCGTGTCGCATACGCCCGCCTGGGTGTTCGTGGTGTTTGCCATGCTGATCGCGCTTGGCCTGCGCCAGACGCAGCCGCGCGTGGTATCGCGCCGCCGCCTGATCGTGCTGCCGGTGGTGGTGGCTGCGTACTCGTTCTACGGTGTGGTGATGGCCAGCCACGGCAGCGTGCGCGCGCTGGCGGCATGGTTGGCGGCCATTGCGGCGGCCTTCCTGCTGACGCGCCTGGCGCCGCCCACTGGTGCCGTCTCCGAGTCGACCGGCACCGTGCGTGTGCCTGGCAGCTGGGTGCCGATGGTGGTGATCCTGGGCCTGTTCACCGCACGCTACGCCTACAACGTGATGCTGGCGATCCATCCGGAGGTCCTGCAATCGGCCAGCTTCATGACGCTGTTCAGTGCGCTGTTCGGGTTCCTGGGTGGGCTGCTGCTCTCGCGCTCGGTGCTGCTGCATGTGCGTACGCCGCGCTTGATGGTGGCTTGAGTTCGCCCCGCCCGACGATGCGCCGATCCGCCCCCCCTTCCCCCCGACCGGCGCGATGTGCCCCGAATCGGCGTTAACATCCGCATGTTGCAATCTCCATCCAACACGAGACGACATGCTGGAACTCGACGGCACCATCTGGCTGCGCGCCGGTGAAGACAACTGGGGCGGACACGGTCGCATCGAACTGCTGTCCGCCATTGGACAGACGGGCTCCATCACGGCGGGTGCCAAGGCCGTGGGCCTTTCCTACAAGGCCGCCTGGGATGCCATCGACACTATGAACAACCTGGCCGGGGAGTCGCTGGTGGTCCGCACCACGGGCGGCAAGGGCGGCGGCGGCAGTGTGCTCACGCCGCGCGCGCAGCGCTTGATCGACAGCTTCCGCATGCTGGAAGCGGAGCACCGCCGTTTTGTGGAACGCTTGGACGCCGCTGCCCAGGCCGCCCGCGAAGATGCCACCCTGCTGCGCCGCCTGATGCTGCGCACGAGCGCGCGCAATACGCTGTTCGGCACGGTGGAGTCCGTGGCCTCCGGTGCCGTCAACGATGCCGTCACGCTGCGCTTGCCCGGCGGTCAGGCCGTGGTGGCCACCATCACGCAGGAAAGCACGCAAACGCTGGGGCTGGCGCCGGGCGTGCAGGCCGTCGCGCTCATCAAGGCGCCGGCTGTGATGCTGTTGCGCGGATCAGGTGAGTGGCGGGTCTCAGCGGAAAACCAGTTGCCGTGCGTGGTGACGGAAATCCGTGACGGTGCGGTGCAGGCCGAGGTGCGCCTGCGCCTGCTGGACACGAATGCCGCATCGGCGGGGGAAACGGTGCTGGTGGCCATGCTTTCGCGCACGGCGGTCGAAACGCTGGCCCTGGCCGAGGGTGTGGAAGCCGTGGCCGTGTTCGAGGCGTCGAGCGTGATCCTGGGGTTGGCCTGAGCCTCATGGCTGCCTCCAAGACGCTGCTGATCGTCTATCACTCGATGACGGGTGGCACCCGGCAGATGGCAGCGGCCGCGCAGGCCGGCGCCGCTGGGGAAGGCAGCGTTGTCGTACGTTTGCTCCACGCGGCGCAGGCGGGCCCCGATGACGTGCTCGCGGCAGACGGCTACGTGTTCGCCACGCCAGAAAACCTCGCCGCCATCAGCGGGCAACTGAAGGATTTTTTCGACCGCTGCTATTACCCCGCGTTGGACCGGGTCAATGGCCGTCCATATGCGTGCCTCATCTGCGCGGGCAGCGATGGCCAGAATGCCGTGCGGCAAATCGAACGCATTGCCACCGGCTGGCGGCTCAGGCCCGTGGCCGAGCCGATCATCGTCTGCACCCACGCGCAGACGCCGGAGGCCATCCTGGCAGCCAAGCAGATCGACGCGCAGGATCTAGAGCGTTGCCGCTCGCTTGGTGAGGCGATGGCGACTGGGTTGGCGCTGGGCGTGTTCTAGGCCGAGCGGTTCGCCACCGCCGTCAGGTGCGGATACGGTGACGCTGGTGCCGTATCGGGTGCGCGTACGGCATCCGCCACGACACGGCCGTCGCGCAGCTCGAACACGTGGTCACCGAAGATCTCCACGTCCGCCGGGTCGTGCGTGATCATCAGCATCGGCACATCCAGACGCCGCTGCAACGCCGACAGCTCGGAGCGCATGCGCGTGCGCAGTGCCGGGTCCAGCGCGGCGAAGGGCTCGTCGAGCAGCAGCATCGAGGGCTCGGCGATCAGCGCCCGGGCCAGTGCCACGCGCTGCCGCTGTCCGCCGGAAATCTGCGTCGGGTAGTTGGCGGCCACGGTTTCCAGCTCGAAGGTCTCGATCCATTGCTGCACGCGCGCGTCGTGCTGGCCGTGCAGACGACGCGGCGGATTGAACCACCCGCGCTTGAGCCCGAAGCCGATGTTCTGCGCCACCGTCAGGTAGTTGAAGAGGGCGTAGTCCTGGAAGAGGTAGCCAACGCGGCGTTCCTGTGTGCTGAGGTTGACGCCATCCGCGTGGTTGAACAGCGTGCGGCCGTTCAGCACGATGCGGCCCCGGTCGGGCGTCATCAAGCCGGCGATGGCACGCATGGTGAGGCTCTTGCCGGCACCCGATGGGCCGTAGAGCACCACGCGGCGGCTGGCGGAGCGCACCGCAATGTCCAGCGAGAACACGCGCGCCGCGCTGGTCAGCGTTTTCTGTACGACGAGATCCACCATCACCGCTTGATTTGCGCTCATGCCGGCTGCTCCTGCAGGCTGGGCGCGCGCCCCTGCAGCAGGCGGCTGGCCACCACCAGCACCACGATGCACGTGAGCGAGGTGATCAGCACCAGCGTGTTGGCCGTGGCGTCGTCACCGGCCTGCACCGCTTCGTAGATGGCGACTGACAACGTCTGCGTGCGGCCCGGCAGGTTGCCGGCAATCATCAGCGTGGCGCCAAACTCACCCAGCGCGCGCGCAAACGCCAGCAAGACCCCGGCGGCGATCCCACGTGCAGCCAGCGGCAGGGTCACGCGAAAGAACACGGCCGCTTCGGGCAGGCCGAGCACGCGTGCCGCGTTTTCCAACTGGTGATCCACACCTTCAAAGGCGGCGCGTGCCGACTTCATGACCAGCGGAAACGCCACCACGGTGGAGGCAATGACCGCGCCTTGCCAGGTAAAGACAAGCTGGATGCCCATGCTGTCCAGCCACCCGCCGATCGTGCCGCGCCGGCCCAGCAGCACCAGCAGGTAGTAGCCCAGCACCGTAGGCGGGAGCACCAGCGGCAAGGTCAATACGGCGTCGATCAGGTCACGCAGGCGGCTGCGCGTACGTGCCAGCGCGTAGGCGGCGGCCACGCCCAGTACGAGGTTGAGGGCAGTCGCCCAGCCGGCCACTTTCAATGAGAGCAGCAGGGGCGTCCAGACAGAAGCGGTCATGCGGATGCGTGGTGTGCCAGGGCGTTTGCCGGCGGATGAGCGTCAATATGCGCGTTTCTAGCGCAATATAGGGTCGGTTATAACGGCTGGTCAATCCATTGCACCTGATTCCGCACATGGGACGCGGGAAATACTCCTGGCCAGAGATGAGGGGACGGGCGATGCCAGATCCGCGAGCGTGGCATCGATCGAGTGGTCCTTTCGGCACTTGTGCATGTTGTCGTGCCGTAGGTTGCGCGGAATCGCGGTGGGGCATGGCACGCGCGCAGTTTTATCCGAACATCGTGCCCCGGTTTCGAGCCGCCAATGCGAAATGTCGCTCAATCAAAAGAAGATGACTCTCAATCAAAGATATTTGAATCGATAGCCCCCCGAATGGGTGGTCTTGGCGGGCTGATATCGTATTCGTATTCCGGTAAAATTCAGTCTGCTCTAGTGCGGATGAAATTGCGAGAAGCACGGCATATTCCGCTCATCGATGACATTGCTGTGGCGGCGGCACAGGAACGATTGGGCGGAGTTGGCAATTGCTTTGAGCCTCAGGATTTTTAAAGAATTTCCGCATGCCGCTTATGTCTCGCATCGTGCATTCGCCTGAATGTTGGGGTAGATGCGGCACCGGTTCTGAATCGATCCAACTGCCTGTCCCGCGTGATGGCGCGTGCCGAAGTGCGCAAGGCGGCGCCGCTCGTCAGCATATGCGCAGCGCATCAGGTACTGCAGCATGCTCCTGAACTTGTCCGGCATCGCGCCGCCGCGGTGTTTGCCCGAGTATTCAGTGCGGATTGCGACTAAACGACGCGGGTAGCGGTTTGTGGGGCGAATAGGTGGTATGGCTGCGATTTTGTTTCAACGGTCATTGCAACTGGGCGGATTTTTTGGACGTTTCCTCAAATGCCGTTCATTTTTTCATCAACCCAGTATCAGCGGGTTGTGAAGAAACGCTAACCGAATAATTAACAATTGTTGGAAAGTCAGCGTTCCCTACGGTGGATGGGCACGTACCAGGAAGTCTTGCGCTAGTATGCGCGTTGCCGTACCCGCTGAAGCGGGCTGTTGCACAGACAGCCGGGGGGTATAGCGACAATAAAAATAAGTAATCCAATCAATAAGAAGGTTTAAGCCTTGAGTTGGTGGTCGGACGATGTTGGTCTGTATCTATTGGTGACGGGGAAGTTATGAAACAACGCACTATGGTGAGGCGCGAGCATGCCCTGATGGGGATCGCGACGCTCACTTCTATCACGCAGAACGGGGCGCTGTCCCGTCTGCCGACACACCCGTGCCGCCATGGCACGCGGGTCGACGTCCTGTTCGGTCCGACCTGATTCTCAGATGCCGTTTCCCAGGCCCGGGGGCGTTGTCCTCCGGCATTGACTTGGCAGCGCGCCCTTGTGTGCCCGGCATGGTGCTTTTGCCCGGGTGTTGCACGGCGAGTTGCGCGTGGTCGAGTCAACCGATCGATTAGTGGTCGGGCCAAGCATTTCGGATGGGTGATCGGCGCAACACACGCTTGCGGGTGATGCCCGCACGTCTGCACTCCACCTTTCTGCTGAAACCGTCGTGAGCCGGGTGGCCACAGCTGGCGTTGCACGCAAACGCTGGCGCCCTGTAGTGTCGCGCCCGGCTTGGATCGTGAACCGTCGCTGTTTCGCTTCGTGGCCGTTGTCGGCCGCAGCGGTGCATTTGCAAGAGAACGAATCCTGATGCCAACCAAGATCCTTTCCATTTTCGGCACGCGCCCCGAGGCCATCAAGATGGCGCCGGTCGTCAAGCAGCTCGAGTTGACGGCGGGCGTGGAGTCCGTCGTCTGTGTGACCGGTCAACACCGCACCATGTTGTCGCAAGTGCTTGACCTGTTTGGCGTCAGGCCGCATCACGACCTTGCGCTGATGACGGGCAACCAAACGCTTAACGGCCTGGCTTCGCGGCTGATTGCCTCGATCGACGAAGTGCTCGCCAGTGAACGGCCGGACCGTGTGCTGGTGCACGGCGATACCACCACGGCCTGCGCCGCCGCGCTGGCCGCATTCCACCGGCAGATCCCGGTTGGACACGTGGAAGCGGGGCTGCGTACCGGAAATCTCGCGCAGCCGTGGCCTGAAGAGATGAACCGCCGGGTGATCGACGTGATGAGCGACCTGATGTTCGCGCCAACCGACAGCTCCCGGACCAATCTGCTGGCCGAGTCGCTGGCGGGCCGCATCATCGTGACGGGCAACACCGTGATCGACGCGCTCTATATGAGCGCCGCGCGCATCGATGCGGACGCCGCGCTGCGCGTGCAGCTCGATCAGACGCTGGCGTTTCTCGATCCGCAGCAGCCGGTGGTGCTGGTCACCGGCCACCGCCGGGAGAACTTCGGCGCAGGCTTTGCCGAGATCATTGCCGCGCTGGGCGATCTTGCCCGCAGCAACGTCGCGCAGATCGTCTACCCGGTGCACCTCAACCCCAACGTCAGCGAGCCGGTCCGGCAGGCGCTCAGTGGCGAGCCCAACGTACATCTGATTGAGCCGCTGGACTACCTGACCTTCGTGCGCCTGATGCAGCGGTCGGCCGTCATCCTGACTGACTCGGGCGGCATCCAGGAAGAGGCGCCGGCGCTGGGCAAACCGGTGCTGGTGATGCGCGACGTGACCGAACGCCCCGAGGCGATCGCAGCCGGCACGGTGCGCCTGGTCGGCACCCGGCGCGAAACGATCGTGCGGGAGACGCGCACGGTGCTGGAGTACCTGGCGATCGGCGAGACCTTCTCTGGCCGCTCCAATCCGTACGGCGACGGCCACGCATCGGCCCGCATCGTGGCGGCACTGATGGGGCAGCCGTTCCACGAATTCAATCCTGACGGGCCCGGTCGCACCGCTGTTGGTGCAGCTGCCCGCGAGCCTTTGCTGCGATAAGGCGTCATCCATCATTGCGAGACTATCGACGTGAATTCTGAACGTTCTTTTCGCTGCATGACACGCGCGTCGGCGGCAATATTTGCGGTCGCCTTGCTGGTTGCGGGCAGCGCTCAGGCGGCCCCTGATGACCTGGGTGCGGCACTGGCCCAGCTTTCGCAAGGGCGCGTCGTGGCGCGCAGCCTGTCGCTGGCAGACGTGGGCGTGCGTGAGCCGCTGGTGCTACAGGCGCCGGATGCCATCCGCGAGCTGTACCTGCCGGTGCCCGCCAACCTGCCGATCTTCGACGCAACGCTCCAGCTGGATGGCGGCTACATGCGCGCAGACGGCGGTCGCACCACCATGCTGGTGTCGCTGGACGGCGCACCGGTACTGGCGCGCGGCTTTACCCAGTTTCAGGGCGATGCAGCGGCCAGCCTGGGTGTTGACGGCGGACCACGGCCCACGGGTTTTGTCCGTCTGGGGCTGCAGTGGTCGTCCATCATCAACGACACCATCTGTACCGATCAGACCGCCATCGGCAACGTGCTGCGGATCGCCCCCACGTCGCGGTTGACGTATCGCTTTGACCCGGCTGCGGTCAACGATCTGCGCACGGCGTGGAGTGCATTGCCGACGGCGCCGACCGTCGCGTTGAGCGCAAACAAGGTGGGTGCACCCGCCTACGACGTGAGCTGGCGGACGATCGCGCTGCTCCAGGCGGAGAACAAGCGTCCGGCCGTGCGTGCATGGCCCGTGGCGGGCGATACGGTTGACCTGACCGGGGTGAGCGTGCCCAAGGCGTTGCAGGCCGTGCCGGCATTTGCCGCGCTGGCTGCCGGCGGCCAGCGCAAGCTTGCCAGCCCGGCGGAAGCGGGGGCGTTCGTGCTGCTGGCGTCGCGCTCGGCATTCGCACCGGACATCGTGGTGGTGGATGACGCATTGCGCGAGGGCCTGAAGACATCGCTCGATGCACTGCGTGCGCAGGTTGCTGCGGTATCCGCAGCGGCTGCCGCAGCATTTGACCAATGGCGTGTGCAGACCTGGGCGCCGATCACCGAGCCGCTGACGGCAGGTGAAGTGCGGCTTGCGCATCTGCCGGGGCAGGTCGTGATCGTGACGGGCGATGTTGGCGGGGTGGCGGCACTGGCGGCAGCGTGGCGCCCCATCGACACGTCCAACCGAATCGTGGTGCACCAGCTGGAAGGTGCACCGCACGCCTACGGCGACAAGGTCGCGCTGTCACTGCTGGGCGGCGAGCCCCGGACGATGGAAGTGCTGGGGCGTGCTACGTGGGATGCCAACTTCGACCTGAGCACCGTCTCCGGCCAGGGCAAGCTGCCGGGTGAGGTGGTGCTCGACATTGCAGCCGCACCGTCGGCCAGTGTGGGTGGCCAGGTTGCGTCGATCTATTTCAACGGCATGCTGATCGGCTCGGAGCTGCTCAAGCAGGACGGCCGCGTGCAGCGCATCACGGCGCGCATCCCGCGTTACGCGCTGGGCGCCTCCAACTTGCTGCGCGTGCTGTTTCAGCGCCCGCCTGAAGACGGCTGCCGTGCCCGTCTGCAAGGCTATCCGGTGGCCGTGCTGCCGAGTAGCCACGTGACGCTGGAAACCGCCAGCCTGGACCCGGATTTCACTGGCATGGTTGCGCGCTTTGCCTCGCAGGCCAATGTGATGGTGCCGACCGCCTATCTGGGCGATGCAGCCGCAACGCTGCCGCGTGTTGCACGCTTGGCCAATGCCGCCGGCATCGCGCCCACGCGCAGTCAGCTCACCGCGGTGGCTGACAACGAGGCGGCCGCACCCAAAGACACCTTCCTGGCGATCGATGTGCCGCTGCGCGACGAGACCGGTCGCGCTGTGCTGTCGAAGGATCGCCTGACGCTGACGACGACCTCCGACAAGTTGCTGGCCGATGTGTCGGGCCTGACCAACCTCGGCATCGTGCAAGTGGCGAAGGCGGGCAGTGCAACGGGTGTGGTCTATCGCACGGTCGGGCCGGTGGCACCGGTATTGCCAGCCACGCTGCGCCTGTCGCGCGGCGACGTTGCCGTGGTGGCCAGCGACGGCATCGCCCGCGTGTTCGACACGCTGCACCCCGGTGAGGTCCTGCCCAGCGACAGTGACCGCCCGCGCCTGACCAAGAGCTTCTGGTCATGGGCCGGCCCGGGCATCGTGGTGGTGGTGTTCCTGATCCTGCTGGCGGTGGCGGGCTACGCACGCCGGCGTCGTCAGTCGAAGTCGTGACACTCGACGCTATCCAATGGTATGCGGGCCACTTGCTGGCCCAGTACTACCACGGGCTGGAGTTGCTGGCCGTCGTGGTGGCGGTGCTCATCCTGATTTCGAGCCTCGACGATCTGTTCATCGACGTGTGGTTCTGGGTGCGCGAGGTCTATCGCTTCTTCACGGTCAAGCGCGTGCATACGCCGCTGACGGTCGAGCAGCTCAAGGCCCGCGCTGAGCAGCCGATCGCCATCATGGTGCCGGCATGGCTTGAGTACGACGTGATCGCGGCCATGATCGAGAACATGGTCAGCGTGATGGACTACCGCAGCTACATGGTGTTCGTCGGCACGTACCAGAACGATGCGCAAACGATCAACGAAGTCGAGCGCATGCGCCGTCGCTACAAGCAGTTGCGCCGCGTGGAAGTGCCGCACGACGGCCCGACCTGCAAGGCCGACTGCCTGAACTGGGTCATCCAGGCGATCTTCAAGCACGAGCGCGACCACAACATCGAGTTTGCCGGCGTGGTGCTGCATGACAGCGAGGATGTCCTGCATCCGCTGGAGCTGCGCTTCTACAACTACCTGCTGCCGCGCAAGGACATGATCCAGCTGCCGGTGGCCTCGCTGGAGCGCAACTGGTTCGAGCTGGTGGCCGGCACGTACATGGACGAGTTTGCCGAGTGGCACGGCAAGGACCTTGTGGTGCGCGAGAGCCTGGCCGGCACGGTGCCGTCAGCCGGTGTCGGGACGTGTTTCTCTCGGCGCGCGCTGCTGGCACTTGCCGCTGAGACCGACAACCAGCCCTTCAATACCGAAAGCCTGACCGAGGACTACGACGTGGGCGCACGGCTGGGCAAGATGGGCATGCAGTCCATCTTCGCGCGCTTTCCCGTGCAGTTCAGCATGCGGCGCAAATCGTGGTTTGGGTTCGGGCCGGAGCGCGAATTCACGCTCACCATGCCGCTGTGCGTGCGCGAGTTCTTCCCGGATACCTTCCGCACGGCCTATCGGCAGCGGGCGCGCTGGGCGCTGGGCATCGGGCTACAGGGCTGGAAGCAGACCGGCTGGACCGGCGGCCCGGCCAACCGCTATCTGCTCGCGCGTGACCGCAAAGGCATCGTCACCGCGTTCGTCGGCATTCTGGCCTATGTGCTGATCGTGCAGTTTCTGCTGTTTGCCGTGGTCGATCAATTTGGCTGGATGCCCGAGCTGATCGCCTCGCCGTTGTCCAAGTACGAATGGCTGGGCACGCTGCTGTGGTTCAACGCCATTGCGTTGACGCTGCGCGTGGTGCAGCGCGTGTACTTTGTCACGCAGCTCTACGGATGGGAGCACGGCGTGTTGTCGGTGCCGCGCATGATCGTCGGCAACTTCATCAACTTCATGGCGGTATCGCGGGCGTGGAAGATGTTCCTCACCCACCTGCTGACCGGCAAGCGGCTGGCATGGGACAAGACCATGCACGATTTCCCGTCGGAAGACGGCTTCACCGGCGAGCGTCCGCGGTTGGGCGAATTACTGGTGACGTGGCAGGCGATCGGACAGGAGAACCTGGACCAGGCGCTGCAGGACGCGCATGCCCGTCAAGCACCTCTGGGCCGCGTGCTGATGGCCAAGGGCTGGCTGGACGACGAAACGCTGGCCGAGGCCATCGCCTTCCAGGCCGATCTTGAGCGTGGTGCGCTTGACCTGGAGCAACTGCGCATACATGCAGACCTGCTGCCGCTGGATACCGTGATTCGCCACCGGGTGTTGCCGCAAGGCGATGACGCCGCGGGGCGCGCGGTGCTGCTGGTTGCCAGCCCGCTGCAGGACGCGGAGCTTGCGCGGGTGGCCGCTGAACTGCAGCGCGATGTGGTGCAGCGGATCGTGCGTGAAGGCGAAATCGCCATGGGCCTGCGCCAGTTGCGCGGCATGAGCGTGGCAGCCGCAGGCACGCTCGCGCCGCATGCCACCCAGGCGGACGGTGCGGCTTCGGCGCGTGGCGTGCCGCTGCTGGGCGACCTGCTGATCGAGCGCGGCCATGTCCTGCGCGAAACATTTGACACCACGCTACGCGACTACAGTCCGCACCGCGACGGCCGCATCGGCGACTACATGGTCAGCCGGGGCGTGATCTCGCACGCAGCACTGGAAGACGTGATCAAGGAGCAGCACCGCCTGGGCGGGGTGCTGGCGGTAGCGGCATGAGGCAACTGAACGTGAAACCCGCGCGCGCATTCCAGCAACGCATGCCGGCGCGCCTGGCGATGGCCGCGTTGGCGGGGGCGCTGTGCGCGCCAACGCTCCTGCATGCATCGCATGGCGCACAGCCACTGCCGCTGGCCGGTGCCGCCTATCGTGTCGCGCAGCAGGCATACGACGCCTGCAAGCGCCGCGCTTATAGCAGTTGCGTGGCACTGGCACGCGAGGCGATCCGGCAGCGTCCTGACGTCATGTCGCTTCACCTGTTGCTGGCTGACGCACTGGCTGCGCAACGTCAATATGCGGAGGCCGGGCGCGTGCTCAACGGCGCTGTTGGGCGCTTTGGCCCAGACCCGCAGCTTGTCGAGCAGCGCAAGCGCGTTGCCGCCTTGCGAGCACCTGCCAACGCGGCCGGGCAAGCGCTGGCCAAGGACGAGGAGGGCGGCGCACTGCTGACCGGCACAGCGCTGGAAGCGGCCAAGAATGCCTACCAGGCCTACAACGCAAAGGACTTTGCCGGTGCTGCGCGGTACGCCAACGAGGTCATTGCGCTGCGTCCGGACCTGAAGCGTTTTCGCCTGTTGCTGATCGATGCTTCCAGCGCAGCCGGCGATGACGCCGCTGCCTGGGACGCCGACATGGCCGCCGTCCGCCAGTTTGGTGACAGCGAGCCACTGCGTATCCGCCGCGAGTTCATTGGCGTCGGCTTGGGCATGAAGGTGGCCGAGGCGGCGCTCAATGCGCGCCAGGCAGGCGATACGACGCGTGCCATCGAACTGGCGCGTCAGGCTGTCGTCTATGCACCGGCGCGTTTCGATTACCGCCTGCAACTCATCGACGGGCTGCTTGCCACGAACGATCTGGCTGGCATGGAGCGCGCGATGGACGATGCCATCGCCTACGACGATACGGAAATCATGGCCTGGACGTTGCGCGGCTACGCACGCGCGGCACAGGGTAAGTCGGCGGCGGCCAACGCTGACCTGGCACAAGCGGCCAAGCAGACCGATGCCACGGCCGCTGTGCGGCGTTCGATGCAGACCATCGCCGCCGATATCTGGCTGGCCCAGGGAGAGCCGCAGCGCGTGATCGACATGCTCGGCGATCTCAAGCCGATTGACGACGACACGGATTCGCTCATCACCATGCGCGTACATAGCGCGCGCCTGCAGCAGAAAACTGCGCTGGCAGCTGCATCAGCAGCAACGGCCACACCGGCGCCGTCTGCCGAGACTGTCACGCAGCGCGTGGCCGTGGCTGCGCGCCCGGTGATCGACTGTGCCAGCAGCGAGTTCGGATCGGACTGCGATCTGTATCCGGCAGACCCCGGCTTTGCGCCGGCGCAGGCGGCTGCCCGGGCTGCCGAGGCGAAAGACACGAAGGCGGCGCTTGAATACGCACGCCAGGCCGTGCAGGCCGCGCCGCAGGATGCACAGCACCGCGTTGACTTGGTCAATGCGCTGATCGATGCCAAGCAGGAGCGGGCGGCAACAAGCGAATCGAAGGCGATCGTTGACAACGGGCTGCTCGACGCGTTGCCGCCGCTTTCGGCCGCATACATCGCGCAGCGCGCTGGTGATGACCAAACCGCTTCCGACCTGTTCGAGCGCGCGGACAAGATCACGCCGCTGTCCATCGACGAGCGTACTGATGCCGCCTATTCGGCCATGGCGGCGCGCCGCAACCAGCTTGCCATCGCGCACCTGGAACGCGCTATCGATGCCGGCCTTGCGCCGCCGGAGGGCGACGACCCGCCACCCACGCCCCAGGCCATGCTCGACATGCGCGAGGCCCATGCCGACGCCACGCGCAACTGGGGCTTCGACGCGACACTCAGCTACCGTGGCGGCGGCATGCCCTCGGGCCCGCTGCTGGCCAACACGCCCGGCGATGCCAACGCGTGGCAGCTGGGCGTGGAAGGATACTGGCGCCCGTTCGGTCCGCTGGGTGATCGGATGTTCGAGGTCTATGCCCGCGCCTTCGAAAGCTTTGGCGTCAAGGGCGGTGAAGCCAGCGGCGCCCAGACGCTGCAGGCAGCCGTGGGCGCACGCGTCAAGCCGTTTGCCGACGTCAATGCGATCTTTGCCATCGAGCGCGTGATCCCGATCGGCTCCGCCGCCAACGGCGATTGGCTGGCGCGTGCCGCCTATTCGGACGGCTTCGGCACCGAGCGCCGCATCGACGTGCCGTCGTGGTGGACGGGGCGCTTCTACGCAGAGGCCGGACGCTACTTGCAGGCCGGCACCAACTACGCCACCACCAACGCCGAGTTTGGCCGTACTTATCGCATCGATCGCGTCAGCTCGCGCTGGACGGTGTTCCCGTACGTTGTCATCGGCGCGGACTACGACAGCAGCGTCAACGGCAGCGTGCCGATCGGCGCGGGGGTGGGGGTGTCAACGCGCTATGTCTTCCGCGAGAGCAAGTACGACGCACCACGTTCGTACGTCGACGTGTCCTTGCAATACCGCTTCAAGTTGGCCGGCGACGACCGGGCCCGCGGAGTGTTCTTCAACGCCATCTATTCCTATTGATCCTATGCCACGTCGCATGACATTGACTGACCTGATGCGCGCGCTGGGCGCCGTGCTCGTGCTGGGTGTGCCCGCCGCCGCGTACGCTGCCGCGCAGGATGTTGCCGGACTCTACGGCCCGCAGCCGCCCGCCAACGCCACGTACGTCCGCGTGGTCAACCTGGCCGCGCAATCGGCCCGCGTGACCCTGCCGGGCAGCGAAGCCGCACAAACGGTGGCCGCGGGCGCATCGACGCGCCTGAGCGTTGTGACCCCGGGTACGCCGCTGCGCGTGACGGTCGATGGGCGTGAGCCCGTGCAGGCCGCTGCTGCCGATGCAGCAGGTGCGGCATCGGCCAGTGATGCCACGGCCGGCCAGGCCATCACCGTAGTGCTCACGCGCGAGGCCCAGGGCTGGCGTGCCACGCGCGTGGCCAACCCGCAGGAGCGCCTGGACGCGATGCGCGCCACGCTGCGCGTCTACAACTTTGCAGGCGCTTGCACCGCGAAGATCGTCGTGGCCGATGGTGGCCCGACCGTGTTTGCGCAGGTGCCCACGGGCACGCAGCAGGCCCGCGCCATCAACCCGATTTCTGCGCGCCTGACAGGCAGCTGCGGCACCACCACGACAGCGCCGCTGCAACTGCCCACGCTGGCTGCTGGTGACAGCTACAGCCTGTTCCTGGCGGGTGATGCCGCCAAGCCCGTGCTCACCGGCGTGCGCGACGACCTTGCCTGGCCGCCCGCCAAGAAGTGAACCTCACCACCGAATCTGAAGGCCACACCATGACCGTATTGCTTCGTTCGCCGTTCGGCGCCAACAGCCAGTCCTTCGACGCGCGCCGCCGTCGCGTGTTGTTCTCGCTGGGCGCGGCACCGCTGGCCGGCGCGCTGGCTGGGATGCCAACCCTCAGTCTTGCCGTGCAGGGCGCACAAGCGCCTGCTGCCAAGACCCAGACCATCATCGAAGGGCGCGACCGCTGGCTGTTCCCCGGTTGGGAAAGCCTGACCGATGACGACACGAATGCCTGCCTGCAGGCGCTCGACCTCATTCGCAAGGCAGCCGACAAGCTCAGTGCGAGCGACATCCGCACGGTCATCGTCATCGCGCCGCTCAAGGCGCGCGCCTACGCGGACAAGCTGCCCGACGGCACGACGCTGTCGTCCGCAGTGAAGGGCCGCTACGCAGCACTGGCGGCGCATGCCGGCAAGATCGGGCTCGACATGGTTGACGCAGAAGCCGCCATCGCCACCGTCAACCCGACCGACGACACGACGTTCATCCGCGCCGACTACCACTGGTCGGGCCGCGCCGCCGAGGCCAATGCGGCCGCCACCGCCAAGCTACTCCAGGCACGCGGCTTGTTCACGGAGCGTTCGGGCGGTGGCACGCGACTCGGCAAATGGACGGAAGAGATCAGCTACGGTGATCTGGCCGACCTGCTGCCGCCGGAGAAGAAAAAGGCCATCGGCAAGGACCATTTCTTCGTGCGTCAGGCTGGCAGCAACAAGGACTTGCTCGATAGCGCGCCTCCGCTGGTGCAGGTGGTTGGCAACAGCATGGTGCAGCCGTACCTCGGCTTTCCGCAGAAGCTCTCGAATGCGATCGACACCCCTGTTGGCCTGACCTGGACCTTCGGCAACGTCGGCCCGTGGAAGACGCTGCTGAACTATCTGGAGTCGCCAGCGTTCAAGTCCGGCAAGATCAAGGCGCTGGTCTGGCAGTTCAATGAAGGCCAGATGATGAACGGCCCGAACGCGGCCACGCAGTGGGATGCCGCCTCGATCATGGCCGAAGACGCGTGGCTTGCGCGCCTGGACAAGGCGCTGGCGCGATGAGCGACGGGCTCGCGCGCGCGCCGGCAACGGCGCTGCCTGGGCAGGCGCCGGCAGAGGCTGCGCCACCGGACCGGTTTGCGTTCTGGCATCGTGCGGTGGCGTGGTTGGTGGCGTTGCTCCTGGCTGTCGGTCTGGGCATGGCCGTGATGGCACTCGCGCGACAGGCCGATGGCGGCGAGCCGTTCAATTGGAGTGGGTGGCGTGACGGCACGCTGGGCCATCAGGTTGAAGGTGCCATCGATGTGCCGTACGCGCGCGCGCTACACCGCTGGCAGGCTGCGCTGCGTTATCGCGTGCTGGGCGATCTTGGCCAGCAGGTGCGCGAGGGCTGCCCGGGCTGGCTCTTCTACGCGGATGGATTGCGCCCGCCCCCGGCCGCGGCCGGGCAGGTGAGGCAGGCGGGTGTGCCCGGTGCCGACGCGTTGCTCGATGCGCGCATCGCGACACTGCACCGCTACGCCGACGCACTGCGCAAGGACGGTATCCGCCTGGTCGTCGTGACGGTGCCCGACAAGGCGCGCGTTGAAGCGCAGGCCCTATGCGGCTTGCATCAGGATGCCCGCATGACGCAGCGCCTGGCCGGATGGCAGCAGGCGCTGGACGCTGCCGGTGTCACGCGCGTGGAGCTGCTGCCCACGTTGCAGCAGGCAAGCCCCGCGTACTTCCGCACCGATGTGCATTGGAACGCCAACGGCGCGCAGGCGGCTGCCAACGTGATCGGCGCGGCCGTGCTGCCGTTGCTGGGCGGGCGAGGCGAGGCACGCTTCGAGCACCAACAGGCAGCAGCAGAGCCCCGCGTCGGTGATCTGCTCACGCTGAGTGGTCTGGGCGATGTGCCAGACGCATGGCGCCCGGCGCCCGATCTGGTGGCCGCGCAAACCATCAGTGCCGTGCATTCGGGTGGCCTGCTCGACGATGCGCCGCCGGTCGAAGTCATGCTGGCGGGCAGTTCGTTCTCACGGCGCAGCGAGTTTGCAGGGCGCCTGGGCGAACAGCTTGGCCGCGAGGTCTGGAACGTGAGCCTGGATGACGGCCAGTTCGACCGTGCCATGCAAGCCATGTGGGACAAGCGCGCAACGTGGCCCAAGAGTGTGCGCGTGCTGGTGTGGGAGATGTCGGAAGACGCGCTGCACCTGCCGGTCAAAACCCTCCCCAACGGCACCAGCCATTGAGGCCGAGATGCTATTCAACTCGTTCATTTTCCTGACGCTGTTCCTGCCGGTTTCGATTGCCGGCTACTACCTGCTGGGTGCACGCTCGCCGCGTGCAGCATCGGTCTGGCTGTGCGCTGCGTCGTTCCTGTTCTACGGGTGGTGGAACCCGTCGTTCGTGCTGCTGCTCACGTTGTCGATCGCGTTCAATTTTGCGATGAGCTGGCTGATCCTCAGCAACCCGGCCGGGTCGCGTGCGCGCCGCGCGTGGCTGGCCTTCGCTATCGTTGTCGATCTGGCGGTGCTGGTGCGCTATAAGTACCTGGCGGCACTGCTTGGCGTGGTGGTGAACGCGGCCGACATCATGCCGGCCGGCTGGATTGCCGTGGCGATGGAAGACGTAGCACTGCCGCTGGGCGTGTCGTTCTTCACCTTCACGCAGATCGGCTATCTGCTCGACTGCAATGCTGGCATCGTCAAGGAGCGCGATCCGCTGGGCTTCATCCAGTTCGTCACGTTCTTCCCGCACCTGATTGCCGGGCCGATCCTGCACCACAAGGAAATGATGACGCAGTTCGCGCGCCCCGAGACGTACCGGCTGCGTGCGGAGAACCTGTCCATCGGCCTGACGATGTTTACCTGCGGGCTGGCCAAGAAGCTGCTGCTGGCCGACACGATTGCGCCGTATGCCGACCATGGCTTTGCCGCGCCGCACGAGCTGCAGATGCTGGCCGCCTGGGGCGCCTGCCTGGCCTATGCGATGCAGCTGTACTTCGACTTCTCTGGCTATTCCGACATGGCGATGGGGCTGGCGAAGATGTTCGGGGTGCGCTTCCCGCTCAACTTCAATTCGCCGTTCAAGGCGGGCAGCATTATCGAGTTCTGGCAACGCTGGCACATGACGCTCACGCGCTACCTGACCAGCTACCTCTACTACCCGATGGCGATGCGTATCAACCGCGCACGCATGACCAGCGGCAAGTCGACTGGGCGGCTGGCGCAGCGCTCGGTGGGCGGCTTTGCGGCAACCGTGGCCGTCCCGACCTTCTACACCATGGGCCTGGCCGGTGTGTGGCACGGGGCGGGGTTGCAGTACCTCGTCTACGGCCTGCTGCACGCAGCCTTTCTGAGCATCAACCACGGCTGGCGGGCATGGCAGGCCGCACGCGCGCCGGCCGGTACGCCGGCACAGGCAGTACAGGCAGTGACGCCCACGCGGCTGCGTCATGCGGCCAATGTGCTGCTGACCTTCGTTGCTGCGCTGGTGGCGTTCATCTTCTTCCGTGCCCACGGCGTGCATGACGCGTTGGAGATGCTGGGCGGCATGGTTGGCCTGCGCGGCATCGAGCCGCTGGGCTGGCCCGCCTGGGGCGAGGCCGGCATGAGCGGGCTGGAGTGGCTGCGCATCGTGCTGGGCCGCTCGGCGCTGGCGCTGCAGATCGTGGTGATGTTGTCCATCGTCTGGTGCCTGCCCAACGTGCATCAATGGATGGGCCAATTCTCACCGGCGCTTGAGCGTCCTGCCAACGCCGCCGCTTCACGTTTTGCGTGGCGACCTTCGCTGCGCTGGAGCGTTGTCATCGTCGGGCTGCTGCTGTTCTGCATGGCGCAGCTGCACGGTGAGGTGCGCTTTCTCTATTTCCAATTCTGACCGCGCTTAGTCGCAACTATGACCATGACTCAAACCGAAACCCTGCTGGCTGACGTAAAGGCGCTCGTCGAGAACGTCGTACTGCGCGCGGTCGAACCCGACACGCCGCTGATCGAAATGGGGCTGGTCGATTCAGTACTGGCGGTCGAAATCGTGATGGCTGTCGAAATGCAGTTTGGCGCGCGTGTGCCGCCCACAGAGATTGCCGAGCATCTGGCCTCGGTCAACGCGCTGGCGGCGTATATCCAATCCACCAGATAGGAGAGGGCGATGCGGCTTGATCTTCATACGGGCACGTTTGTCGACACCGGGCTGCGGCCCGACCACGATGCGGTGATCGGCGACGATCGCACGCTCACCTGGCAGGCGCTCGCGCAAGAGGCCGCCGCGTGGTGCGTACAGGCACGCGCGGCAGGCTTTGCCGCTGATGTGCCGGTCATCATCCGCGGGCACAAGGAGGCGGCGTTCTTCGTTGCCATTGCCGGTGCACTGATGCTGGGTGCGCCTTTCGTGCCGCTCGACACGATCTACCCGGATGAGCGCATGGACCGCATTGCGCGCACATTGAGCGCGCATGCCTACTACGATGCGCGCACCGCAACCTTCGCACCCCTGCCGCACGCCAGCAGCCCACAACCGCTGCAGGAAAAAGGGCTCGCCTACGTGCTGTTCACCTCGGGCACCACGGGCGAACCCAAGGGTGTGCAGATCGGCCGCGAGAGCGTGCACACCCTGGTCGACTGGATGGCACACGACTTTGGGCTGGGTGCCGCACCGGTGTTCCTGAACCAGGCGCCGTTCAGCTTCGACCTGTCGATGTACGAGGTCATGGCCACACTCGCGCTGGGCGGCGGCGTGGTGCTGGCCTCGCGCGAGGCCATTACCCAGGGCGATGCCTTCCTGAAGATGCTTGCCGCACACGGTGTGACGACATGGGTCTCGACGCCGTCATTTGCCCAGCAGCAATTGCTGCAGCCGGCGTTCTCGGAGAAGGGGTTGCCCACGCTCGACACCTTCCTGTTCTGTGGGGAAGTGCTTCCGGTCACGCTGGCACGTCACTTGCGGCAGCGCTTTCCGAACGCGCGCATCATCAACACCTACGGCCCCACCGAGGCCACGGTTGCCACGACATGGATCGTGGTGGACGATGCCATGCTTGCCGGTACAGACAAGCTGCCCATCGGCTACCCCAAGCGGGGCAGCGAAGTCTTCGTGCAAGACGGTGAGTTGTGCATTGCCGGCCCGCATGTGATGCGGGGCTACCTGAACCGCGAAGACCTTAATGCCACGCGCATGTTCTCGCACAACGGCACGCGCGGTTTTCGCACCGGTGACCTGGGTGCGGTGGACGAGCACGGCCGTCTGTTCTGCCATGGCCGGATTGACGACCAGGTCAAGGTAGGCGGCTACCGTATCGAGTTGCTGGAGATCGACGCCGCGCTGGGCAGGCTGCCCGGCGTGCAGAGTGCAGCAGCGGTGCCATTGCGGCGGCCTGATGGATCGGTGGCGCGCATTGTCGGTTTTGTGCAGCCGGCATCTGGCGATGCGCAGTCGTCGTTCTTGCCGCAAGACTGGAAGGCATCGCTGGGTGAGGCGCTGCCGCCGTATATGATCCCGTCGGAGTTGATTCCGCGGCAAACGTTGCCGGTGTCCGTCAACTTCAAGATCGATCGCGCCAAGCTGGCGCAGGATTACCGTGACATGCAACTCAACCCGATCCGCCAAACCGAGGGCAAGCACAATGCCTGAACGACGTCCTTCCTGGCGATGTGCCGCGCTGGTCGTGGCCCTGGCCCTGTCGGGTACGTTGACGGGCGGGGCGGTCGCGCAGGAGTTTGCCGGCGAGCCGCTGGCCGAGGGTGTTGTCTGGCAGCCGGATGCCCTGCACAAGAATCCGAAGGGCACCTGGGACAGGCTCGGCGTCAGCAACCTGCTGGTGCAATGGACGGCGGTGGACGATGCGACCTTCGTGTCGGGCGCCCGGCCGTCGGCGGTGGCGCATGCGCCGGACTGGTCGCGCATTGCCGCCGAGCCCTGGGCGCGCAATGTCATCGTCGGGCTGGCCGGCGCGTTTGATGAAACCTGGGCGCGTGCCCACGTTGAAGAGCTTGCCGAGCGCTCACGGCACCTGGTGTCGGTGCGTCCGCCTGTCAACGTGGAGGGCTGGTATTTCCCGGTCGAGGTCGATCCCACGTGGAAGGACATGGCGCGGCTCAAGCGCGCGCTTGACCGGCTGCCGCGGCCGCTGTGGATCAGTGTGTACGACCACAGTGAACTTGGCGCCAAGGGTTTTGCCGATTGGGTCGCACGCTGGCTGCCCGCCGACGTGGGCGTGTTCTGGCAAGACGGTTGCGGCGCATTCAAGCGAGATCCAGCCACGGCGCGGGCCTACGCTGATGCACTGGCCGGGCGCTTCGGCACCGAGCGCGTACGCATGATTGCCGAGGCGTTCCGCCCCAAGCGTCGCGGTGGTTTCCGTCCCGCCACCGCCTATGAGCTGGCGCCGCAACTAGCGCGCTACCAGGGCTTCAAGGTCTACCTGTTCGACGGGCCGCACTACGTGTCGCCAACGCTCGTCGACGGACTGCTCAAGCACCCGCTGCGCAACGCACCGGGATTGGCGCTGGACGCGCCGTTGAAGAGCGACTCTGGGCAGGATTCGTAGACCCCGCTCAGCGCGCAGCGGCGTTTTGAAGACACCGCGCTTTTTATCAAACGTTAATGTTGCTCGACTGCGGAAGCCGCCAAGTGCTTCTGTAGTGACGTTGCGCGTTGTGATTAAAACGCGTTAAACCAGAATTCAAAAAGTTTCAGCTTCCAAGTAACGGAACGCTCATCTGCCAAACGCAGGCTTCCACTAGCATGCGATCCATCGCCAATCGACAACGTATCGGTTGGAAGTGCCGGGGGGATTCCGGCCGAAGACAACGGGTGTGTCTGTTGACTACGTAGTTGGCCCGGCCGGTGCAAATCGCATAGGACGATGGGAGCGGGCCCATGAGTTTCACAACAACCGGAGGCGGCAATGCGCCGTCCGGCAATTCTTTTCTTTCGACGCTGTCCGGCAGCGGGTTGCAGGCGGGCACGAGCCTGCTGACGGATGCTGCCGGCATGCTTGGCAATGTGCCAGGCGCTGGCCTGATCGGCGGTGCTGCGCGCGCGGCGCAACTGGCGCAGACGGGCATGTCACTGCTTGGGCGTACGCCGGCCTCGATTGCCGATGCCATCAACGGCATGTCGGGTGCCAAGGCGCGCCTGACGCAGGACAGCCGTTTCGTACGCATGGAGTCGCCGCTCGGGCATGACGTGCTGCTGGTCAACGCGCTGGTGGTGGACGAGTACGTCAACCGCCTGCCGGAGATCCATCTCGATCTGCTCTCGCACCAGAGCGATATCGAGATCGACAAGATCGTCGGGCAGCAGGTGTCGGTGTCGCTGGAGCCGAAGTCGAGCGGCGGTCTGTTCAGCCAGCTCGCGGGCGGGCCGGAGATCGGCCAGCGCTACTTTCAGGGCTACGTTGCATCGTTCGGGCGAGTGGGGCACCCAGGCTCCGTCACGCGCTACGAAATGACGGTGGTGCCGTGGTTCTGGTTCCTCACGCGTTCAACGGACTGCCGCATCTTCCAGAACAAGACCGCTGAAGAAATCCTCTCGGAGATCTTTGTCGAGCTTGGCTTTCATGATTTCGAATTCCACCTGAAGTCGGAACAGACGCGGCTTGAGTACATCGTCATGTACCGGGAGTCCTACTACAACTTCTGCGCCCGCCTGATGGAGCAGGAGGGCATGCTCTGGACGCACCGTTACGAGAAAGACAAGCACGTGCTCGTGATTGGCGACACCAACGACACGTTCAAGCCGCTGGAACCCGTGGATTCGATTCCGTACTACGGCGCCAGCGCCGCCAGCGAGCGCAACGGCATCGACCGCTGGGACGAAGCGTTCAACTTTCGCGTGGGCAAGATCACCTATCGGGATTTCAACTACGACACGCCATCGTCACCGCTGATGCATGTGGAGGTGCCGACCACGTTGAAGAACCCCAACATCGGCGGCACCGAGCGCTACGAATACCACTCGCTCTATGATCACGGCGACGACGGCCGCCGCTACGCGCGCCAGGCGATGGAGGCGGAAGAAGCGCTGGCGCATCGCTTCAAGGGCACGGGCTTTGTGCAGGCCATGACCACGGGCGGGCGCTTTCGGCTGACCAATCACCCGGTGTCCGCCTACGACGACAAGCCCTTCGTGCTGCTGCACGTGCGGCACCACGCCGTGAACGACTACACGCGCAACGGCACCGATCTGCCGTACCGCAACAGCTTCACGTGTCTGCCGGCGGAGGTGCCGTTCCGCCCCGAGCGCCGCACGCCCAAGCCTTACATGTACGGGACCCAGGCGGCCGTGGTGGTCGGCCCCAAGGGCGAAGAAATCCACACCGACGGTAGCCGCGTCAAGCTGCATTTCTATTGGGACAGGCGCGGCAAGTCCGATGGATCCGACTCGATCTGGGTGCGTGTCTCACAGCCGTGGGCGGGTGCGGGCTGGGGCGGCGCGGCCATCCCGCGTATCGGGCAGGAGGTGATCGTGGCCTTCAACGAGGGCGATCCCGACAACCCGGTGATCGTCGGGCGCGTATTCAACGGCGAGGCCGCCAACCCCTACCACGGCGACAACGGCCAGACCATGGGCATCCGCAGCCAGACGCACAAGGGCGGTGGGTCAAACGAGCTGCGCTTCTCTGATGTGAACGGCGCGCAGGAAGTCTTCATGCATGCGCAGAAAGACATGAACACCGTCGTGCAGGATGCGCAGAGTACGCACGTGGTCAAGGGTGATCGGACGATCCTGGTGTCGACGGGGGACCATGCAACGGAGGTGTCCACCGGCAACATGAGCGAAGCCGTGAAGGGCAACCACACCACGCTGGTAACGCAGGGCGACCACAAGACGCAGATCGACACCGGCAACATGGAAACGACCGTCGGCAAGGGCGACAAGAAGCTCACCGTTGCCAAGGGCAACTATGAGACGACGGTGTCCGTGGGTGATCAGACCCACACCGTCACCCAGGGCAATACGACGCAGAAATCGCCCGCGGGTGTGCACACGATCGAAGCCAAGGAACTGTGGATCAAGGTGGGCGGTGCGGGCGGGACGTCGATCCACATGACGGCCGACGCGATCGAGCTGCACAAGGGTTCATCCACCATCCGGCTCGATGCGGCCGAGATCAAGATCCAGGCCCCCAACACCCATATCAACCCGGATAACGGCTGACACCATGTATCAGATGCAGGAAGGTTCCCTGTCGCTCCCACCCGACTGGATCGACAAGTCGATGAACGTGTTCGTCTCTGCCGCAACCGGCACGGAGGGCGTGAGTTTTGTCGTGACGCGTGAACGTTTGCCGTGGGGCATGCAGTTTGCTGAGTACGCCACGAGCGAGTTGCAGAAGCTGGCCAAGCAGGTGCCCGACTACGAAGCCGTGGCCAGCAACGAAACCACGGTGTCCGGCCGCGCAGCCTATGCGCACGAATACAAGTGGTCGAACAACGGGCGCCCGCTGCAGCAGCTGCTCACGATGGTCGAGAACGGCAAGCAGGTGCTGATGCTGACGTTCACTGCACCCGGCGTGCTGAGCCCGAGCCAGAAGGCACTGGTGGAAGGGGTCGTGCAGAGCCTGCGCCTGAACGAGCAGGCTTGAGCGCAGCGCAGTCATGGCCGATCAAGACCCGAGCACGCCAACGTCTTCGACGGGCCCAAGCGGTACCGCCGAGGAGCGCATGGCCGCGCTCCAGAACCTGGAAGACGGCGACGCGAAGAAGCAGTCGCAGATGAAGTGGGTGGATGGCGCCAACTACGGCATGTTGGGCGCCGACGTCGGCTATGGCGCGTACGCAGCCGGCACCGCTGCCACCGCGGCAGGTGCAACGGGAGCCGCAGCGGCCGGTGCTGCTGCGCTGGCCGCCGTGCCCGCCGTTGTTGCGCTGGGCGGTGCGTGGATTCTCGGCAAGATCGGCGTCACGGGCGCCGTTGAACAAGGCGCCGAATGGCTTGGCGACAAGCTGGGGCTGAGCATCGGCAAAGGCGATCCCCACCCGGCGTGCGTGGGCGATGACATCGCACATTCATCAGGCTTCTGGGGCATGGTGGCCGGTCTCGCAATCGGGGTCGCCATTGGAGCCGCGGTTGCCGCGACGGTTGCTACCGGCGGGCTGGCCGGTGCGGTGATCGTGGGTGCATGCATGGCAGGTGGCCTGAGCCTCGGCAGCGGCTTGGCCGCAGCCAGCCAGAGCATGGGCAGCAACTGCGGCAAGATCGCCTCAGGCTCGGGCAACGTCACGTTCGAGGGCAAGGCCGCTGCGCGCGTGACCGACATCATTGCCTGCGACAAGCACCCCGGGCCCGAGCCGCTGGTGGAAGGCAGCCTGACCATCACGGTCAATCAACTGCCGATCGTGCGCATCGGCCATTCGAGCCATTGCAGCGGCAAGGTGAACTCCGGCCGCAAGAGCATCCTGATCGACAAGACCACCGGACAGTTCGGCCCAAAGAACCCGGAGTTGACGGCTGGCGAGGAATTTGTCGCCGGGTTGCTGGGCGGTCTGCTTGGCGCCAAGCTGGGCGGTATGATCGGGGGCAAGGCGCCGGGCGAGCCGAACAAGTCTGCCGAGCGGGATGGCGTTAAGGACGAGACCGCCACCAACTGCAAAGACCCGATCGACGTTGCCACCGGCGAGATGGTGGAGATCCGCACGGACGTGTCGCTGCCCGGTGTGCTGCCGCTCGTACTCACGCGCCGCTACCGCACGCGTTCGGAGGACGCTGGTCTGCTCGGCCCCAAGTGGTCGACCAATTGGTCGCAGCGCTTGCGGCTGGATGAGGGGCACCTCGTTCGCTTCTTTGATGGTGGCGGGCTTTCCATCACGTTTGAAGCGCCGGATGCTGATCTCAACGGCATCAACCTGCGCGAATCACGCTATCACCTGGAGGGCACGCGCGCCGCGCCGCGCATCCTCGACGATGAAACGCGCCGCATCCTGTGGTTCGCACCGCTGGCCGACGGCGCGACGTCTCGCATCGAGCGCGTTGAAGATTGGAATGGCAATGCCATCGATTGCGAGTACGACACCTACGGCCGGCTGACGACGCTGCGGCACACCGTCGGTGACGCGCTGGTGCTGGCGTACTCCGGTGATGCACGTACCGTGTCCAGTATCACGTTGCATGAAGCTTCGGGCGACACGCGCTGCCTGGTCGACTACGCGTACGAGGGCGGCATGCTCACGCAGGTGTCGAGCCTCCAGCACGGCCAGTTTCACTACACCTACGACGCGCACGGCTGGATGACGAGTTGGCGCGACACTGACCAGACCGAAGTGCGCTACGCCTACGACAGCACAGGGCGCGTGATTGAAACCGGTACGCGCGAGGGCTATCACACCGGCCGTTTCGTCTACGAAGACGGCCTCACGCGCGTGCTTGATGTGGATGGCGAATGGCTCTATGCACACAATGCCGAAGGGCTGGTCACGCGTGAGGTCAACCCGCTCGGGCACGTTACCCAGCGGGAGTGGCAACTCGGCCGATTGGCCTCGCAAACCGATGCGCTCGGGCGGCGCACGGATTTTGGGTATGACGAACACGGCAGGCTGGCCAGCATGGGTGACCTGGAGGGCAGCCCCACGCTGTTCAAGTACGACGCGCAGCGTCGCCTGGCCGCAGTGGTGCAGCCGAATGGCGATCGCGTGGCCCTGGAGTACGACGACAGGCATCGCCTGATTGCACGCACCGAGCCCGATGGCCAGGTCAAACGCTATCGATATGGCGAACAGGGCGAACTCCTGCGCGCAACGGAAAACGAGCAGGAAACCCGCTTCGACTATGACGCGCAGCTCCGCCTGATCAGCA
The DNA here is from genome assembly GCF_051783885.1 of Ralstonia sp. 24A2. Lineage (NCBI taxonomy): Bacteria > Pseudomonadati > Pseudomonadota > Betaproteobacteria > Burkholderiales > Burkholderiaceae > Ralstonia > Ralstonia sp. 24A2. The sequence goes on along the minus strand of NZ_JBPVZD010000003.1, from coordinate 180,553 downwards.
CGCGGTTGCCCACCGGCGCCAAGCTCGGCACGCGCTTTGATGCGCTTGGCCGCTTGCTGGAAGAAACCGATGCGGATGGCAACGTCACCCGCCATGACTACGCCACCGGCCTGGACAACCCCCGTGGCGACCGAGTGCAGACGACGCTGCCGGACGGCAGCCTGCAGCGCATCGCCTACAACACGGAAGGCCTGGCGGTTGCGCGCACCGATCCGCTGGGGCGTGTCACCCGTCATACCTATGGCCCGTTCGATCTGCTGACCGCCACCATCGATGCAGCCGGTCATACCACCCGCTTTGAGTACGACCACGCGACGCGACCGACCCGCATCACCAACGCGCACGGAGATGTGTGGGAGTACCGCTACGACGCAGCCGGGCGGCTTGTGACCGAGATCGACTGGGGTGGCCGCATCTCTCACTATGAGCGTGATGTTGCCGGACGCGTGATCAAGAAGACGTGGCCCGACGGCGGGGTATGGCTGTATCGCTATGACGCGGGGGATCGGCCTGTGGCGATCGATGCGGGCGACGTCAAGCTCGTGTATCGCTATGACGCTGCGGGGCGCATGACGGCGGCAGCGGCGCAAAGCGGCACCACCTACGTCAACCGCTTCCGCTACGACGCCAAGGGCCGCTTGATCGAAGAGGATCAACACGGGCAGCGCCTGGCGCACGCATACGACGCGCAAGGGCGGCGCAGCGCACGCAAGACACCACATGGTGAGACGCGTTATGAGTACGACGCACTGGGCGCGTTGACACAGGTTGGCGACCTCGCCATCCAACGTGATCTGGTGGGGCGCGAGATGGGGCGGCAGGCAGGTGAGTTTGTCCTGCAGCGGCAGTACGACGTGGTTGGCCGTCTGCAGCGCCAGGCTGCCGGCCCGCGCGTCGCCTTCGACGTGCTGCAATCAGCCCCCGTGGAGGCGCTGCAGCGTCTCACCCGCCAGCGCTATCGCTACGATGCTGCAGGGCAACTCACGCAAGTCGATACCGACGCCGACAGCTTGACCTACGCGCACGACGAGCGCGGGCAGGTAACGACCGTCGACAGCATCCGCCAGCCTGCGGAGCACTACGCCTACGATGCCTCGCGGAATATTGCCGCGCATGGCCGCCAAGGCCCGGTTGATCGGCACGACTACCTGGCGGGTGGCCTGCCTGTGCAGGCTGGCCATGTCCACTACCGTTATGACGCACGTGGGCGCGTCATCGAAAAGACCGTTGATCGGCCTGGCGCTCCGGCGCGAACGTGGCAGTACACCTGGGATGGTCTCAACCGCCTGGTCGAGGTGCACACTCCTGACAACGGAACCTGGGCGTACCGCTACGACGCCTTCGGCCGACGCATCGAAAAGACGCATGTCGATACCGGACGCGCAGTGCGATTCGTGTGGGATGGCTACACGCTTGCCGAACGTTGGGACCGTCGGCCAGATGGCACGGACGGTGTGGCCACGACATGGCATTTCGAGCCCGACAGCTTTACGCCGCTGGCTCAGGAGCGCGATGGGGCGCAGTACGCGGTCTTCAGTGCACCCACCGGCTTGCCGCTGGAGATGTATCGAACCACGGGTGAGAAGGTTTGGTCTGCGCGCTACAACCTATGGGGCAAGCGGCTGGATGAGACGGCGCACGATGAAGACGCCTCGCTGGACACCAGCTTGCGCTTTGCAGGGCAGTGGGCCGATGAAGAAACCGGCCTGCACTACAACCTGAACCGCTACTACGACCCGGACAGTGGCTGCTATCTCAGCGTTGACCCGATTGCGATCCAGGGTGGGCACCGTACGCAGGGGTATGTGCAGAATCCGCTGCGGGAGATGGATCCGCTTGGGTTGCAGGTTTGCCAGGAGCGGATCGACCGCTACAAGGAGCTACGCGCTCAGGGATACTCTGCCCAGGATGCGGCGAGATTGTCCAAGACCGGTGCGGATGGCACGCTGCCCAATGTGCCTGAGCGCGACGTTCAGACCGTGATGAAACACCGTGCTGGCAACAAACAGGTGGTCGTCGACGGACAGCGATGGAATCTGCCCAAAGACGAGCCGGTTAGTTCGCTTCCCGCAAAGGATACCGTCGGTGATACTCTTCAGCGTGCTACCGACGACGCCGCAAATGCTTGGAATCCAAGGCGCAATCTTTCTGTTCCCGAGCGTCGGGCAATTGCTGAAGCTAGAGCAAAGGGCGAATACTGGAGAGCGAATCTTCTGGAGCAGCAGGCGAAAGGGCGCTGGGTTGAAACGCAAGTGCGAAATAATCCGGATGTTGTCGACCTTGGGCTGGATTGGAGTCGCACGGGAGTCGATGCCACAGATCCGGTGACCGGCTTGAATTACGATGTCATGTCCGGATCGAAATCCAATATGATCAAGCACGCCAAGAGAATGCCTGACGTGATGCATAGAATGATAACGTTTTAGATTGGTTGAATATGAGAGACAAGATCGTTCGTAACGAGGTTGTTCGCCTGAGTGCGGATTTGGTCACGGTGTTGGGGCCGAATCTGGAATTGCATGACTGCACTGTTGAATCGTTTGCTGATAACAGGGGTGTGGTGATTGCTGGTGTCGTGATGAGCGGCGGCGTTTTTGACCAGCGCGTTAGGATGGCCAATTTTCATTTCGAAAAAATTCGATTTAACAACGTACAGTTTAAAGGCGAGTACGTCGGGTGTGATTTTGGAGATTGGGATGATGTAAAGGTCCCGCGGGTTTCGGATTGCGATTTTTCTGCGGCTACCTTGCATGAGTGCAGGTTCTTGAATTGCGATATGGCGCGCGTGGTCACGCCAAAGTGGCCCTGTTTTCGAATGATCAATCCCGCGGAGGCCAGGGATTTTGTGAAATCAAAGTCTTGGCCGAAAGGCGTTGGCTTGATGCTGGATATTTATACGGACACGGACCCCGAGTGTGTGGCGTTGGTGGCTAGTGCAGAGGCCATGGCTGAAGACAGCAAGGTGCCGTTGGATCAGTTGCGCGTGATGCTGGAGACAATCCCAGGCGTCGAGATTCAAGACTGACTTGCTTGCGTGCAGCTGTGACGAGCGGAAAATGACGTTTTCTCTACTTGCCCTGCTGACCGAGCAATCGCCAGTCATGTCGAACGAGTCTCTGGCCGACGAGCTGAAGGTGTACTTCGAGAACGAGGAAGACTTTTCCTTGAAATTCGAGCGGTTGCCATTTGCCAAGACGGATACGCTTGCCTTGCGCTGGGGAAACTGGCTGATGCGCGTTGCTTACGAAGAGGGAAGCCGCATTCAGGATGAGTCCGCTCAGATTCAGGAGATTCTCGGCAAGCGATCTCCGCGCGAGCTCTCTGGCATTGACCGGCGTGTACGTGTCGTCTTTGCAGATGACAATGACCGGGAGTACACGAATCAGATCGTCGACATGATGCAGTTTCTGCAGGATATCGAGGGCAGCATTGTTTTCGATCCGCAGAAGAACAATCTGATGGAATAGAGGTGGGCCTCCGATTTCCCCTTCCGCAGCCGCACCAATGTCCGAGCTGCCATATGCCATCCAGACGCGAATCGCAGCAATGTGCAGCGAAGGGAATCTTATGGTCGAGCAGGGCGACTGCGACAAGGCGACAGATAAACTGACCCGCGCCTATATGGGTGCTGGGTTGGATATCTTTCTGGAAGACGATCCGAAGTATCTGGGGTTTCTGGAAACGAAGATCAAGCTCTGAGGTGTTCGGGTAAAAAAAAGCGCGGCCGAAGCCGCGCAGAGTCTCGCTTTCCAGAGAGAGAAGAGAATCCTTACTGCTGCGCCACCGTAGCCGGCTTCGCCTGTTCTGTCGGCAAGTCACCCCAGCCGCCACCCAGCGCCTTGATGAGCCCCACCGTCGCATTCACGCGGCTGCCCGCGAGTTGCACGCCGACGCGCTCAGCGGACAGCATGTTGCGCTCCGCATCAATCACATCCAGGTAGTTGACCGAGCCCGCGTTGTAGCGCGTGCGCGAGAGCTGCGCGGCACGCGTGGAAGCGCGTACGGCATCGTCCTGCGCCTTGGATTGATCGGCCAGCAGGCGCAGGTCAGACAGGTTGTCTTCCACCTCGCGGAAGGCGACGAGCACGCTTTCGCGGTAGTTGGCGACGTTCTCTTCGTACGCTGCACGCGCCTGCTTCACACCGGCGCTGCGGGCGCCACCGTCGAAGATCGGCAGCGACAGCGCGGTGCCGACCAGCGGCCCAAGAATCCACGTGCGGCTGCCCCACTTGAGCAGGTCGCCGATGTCGTGCGACTCGTAGCCGAAGCCGCCCGTGAGCTGCAACTGCGGGAAGAACGCCGCGCGCGCCACGCCAATGCGTGCGTTGGCGGCGGCCATCGAGCGCTCGGCTGCGGCCACGTCAGGGCGGCGCTCCAGCAGAGCAGAGGGCAAGCCTGCCGGTACGCGCACGTTGGCGGCCTGCAGCGGATCGGCGCCCATCGTGAAATCGGCAGGGGCCTTGCCCAGCAGCGTTGCTAGCGCGTGCTCCAGAACCGCGCGACGACGTTGCACGCCAATGCGATCGGAGCGCGCCGTCGCCAGTTCGGTATCGGCGCGGGCAACGTCCAGTTCACCAATGTCGCCGGTCTTGAAGCGGCGCTGCACCAGCTTGAGAGCTTCTTCGCGGCCGATCAGCGTACGGGCCAGCAAGGCCTCTTCTGCGTCGAGCGTGCGCAGGCTGAAGTACGTCTGCGCCACGTCGGCTTGCAGCGACAGGCGGGCCGCGCGGTACAGCGCTTCCACCCGCTCGGCATCGGCGCCAGCCGCGTCGATGTTGTTGCGCACGCGGCCAAACAGGTCGACCTCATACGCCACCGTGGCCTGTGCACGCCAGTACGTTTGTGGCTGAACAGGCGCGCCCACGGGCAAGCCCGCCGATGCTGCAGAAGCCCGCTGGCGCGTCGGCCCAAAGCCCGCATCCAGTTCCGGGAACAGCGAGGCGCGATTGGCCTGCACGAAGGCGCGCGCCTGGTTCACGCGCGCGGCTGCAGCGGCCAACGTGGGGCTGGCCTCGGCCGCCTGTGCTTCGAGCTTGTCGAGCGTCGGATCGTTGAAAATCTTCCACCACGCGCCATCGGCGGGCAGGGAGGGCTCGGCGGTTTTCCACTTGCCTTGTTCGCCGGCGGCCAGCGGGGCATCTGCCGCGAGTTTGGACGATTCGGCGGCTTCCTTGAAAGCCGTGGGCGTGCCCACGTCCGGCTTCTCGTAGGTCGGGGCCAGCGAGCAGGCCGCGAGGAACAGCGCGGCAGCCAGTGCCAGCGGGGTCCAGCGGCCAGTCAGCGTGGCCTGACCTGTGTGTTGTTTGAACGCGTCCATAGCGATGTCTTGATTAGTGTTGACCCGACGGCACAGGCAGTGCGCCATCCAGATCCAGATCGCGATCAGGTGCATCTTCAGCGCGCTGGCCGCGGCGCGTGGCCAGCGTGCGCAGCAGCACGTAGAACACCGGCGTGAGGAACAGGCCGAACAGCGTCACCCCCAGCATCCCCGCGAACACGGCCACGCCCATGGCATGACGCATTTCCGCACCGGCGCCGGTCGATACCACCAGGGGCACCACACCCATGATGAAAGCGATCGACGTCATCAGGATCGGGCGCAGACGCAAGCGGCACGCCTCGATGGCGGCTTCCACAATGGAGCGTCCTTGCAGCTCAAGCTCCCGCGCAAACTCCACGATCAGGATCGCGTTCTTGCACGCCAGCCCCACCAGCACCACCAACCCGATCTGCGTGAAGATGTTGTTGTCTCCATGCGAGACCCACACGCCCAGCATGGCGGCAAACAGGCTCATCGGCACGATCAGGATCACGGCCAGCGGCAGCGTCAGGCTTTCGTACTGCGCAGCCAGCACCAGGAACACCAGCAGCACGCAGATCGGGAAGATCCACACCGCCGAGTTACCAGCCAGGATTTGCTGATACGTCAGGTCGGTCCACTCGAAGCGCACGCCCTTGGGCAGCGTTTCATGCGCAATGCGTTCCACAGCCGCCTGTGCCTGGCCCGACGAGAAGCCCGGGGCTGGACCACCGTTGATGTCGGCAGCGGTGTAGCCGTTGTAGCGCACCACCATGTCCGGCCCGAAGCCTTGCGACACGCGCAGCAGAGACGACAGCGGCACCATGTCACCCGCGGTGTTGCGCGTCTTCAGTTGCAGGATGTCTTCTGCATGGGCGCGGAACGGCGCGTCTGCCTGCACCTTCACCTGATACGTGCGGCCGAAGCGGTTGAAGTCGTTCACGTACAGCGAGCCCAGGTACACCTGCATGGTGTCGAACACGTCCGTGACCGGCACGCCCAACTGCTTGGCCTTCACGCGGTCCAGGTCTGCATTCAACTGCGGCACGTTGATCTGGTAGCTCGAGAAAGACGGGCCCAGTTCCGGCGTCTGGCGTGCCTTGGCCATGAAGGCCTGCGTGGCGGCAAAGAGCTGTTCGTAGCCGACCGAACCGCGGTCTTCCAGTTGCAGCTTGAAGCCACCCACCGTGCCGAGACCCTGCACCGGCGGCGGCGGGAACACGGCGATGAATGCATCCTTGATCGCGCCGTACTGCTTGTTCAGCTGGCCCGCAATCGCACCACCCGACAGATCGGCGCTCTTGCGCTGGTCAAACGGCTTGAGCGTGACGAATACGATGCCGGCGCTCGGGCTGTTGGTGAAGCCGTTGATCGACAGGCCCGGGAAGGCCACGGCGCTTTCCACGCCGGGGTGCTTGAGGGCGATGTCCGACATGCGGCGGATCACGTCTTCCGTGCGGTCCAGCGAGGCACCGTCCGGCAACTGCGCGAAGCTCACCAGGTACTGCTTGTCCTGCATCGGCACGAAGCCGCCCGGCACCTTGTTGAACAGCACGGCAGTCAGGCCGATCAGCGCGAGGTAGATGCCAAACATCACAGCCTTGCGGCCGATCACACGCGAGGTGCTGCGGCCATACGATTCCGACGCGGCACCAAATACACGATTGAACGGGCGGAAGATCCAGCCCAGGCCCTTGTCCATCGTACGGGCCAGCCAGTCCTTGGGCGCATCATGGCTCTTGAGCAGCAGCGCAGCCAGTGCCGGTGACAGCGTGAGCGAGTTGAATGCCGAGATGACCGTCGAGATCGAGATCGTCAGCGCGAACTGCTTGTAGAACTGACCGGTCAGGCCCGTCATGAAGGCCAGCGGCACGAACACGGCAATCAGCGTCAGGGCAATGGCGATGATCGGGCCGCTCACTTCGCGCATGGCCTTGTACGTGGCCTCGCGTGGCGATAACCCTTCGGCGATGTTCCGCTCGACGTTTTCCACCACCACGATGGCATCGTCCACCACGATCCCGATCGCCAGCACGAGCCCGAAGAGCGACAGCGCGTTGATCGAGAAGCCGAACATCAGCATCAGCCCAAACGTACCGATGATCGACACCGGTACCGCCAGCAGCGGAATGATCGATGCACGCCACGTTTGCAGGAACAGGATCACCACGAGCACCACAAGCGCCACCGCTTCCAGCAGCGTGTGCGTGACGGCTTCGATACTCGATCGGACGAACTGCGTCGGGTCATAGACGATGCGGTAGTCGACGCCTTCAGGAAAGTCCTGCTTCAGTTCCTCCATCGTCTTGCGCACGTCATCCGAAATCTGCAGCGCGTTGGAGCCCGGCGCCTGGAAGATCGGAATGGCGACGGCCTGCTTGTTGTCCAGCAGCGAGCGCAGGCCGTATTCCGATGCGGCCAGCTCAATGCGGGCCACGTCACGCAGGTACGTCACGGCGCCATTGGGCGAGCTCTTGAGGATGATGTCGCCGAATTCCTGCTCGGTCTTCAGGCGGCCTTGTGCGTTGACGGACAGTTGCAGATCCGTGCCTGGCACCGACGGCGAACCGCCGATCACGCCGGCCGCCACCTGCACGTTCTGGTCACGGATGGCCTTGACCACTTCGTTGGCGGTCAGGCCGCGCTCGGCGACCTTGTTCGGGTCGAGCCACACGCGCATCGAGTAGTCACCCGAGCCGAACAACTGCACCTGGCCCACGCCGCCGATACGCGCAAGGCGATCCTTGACGTTGAGCACTGCGTAGTTACGCAGGTACGTCATGTCGTAGCGGTCATTGGGCGACAGCAAGTGCACCACCATCGTCAGATCGGGGCTGCTCTTGATGGTGGTCACGCCCAGGCGCTGCACCACGTCGGGCAGGCGCGGCAGCGCTTGCGACACGCGGTTCTGCACAAGCTGCTGTGCCTTGTCCGGGTCCGTGCCCAGCTTGAAGGTGACCGTCGTGGTCATGTTGCCGTCGCTGTTGGCCTGCGACTGCATGTACAGCATGTTTTCGACGCCGTTGATCTGTTCTTCGAGCGGCGAGGCGACGGTCTCGGCAATCACCTTCGGGTTGGCGCCCGGGAACTGCGCGCGCACCACCACCGAAGGCGGCACGACCTCGGGGTACTCCGAGATCGGCAATCGCCAGATCGAGATGATCCCGATCAGCAGGATCAGCGTGGAGAGCACGCCCGCAAAGATCGGGCGGTCCACGAAAAATTTAGAGAAGTTCATGGCGTGTAAGCAATGAGGTTCAAACGCAGCGCGTTACGTTCAGGCGCGGTCGGCCGGAAGGCGTTGTGCGTTGGCTGCGGTCTTGGCGTTCGCGGGCTTGGTTTCAGCCTTGGCGGCAGGCGCAGGGGTTGTGTCGGCTTTGGCTTCGGCAGCGGGTTGGGCTGATCCTGCAGGCGCTTCAGGCTGCGCACCCGGCAACACCACGCGCTTGGTGACCAGGCTATCCATGGTCACCGCATTGGGTGCCACGGCGTCACCCGGGCGCACGCGCTGGATACCGTTGACGACGATGCGGTCACCGGCCTTCAGGCCCGACTTCACGACACGCAGGCCGTCAATGGATGCACCCACCACCACCGGGCGATAGCTCGTCTTGTTGGCCACATCCACCACCAGGACGAACTTCTTGTCCTGGTCCGTACCGATGGCCTTGTCGCTGATGAGAATGGCGTCATGCGGCGCACCCGTGCTCATGCGCACGCGGGCGTACAGGCCCGGCGTAAGTCGGCCGTCGGCGTTGTCCAGCGTGGCGCGCACGCGGATCGTGCCCGAGCGCACATCCAGCCGGTTGTCGACCGACTGGATGGCGCCTTCGCGCGTGTAGCCGTCTTCATTGGCCAGGCCGATGTAGACCGGCGTCTTGGTGCCTTGCGCGGCCTTGGCCGAGTAGCGCAGGTAGCTCTGCTCGTCCGCATCGAACGCCACGTACATCGGCGACACCGACACCAGCGTCGTCAGCACCGGCGCAGAACCACCGCTGGAGACCACGTTGCCCACGGTAATTTCTGCGCGCGATACGCGGCCCGAGACCGGCGCCACGATGTGCGTGTACTCCAGATTCAGCTTGGCGGCATCCAGCGCGGCAGAGGCGCCTTGCAGGTTGGCCTGGGCCTCGCGCGCGGCGTTTTCCTTCTCTTCGAATTCGCGGCGGGCGATGGCGTTGTCGGCCACCAGCGTTTGCGCGCGGGTCAGCTCCGATGCGGTGTAGGCCACGCGTGACTTGGCTGCCGTCAGCGCGGCTTGCGTGCGGGCCACCTCGGCAGCATACGGGCGCGGGTCGATGGTGAACAGCGGATCGCCCTTCTTGACGATGCTGCCGTCCTTGAAGTGGACCGCCGTGACGGTGCCGCCCACCAGCGGGCGGATCTCGACGCGCTCAACGGCTTCGATGCGGCCGGAGAATTCATCCCACTCCGCCACGTTGCGCGCGACGACGGGGGCTACATCGACCGGTGTGGCGGCGGGTGCGGCCGGCTGCTGCGACGCGCCGGCACTGGAAACAAGACCGTAGGTGCCCACGGCGGCAACGCCAAGCACTGCTGCAGCCGAAATGGCGATGGTGCGTTTGGACAGGCTCATGATGTCTCTCGATTTCGTTGGGTAAGCAAAGAGAAAAGACTCGGGGAAAACGTTTGGGCCGCAGCGTAGAAGCACGCGCGGCCTCGCACTCCGTTTCTTGTTGTTGTGGGTTCAGCCAGGCCTGTTGCTGGTCGGGCCGGTCGGGCCGGTCGGGGCAGGCGGCGTGCGGTCGCGGCTGTTCTTGCCTTCCGCACGTGCGCGGCGCTTGGTGCGCACCGCAGCCTGACGCGTCATGCCAAGGTGCCAGCGCAGGAAACATGTCATCTCGTCTTGCGCGACCGCACTCATGGCGATCGAGTCATGGCATGCCTCGTTCACGCGCACGACTTGTGTGACCACGCCTGCTTCGATGAGGGCACTGGCGTAGCGCTCTGCTTCGGTGCGCAACAGGTCTTGCGGGGCCGTCAGCAGCAGCGCCGGCGGCAGGCCCTGCAGACGGCGCGATTCCACCGGTGCGGCATACGGGTGCACACGTTCGGTTGGGCGGGGCAGGTACTGGCGATAGCAATCAGCGCAGACTTCGGCCGCGTTTTTACCGTTAGCGTCGGCGTTGGCCAGGTGGTCGGGGCGCACGCGGGCCATCGTCGGGTCCAGCATGGGGGCGATCAGCACCTGCGCACGCAGGTTGGGGCCGCCACGGTCACGCGCGATCATCGTCAATGCGGCCGACAGGTTGCCGCCCGCGTCGTGACCGGCCACGGCCATGCGGCGGCGGTCGATGCCCCATGCAGCGGCATGCTCAGCCATGCAGCACAGCGCGGCGTATACGTCTTCGGGCGCAGCAGGGAAGGGCGCTGCCGGTGCCAGCGAGTAGCCGACTGTCACCACCACTGCGGGCAGCGTGGCCGCCAAGTGGCGCGCAGGGGCATCCGCATCGTCAATCGAGCCATTCACGAAGCCGCCGCCATGCAGGTAAAGCACAGCCGACTGGCGCAGCGGTGCAGCCTCGTCCGCGTGAAATTCGGGGCGGAACACACGCAGCCGGATGCGGTTGGCGTAGCCCTGGGTCCAATAGTCCTCGGCCCGCACCTCGCGTGGCAGGGCATCCGCTGCAGCCGGTTTTCCGGCAGGCGATATTTGCTCAGGCAACGTGCATGCTGCACTGCGCAAATGGTGATTCCGTGCAACATTTGTGGCGCCGTTAGCGGAGAGCGAACGCTCCGCGCGAACATCGGCCGAAGCCGCTGAGGTGGCGAGCGAGCGATCCGAAACAACCAGACGCGGTGGAGAAGAACCCATGATGTCAGGCGGGGCTTACCTTTGCGGATAACCCGGATGTCGATGGGCTGAATGATGGTGATTAGACGATCGCGGATAAATGCCTATAATCGGACATCACTATTAGTCACAGCCGAACAATCAAATTTGTCGTTTGTGCTACAAAGTGTCATTGCTCGAGGCCGATCTTATTGCGCTGCAAAATCCCTGCGCGCAGCAATGTTTATTGATCGAGCCAACCGGGTGCACCCCTTCAGATTCCACAGGTCCAGCGCATTGCCGTTCTGATTCCGGCAGTGCGCCCGCCCCGTGGAGTCCGACCCTCAGGAGCCGCAGATGGATCGATTGCAGGCGATGCAGGTTTTCACGCGCGTTGTGGAAGCCAGCAGTTTCACCAAGGCTGCCGACAGCCTTCAGTTACCTCGCGCCACGGTGACGAACCTGGTGCAAAGCCTTGAGGCGCATCTCGGCGTGCGCCTGCTGCACCGGACCACGCGCCGCGTGAATGTCACTGCTGACGGTGCGGCTTATTACGAGCGCTGCGTGCGGCTGCTCGGGGACTTGGAAGAGACCGAAGCCGCGTTTTCACAGAGCGCATCGGGTGCACGCGGCACGTTGCGCATTGACGTGCCTGGGTCGATTGGCAAACGGTTGCTTGTACCGCGTATCCGTGATTTTCATGACGCGTACCCCGATCTTCAGCTTGAGATCGGCATGAGCGACCGCACCGTCGACCTCGTGCAGGAAGGCGTGGATTGCGCCGTGCGTGTGGGTGAGTTGCAGGATTCCAGCCTGGTGGCGCGCCGCATCGGCCAGTTGTCGATGGTGAACTGTGCATCTCCGGAATATCTGGCGCGGCACGGTACACCCACGACGCTGGAGGATCTGCAGGATCACACGGCGGTGAATTACTTCTCACCGCGCAACGGCCGGCGCATGGATTGGGATTTCGTCATCGATGGCCAGAAGCAGATCCACAAGGTGCGCGGCATGGTGTCGGTCAATGATGCGGAATCCGCCGTGGCATGCGGGTTGCACGGCCTGGGCCTGATGCAGACGGCGCGCTTCCTGGTGTACGAGCACCTGATGTCGGGCGCGCTGGTGGAGGTGCTGCCGGACTACATCTCGGAGTCGTTGCCGGTGTCGGTCATCTATCCGCATAACCGCCATCTGTCGCCCAAGGTGCGCGTGTTCGTGGACTGGGTGGCGACGTTGTTTGCTGACCATCCGTGCCTCCAGCTCAAGGAAAATCCGCGCTTGCAGATTGTTAGCGCCGCCTGAACAGTCTTTTTTCGGAAGCTGCATTTATCAGTCGGGGGCAACGATCTATTCTGGGTTCCAAGCGCAACAACGAGCGCAACCGAACAAGGAAACGATCATGAACTCCCGTCTCTCCTCCCTCTTCTCCCGCCGCGCTGCATTGGCCCTGGTGGCTACGCTGTCGGCTTCCGCAACGCTGCTGTCGGCCCAACCGGCCGCTGCTTCGGAGCAACCCAACTTCGATGCACCGGCCGCCACGCAGGCTGGCCGTTTCGATCCGTACACACAAGGTGCGGATCGCCAGGCAGATACCTACGGCTACCTGTCCCGCGCGGGTGATCGCTTCGACCCGTACAGCCAAGGTGCAGACCGCCAAGCCGATACGTACGGCTATCTGTCCCGCGCTGGAGATCGCTTCGACCCGTACAGCCAAGGCGCCGACCGCCAGGCCGATACCTACGGTTACCTGTCGTGGAATGGCGATACGCGCTATCCGAACGGCAGCACTGCATCGCGCGCTTAAACCGCTCCGCTGATTTCTCCTCCCTTGTTGCGGCGTGACTGAATAGGTCACGCCTTTTTTTGTTTGCGCAAAGCGTAATCCGCAGTTCGCAGGGCAATAGGCACCTGCTATCGGGGCGATCAATGTTCCGTTGAACATTCTCGTTCCGCGTCAAACGACGTCACAAAATCCGGTCCCATAGTCAATCCAACACGGGAACCGCAATGAACGTCGACCTCTCGAGCGCCATGCTCGATTCGATTCGCCAGTCCCTCAGCAGCACCACCGTCAACGACGATCCGCAACCCTCTGCAGATGGCGCGGCAGCCGGCTTCTCCGATCTGCTCAGGCACGCCGTGCATGGCACGGACGCCCAGCAACATCACGCCAACGACCTTGTGACCGCCGTGGAAACTGGCGCCAGTGACGACCTCGTGGGCGCCATGCTCGCGAGCCAGCAGGCCAGCCTGTCGTTTTCGGCGATGGTCCAGGTGCGCAACAAGCTCATGAGCGCGTTTGACGACATCATCAAGATGCAGGTTTGACGAGGACTGCCAACGTGCTCGATCAAATCAAAACGCTCACCGCGCGACTCACGCCTGAAGGTGGCTTTCGACTGCCGTCTTCCGCAGCGCTGGCCAAGTTGGCACCGATCGTCATCCTGGCGATCTGCCTGACCGCGCTGGCGATGATGCTGATGCATCACCAGAACGCACGCTACAAGCCGCTGTTCGGCGCGCACGAAACCGTGCCGGCCGCTGACATGATGGCCGCGCTGGATGCCGAAGGCATTCCCTACCGTATTCACCCCGACAGCGGCCAGGTGCTGGTGCCCGAGCAGAAGCTGGGCGCCGCGCGCATGCTGCTGGCCGCCAAGGGCGTGGTCGCCAAACTGCCCGAAGGGCTGGAGCAGGTGGACAAGAGCGACCCGCTGGGCGTGAGCCAGTTCGTGCAGGACGTGCGTTTTCGTCGTGGCCTGGAAGGCGAGCTGACGCAGAGCATCGTGGCGCTCGACCCGGTGTCGACCGCGCGCGTGCATCTGTCGATCGCCAAGTCCACGTCGTTCATTCTTTCCGATGGTGACAAGAGCTCGGCCTCCGTCGTGCTCACGCTCAAGGCCAACCGCAAGCTGAGCAAGGAACAGATCGCTGCGATCGTCGCCCTGGTGGCGGGCAGCGTGGCCAACCTGGACCCGGCCCGCGTGACGGTGGTGGACCAGGCGGGCAATCACCTTTCTGCGCAGATCGACCCCGCCGTCGGTGGTGCCTCGGCACTCGACAGCGAGCTGGGCGCGCAAACGCGCGAACAGACCCTACGCAACATCCGCGAACTGCTGACGCCCACGCTGGGTGAGGGCAACTTCCGTGCAAGCGTTGCCGTGGAACTGGACCACGACCGCGTCGAAGAAACCCACGAGCAATACGGCGAAGCGCCCAAGGTCACGCAAGAAGCCATTCGCGACGAGAAGGACATCGGCCAGGCTGCACTGGGTGTGCCGGGTTCGCTGTCGAACCGTCCGGCGCCCGCATCTGCCTCTGCCCCGGTCGCCTCCGAGCCGCCGCACTCCGCCAAGAACGCGCAAACGCGCCAATACGCCTACGACCGCAACGTCGTGCAGATCAAGCGCAGCCCCGTGCGTGTGAAGCGCATGAATGTGGCCGTCGTGCTGAACAACGGCGCAGCCCCAGGCCAAGGTAAGGCCTGGACGCCGGAACAACTCGAACAGGTCGACAAGATCCTGCGCAACGGCCTGGGCATCGATGCCGACCGTGAAGACGCGCTGGTGGTGTCGTCGCTCGACTTCCGCACCGCGCCGGTGGCCGCATCGCTGCCGTGGTGGCAGCAGCCCGACAACATCGTGACGATGGGCACGTGGGGCGCATGGGCACTGGGTGCACTGCTCGGCTTCTTCTTCATCTTCCGCCCGTTGCTCAAGGTGCTGCGCACGTGGGCCAACGGTGGGCGTGATCCGCAAGTGGTGGATGCCGTCGTTGCCGGCACGGAAGCCCCGGCCATCGAGGCCGCCGGCACCGACGCCGATACGCAGCCGCTGCTGCTGGCCGACGCCAACCTGCCACCGATCGGCTCCGATGTCGACGTGCTGATCGAACACCTGAAGCATCTGGCCGGCCAAGACCCCGAGCGCGTGGCCGAAGTCATCAAACCTTGGATTCGAGACGATGAACACACCAGCTAACGTACCCGCAACTGTGGATGCAGCCGCACCGGCACTGTCGGTGGCCGCTCCGGCCCTGAACCTCAGCACGGTGGAGCGCGCCGCCATCATCCTGCTCAGCATGGGTGAAGAAGCCGCGGCGGGTGTGCTGCGCTGCCTGTCGCGTGAAGAACTGCTGGGCGTGACGATGGTGATGTCACGCATGCAGGGCGTGAAGGTGGATGCCGTGCAGAACACCATTGAGCGCTTCTTCTCCGACTTCCGCGCGCAGAGCAGCGTACGTGGCGCATCGCGTTCGTTCCTGCAGCGCTCGCTGGACATGGCGCTGGGCGGCGTGGTGGCCAACAGCGTGCTCAACAAGATCTACGGCGATGTGATCGGCCCGAAGATGGCCCGCCTGCAATGGGCGCAGCCCCAATGGTTGGCCGACCGCCTGCGCGACGAACACGTGCGCATGCAGGCCATGTTCCTGGCCTTCCTGCCGCCCGAGCAGGCGAGCCTGGTGATCCAGGCGCTGCCGGAAGCGCAGCGCGAGCAGGTGCTGCTCGACATCGCCCGCCTGACGGAAATCGACTACGACCTGCTGCGCGATCTGGAAGCGGTGGTCGACGGTTGCATCGCCAATCTCGGCACGCAGAGCACCGCCGTGGAAGGCGTGCGCCAGGCCGCCGACATCATCAACCGCCTGCCGGGCGACCGTGCACGCGTGGTGGAACTGCTGCGTGCCCGCGATCCGGACCTCGTGGCCGCCGTGGAAGAACGCATCTACGACTTTTCCGTCATTGGCAAGCAGAGCGACGAGGTCATCGCCGTCATCCTGGAACAGGTCGACATGGAACTGTGGGGCGTGGCGCTCAAGGGTGCCGACCCGGCGGTGCGCGATACGCTGCTGCGCTCCATGCCACGCCGCTCCGTACAGGCGTTCGAAGAGATGCTGCGCCGTACGGGCCCGGCCCCGGCCAGCAAGGTCGAGGCGGCCCGCCGCGAAATCATGGACACCATCCGCGAGCTGGCCGACGAAGGCGAGATTGAGCTGCAGCTCGTTGCGGAGGACGTCCTCAAATGAAGGCCTACCGCCGCTACGCCTTTCCGCCACTGGCACGCGTGCGTGCCGCACATGAGCAGCGCGATGGTTTGTCGCTGCCGGACGAAGCTGGATTGCTCGCCACGCAACTGCACGCGCCGCCCGCAGAAGAGCTGCTCGATGAGGCACGACAGGCCGGCTACGACGCCGGACACGCCGATGGCTTTGCCGCAGGTGAACGCGCTGGCGCTGACCATGCACGCCACGATGTGCGTGCCGGTCTCGATGCGCTTGTCGCGCCGGTCGATGCGCTGGTCGCCGGCTTCAACGGTGCGCAGCAGGCCTACCGCGCCAAAGTGCGCGCCGAAGTGGCTACGCTGGTGGGCGACGTCGCCCGCCAGGTCGTGCGCGCCGAGCTGGAAGCTCGCCCCGAACAGATTCTCGCGTTTGTCGATGAAGCCATCGGCACGCTGGCCAAGGCCCCCGATGACATCAGCGTGCGGCTGAACCCGGCCGACTACGCCCGCATTGCCGAAGCCGCGCCCGAGCGCGCCAGCGGTTGGCAACTCGCCCCCGACGACCGCCTTGAACCCGGCGAATGCCGTGTGCAAGCTGGTGACGTGGAAATGGATGCCGGTTGCGGCCAACGCCTGGCTGCCTGCATCGAGCGCATCGCCGCGCAGCTCTCGCACATCGATGCCGAGGCTGCGGAAGGAGCCGCCGTATGAGCGGTTCCGTACTCGGTACGCTCGATCTAGGCGATGTGCCAGTCGCACGGCCGGTCGGGCGCTTGTCCGCCGTGTCGGGCCTGCTGCTGGAAGTGACCGGCTATCCGTTTGAAACCGGCCAGCTTGCGCGTATCGAAACCGCGTCGGGCGGCTGGCTTGAAGCGCGCGTCGTCGGCTTTCGAGAGGGCGTTTCGTACCTGATGCCGTTCCGTCCTGCTGAAGGGCTGAGCGCCGGTGCCCGCGTGTTTGCCGACGACGGCACACGCACGCTGTCCATCGGCCCCGCATGGCGTGGCCGTGTGCTTGATGGTCTGGGCGAGCCGATTGACGGGCGCGGCCCGCTGACCGGCGATGCCGTGCTCGATCTGGAGCCGCCGCGCGTCAACCCGCTGCGCAAGCAGCCGGTGGAAGGCGTGCTGGACGTGGGCGTGCGCGCCATCGACGGCATGCTCACGCTGGGCCGTGGCCAACGCGTCGGCCTGTTTGCAGGCAGTGGCGTTGGCAAGAGCGTGCTGCTCGGCATGATCACGCGGCAGACGGCAGCGGATGTCGTGGTCGTCGGCCTGATCGGCGAGCGTGGCCGCGAGGTGCGCGAGTTCATCGAGCACTCGCTCGGCCCCGAAGGCATGTCCAAGGCCATCATCGTAGTCGCCCCGGCGGATGAATCCCCGCTGATGCGCCTGATGGCCACCGAGCTGTGCCACGCCATCGCCACGCACTTTCGCGACACGGGCAGCAATGTGCTGCTGCTGGTCGATTCCCTCACGCGCTATGCCATGGCGCAGCGCGAACTAGCGCTGGCATTGGGCGAGCCGCCCGCCACGCGCGGTTATCCGCCTTCAGTGTTCGGCATGTTGCCGCGCTTGGTGGAACGCGCTGGCAACGGCGAGGGCGCGGGCAGCATGAGCGCCATCTACACCGTGCTGGCCGAAGGCGATGACGAGCAAGACCCCGTGGTCGATACCGCACGGGCGATTCTCGACGGCCACATCATGCTCTCGCGCGATCTCGCATCGCAGGGGCATTACCCCGCCATTGATGTGCTTCGCTCCGTAAGCCGCTGCATGTCGCTGGTGGCGCCGCGCGAGCAGATCGATGCCGTGCGCAAGGTCAAAGACATGATGTCGCGCCACGCCAATGTGCGCGACCTGATTCCACTCGGTGGCTACGTTGCCGGGGCCGACCCCGCCACCGACCACGCCGTGCAGATGCACGACCACATTGAAGCGTTCCTCTGCCAGCGGCAAGACGAAGCCGCCTCTCGTGACGCAACGCTCATGACCCTGAAGGAGATTGCCGCATGAACACCCAGCGTGTTGTTGCCGGGCTGTCGAAACTCGTCGCCATGCGTGCGCAGGAAGTCGACAGGCTAAGTGCCGACGTCGCCGCGCGCGATGCCGAAGGCGCACGCTACCGCCGTCACATCTCTCAGATGACCGCACTGATGCAAACCGTCGAGACCGGCGCGCACGTGCATCCGGCCCACGCCATGAACGGCGCGCGCTACCGCAGCGCCATGGCGGATCTGATCCACCAGCACGAGCGCAAGCTGGCCAACCACGAAGCCTCGGTGGCTTCGCTGCGCGCCGACTTGCGCCATGCGCGTCTGCGTCACGAGCAGATCGACGTGGTCCGCCGCAAGAAGCTCACGGCGCTCGACATCGAACAACGCGCACGCGATCGCAAGCGCGAAGACCAACAAGCTTCCCAGGCATGGCTGCGACGCCGCCTGTCGCACGGGGGCGCACTCTCTCACCCAACCTGACCAGCGAGGACAGCCATGTTCGGCAACGTATCCCCCGCGGAAAGCGCCAAGGCGTTTACCGATTTGTACATGATGAACGCGACGACGCGTCTGAAAGCCCTGAAGGAGAACAATGCGACCGCCAAAGCGGCGCTGTCCAAGCTGCAAGGTGCGTTGAGCTCATTCCAGACCGCGCTGGCGGGCCTCTCGGGCGCTAGCAGCATCGTCAAACAGAAGGCCACGCTGTCGAACCCCGCATTGGGCAACGCCACGGTGGGCAGCAGTGCGCAACCGGGCAGCTATTCGTTCTTCGTCCAGCAGCTCGCCTCGGCGCACCAGGTAGCGTATTCGGGCATCCCGTCGTTTCAAGGCAAGGATGCCGGCACGTTGAAGATTGGCGTTGGCGATGACGAATCGTTCGAAGTGGATTTGTCTTCTGCCAATACCGATGCCAGCGGCAACGTGTCGCCGGCAGAGCTGGCACGGGCCATCAACCAAGCGGAAGGCAACGAAGGCAAGGTCTCGGCGTCGATCGTCACGATCAACGGCGAGCAACGCCTGGTGCTGACCTCCGGAGAGACCGGCGAGGCCGGAAAAATTTCGCTCGACACCGACGGCGTGAACAACACCGCGTTGGCCGATGCCTTGTCGGGCAAGCCTGAAGAACTCTCTGCTGCGCAAGATGCGATCTTCCACCTCGGCGGCGAAGGTGGCATCAAGATCACGCAGGCCTCCAACACGTTTACCGGCATCCAGGGCGTTTCCGTCACGTTCACGCAGGCCATGGCCACTGGCGACGCACCGCTGCTGCTCGATGTCGCGCTCGACAAGAGCGCCACGACGGAGTCGGTACAGGCGTTTGTCGATGCCTACAACGAAGTGATGAGCGTGCTGGCCGAGCTGACCAAGGTCAACCCGGACGACCCCGCCAACGCCGGCCCATTCGTGGGCGATGCTGGCGTGCGTGGCCTGCAGGCGCGCATGAGCGAACTGCTGCGTGGCGCGGTGGGCAATGCAAGCCTGCTGGACTATGGCATCAGCGCAGACCGCAGCGGCAAGCTATCGCTCGACACCGCCAAGCTCGAAGCCGGGCTGGCCAAGAACCCCAATGGACTCGACGCGCTGTTCACGAATGCCGACAAGGGCATTGCCAAGCGCATGGACGACTACTTGAAGACGTGGACCTCGTCTGTAGACGGCCATATCAAGCGCCGCCAGGACAACACGGAGTCCGTTGAGAAATCGTTGAACAAGAAAGAGCTTTCGCTCGATGCTCAATACACTCGGATGTATGACAGGTATCTGGCGCAGTTCACACGCGTTGAGCAGCTGCAATACCAGATGGAATTCACGATGAACCTGATCGACAACATTCCCGACTTTGGGGGACCGAAAAAATGACCACGCAACACGGCTACGGCGACTACCAGACAGCGAATCTCGAAGGCCAGACGGCAAGCGCGTCGCCGGTGCGTCTGGTGGTCGTGTTGATGGATGGCCTGCTCGACGAAATGGCGCGCGCTCGCGCCCACATCGAGGCCAAGCGTTACGAAGAGAAGGGCCACAGCCTCAACAAGTGCATCGGCATGCTGCACGGCCTGACCAGCGCGCTCGACTTTGATGCGGGCGGCGACGTGGTCGTGAACATGGCGCGGCTCTACGAGTACTGCACGTGGCGCCTGAACGAGGCTGGGCTCACGCTGGACCCGGCCATCATCGACGAAGTCTCGGAGCTGATCCGCACGCTGCGGGCCGCTTGGGAAGGCGTCGACCAACGATTTGGATGACACAACCATGGACCAGTCCGACTATCTCCTGCGACTCGCGTCGCGCTTACGACAAGCCATTCTCAAGCGCGATTTTGATGCGCTCGAACGCTTGAACCACGAGGTGCACGACGTCGTCAGCGGTATGGCGACGAAACAGGTGCTGAGCGTGGCCGAGCGGGAATCCCTGACGTTGCTGCGCATTGCGCACCGTGCGGCCATTGCGCTGCTGGCGTCGGAGTCCGAGCGGCTGGTGGACGCCATGAGTGGCCTGCGCGTGCGCCGCGCTGGCTGGGACGCCTATGCCGCGCAAGGTGGCCTCCGATGAGGATGGGCATGCTGGCCATGGGCGATCTCGCACCAGCCATTGCACCTGCCGGCTTTCCTGGGCTACCAGCATTGGCGGGTGATGCCAGCGCGCCGCAGAACGTTTCGCTTGCGGAGTTTGAAGACTTGCTGACAGGCGATTTCGCCACGCAAGTCGCGGGTTCTGACGTGGATGCAGATCCGTTCGCGCAGATGGATACATGGGTAGCGCAAGCGTTGGCACAGGCAATCGAAGCGGAGATGCCGCTCGACCTCATGCCGGCTTTGCAGGACGGCGCGATGACGGCGCCCTGGTTGATGCAAGTGCTGGACGCGCATCAAGCGCAGCCCGCTTTCCATGACGACGCAACCACCCCGCAGGCCTCGGCTTTGCCGGCCCAAGTGCCCGCGCAACTCCGCGGCGCGGGGCTGGCAGCCGTGCAGACAGGGGGCGCGATTGACCTCGCCGCCTTGCAGGCCAGCACACCTGGTGCGGTGGATGCCGTACAGGCGGAGCGCGTCGTCCCCCAGCGGCTGGTGGCCCCGGCCGCCCCGCAGGCACAGGAAGGCATGGCCGCCGGAACGGCGCAGTTGCTGAACCCGCGTGTCTCTCAAGACACAGCATTGCCGGCAGGCATGCCCGCTATTGCGCCAGAAGGCCTGGCGCGTTTGAGCGGTGGCCAGAACGATTTGCCTGGAGCGCCTGCGGCGTCCGCGCCGCGCGCGCCCACTGAGCCGCAGCAGAAGTTGATCGACGCGTTGGGCGACCGCCTGAGCGTGCAGACCGCGCAAGGCATGCGACAGGCCGTGATCCGGCTCGACCCGCATCTGAATGGCTCGGTGCGCATCGAGCTGCGGCAGGACGCCAACGGCATTGCCGTTCACCTGTCCGCAACCAACGCCGATGTCGTTCGCCAGTTGCAAGCCATTGGCGAGAGCCTGCGCCAGGACCTCAGCGCACGCAACGGTGGCGACGTCACCGTGCAGGTTTCCGCCAGCCGGCAAGGCCACGCAGATGCCGATACCTCGGGTGGGGGTGAGCGCCATGCCCGCGACGACGCGGAGCAGGGCCCTGGCCGTGGACTGGCAGCCGCAGGTGGTGACGGCGCATTCGAATTTGTGTCGCGAGATGCGGCGCGCACGCAGAAGGAAACCGTATGAAAAAGAATCTGATGATGATCGCCATGGCGGCGGCAATTGCTGTGGGCGCAGCCGGTGTGACGGCATTTATGGTGACCCGCGGCGGGAATCCGGCGGGCGCGGTTGCCGCCAAGCCGGCCCGTCTGCCCATCGACGCGCAGGCACGCTATGTGTCCCTCGACAAGCTGATCGTCATGTTGCGCAGCACCGAGGGCAGCGCCCGGCCGCGCTACGTGGTGATGGACCTCGTTTTCTCCGCCACCGACGCCAAGCGCGAAAAGCAGGTGAAAGAACACCTGCCGGTGCTGCGCGCCACGGCATACAGCGTCCTGTCCGAGCGTACGGCGGCGGAGATACAGCGCATGGGGCCGATCGAGCTTGCCGCCATGCTCAACAAGGAATACGAGCACGGCTACGGCGGTGCCGACCGCACGCCCTTTGACAAGGTGCTGGTGACGAAGGTCATGATGGACTGAACGCCATGAGCGCAACGACTTACACCGAATACGACAGCGTGCAGCGCGCCGGCCAGACCCTGTCTGCTGCTGACGAAGCGCGCTGGATGGCCCAGTACGCGCCGCTGGTCAAGCGCACCGTGCGCAAGCTCGGTTCGCAAGCGGGCGGTGCGATGGATGCCTCCGACCTGGAGCAACTTGGCCTGATGGGGTTGCTGGAAGCGCTGCGCCGCTACGGCGAGCCCGATGCCGAATTCGAACACTTTGCGCTGGTGCGTGTGCGCGGCGCCATCCTGGATGAACTGCGCCGCCAGGACTGGCGCCCCCGTTCTGCACGCCAGGGTGCACATCGCCTGCGCAGCACGGAGCGCACGCTGCGCCGCGAGCTGGGCCGCGAGCCGACCAAGGAAGAACTGTGCGACGCGCTGGAGATCGACAGCGACGAGTACGAGCAACTGCAACTCGACGATTGTGCGCAGGAGTTCGTCAGCTTTGACGCGCTGCTGGAAGACAGCGGCGATGCGTATGGCAGCGACGATGGGATCGAGCGCCAGATCCTAGTGCGCCGCTCGCTGGAGAAGGCGCTTGGCGCTCTGGATGCACGCGAGCAGCAGGTGATCCAGATGTCGTATGAATTCGACCTGAACCAAGCCGAAATCGGCGCGGTGCTTGGCCTGACACGGGCCCGGGTCTGCCAGATCAACAAGAGTGCGCTGGCGAAGATGCGCAAGTATCTCGCCACGCACTGACAGTGAAAATTCGCCCGCCGGCCAGACCGCGCGGCACCTAGACGGGAAGGAATCATGCAACAGATATTCGGCATTTTCATTGTGCTCTCGTGCGTATTCGGCGGGTTCATGTTCATGGGCGGCGATTTCAGCAAGCTCTGGCAGCCGGTCGAGTTGCTGATCATCTTGGGGGCCGCCGTGGGCGCACTGGTGCTCGGCAACCCGCGCCATGTGTTGATCGAAATGGGCAAGCAGCTGCGCAAGGTCATGACGTTCCGCAAGCGCACCGTCAACAAGGAGTTCCAGCGCCAGCAACTGCTGGTGATGTACGAACTGCTGAACATCGGCCGTGACCTCAAGGCGCTCGACAGCCACGTCGAGGCCCCGCACGAAAGCCCGTTGTTCCAGCGCTATCCGATGGTGCTGGCCGATCCTGAGCTGCTTGCCTTCATCGTCGACAACTTCCGCCTGATGGCCATGGGCAAGATCAGCGCGCACGAGCTGGAAAGCGTGCTTGAGCAGGAGCTGGTCGCCATCCATGAAGACCTGGAGCAGCCTTCGCGCTCGCTCAAGAAGATTTCGGAAGCCATGCCGGGCTTCGGCATCGTGGCCGCCGTGCTGGGCGTGGTGATGGCCATGAACAGCCTGAGTGACGGCGCCGGTGCGGTCGAGCTGGCCGAGAAGGTGGCGGCCGCCATGATCGGTACCTTTATCGGCATCTTCTTCTGTTACGGCGTGCTCGACCCGCTGGCCAACCTGATCAAGCAGGTGGTGAAGGCCGAGATGTCGGATCTGGAATGCGTCAAGGTGGTGCTGATCGCCTTTGCGGCAGGCAAACCGCCCCTGCTGGCCATTGATACCGGACGCCGCCTGATGCAGTTGACCAACAAGCCCAGCTTTGCGGAGCTGGAGACCTGGATCGGCCGGCTGGATGGAGCGCGCGCATGAGCGCCGACACCATCACTGCACCGGTCGTGACGGAAGCGGCAGCACCGGTTGTACCCGCCGTGCCTCCCAAGCGGGGCGGGCGTCGCGGGGAACACGTCGACATGATCGTCAAGCGTGCCGTGCGGCGCGCCCATGACGACGACCATGGTGGCAGCTGGAAAGTCGCCTTCGCCGATTTCTGTCTCGCCCTGATGTGCCTGTTCCTGCTGTTGTGGGTAATTGGCGCACGCGACGAAGAAGAGGCCCGTCTCAAACTCGGCGAGATGGCGGACAGCGTGGTCTACGACGGCGGCTCCAGTGTCCTCAACGGCGCGCCCGTCATCCTGGACACTGCCGTGATGCCCGACGGCCTGACGCCGCGCACAGCCGGCAAGGAGGGCGACGATGCGAAGCGCACGCAACCCATGGCCGATACGCAGGACGCGCTGCATGCGCTGGCCGAGCGTGTGCGTACGCTGGGCGAAGAAGCTGGGCTGCTCGACAACCTCCAAACCATCGTCACGCCAATGGGCTTGCGCGTCATGCTGCATGACACCGATGAGCGTGGCGTGTTCGTCAGCGGCGGGGGGACGCCTTCCGAGCCGTTCCGTCCCATGCTGACCAAGCTCGGCGCGCTGATGGGCGCGGTGGGCAACCCGATGCTGGTGATCGGCCATACCGACTCGGTGCCCTATCGAAGCCTGGGCTTTGGCTCGCGTTCGAACTGGCACCTGTCGGGGGATCGCGCCATGTCGGCCCGGCGCTGGCTGCTTGAAGGCGGCATGCGCTCCGGCCAGGTCCTGCAAGTGGTGGGCATGGCGGACCGTGCACCGCTGGCGGACGACCCGCGTGCAGCCATCAACCGCCGCATTGAATTCCTGGTGCTGACGCCTGAGCGCGCCCGCACGATCCAGACCATGTTTGGACGCCCCGAGCGCGTGGTGCCCCTCGTCAACGGGGTCAACGCTGCATCGGCCGGTGAGCCCGACGCAGGGCGGGTTGGCCAACAGGTTGGCGTCGTCTTGCCCGAGGACAGTAAAAAAGATTTAACACCCGCAACCGCCCGGTCGTCTTGATGGGTTGAGTGACTGATTAACGATCTTCAAGGGCCGACCAGGCCGTAGGGTGGAACATCATGCGAATCGCAAACGTGGGCGGACACGCCGCCATCAACGAGACGGAAAGCGCACAGCGCGGCGAAGGTGCGCAACACAAGGCGGCCATTACACCGATCAGCTCGGTGGGCGAGAAGACCCGCGACCGCCAAGCACTGGATGCCGCACGTGCCGCGATGGGCGACTCGCAGGAAATCGACACGGCGCGTGTGGCGGAAATCCGCGCCGCGCTGGCAGCAGGCGACATCCGCTTCGATGCCGCCAAACTCGCTGGCATGATCCAGCGCTATCACGGAGGCCATGAATGACCGTCAAGGGCAGCTACCCCGGTAACCCGCGCCAACTGTTGGCGGATGTGGTGACGGACAGCGTCAGCTACCGCAAGCTCGCACAGTTGCTGGAAGACCAGTTTGCCGCAGCGTTGCGGCTCGATACCGCCGCGCTGGGTGCGCTGGCCAAGGCGATTGCGGTGGAAACCGACGCCATTGACCTGCGCCGCCGCTACCGCGTGGAACGGATCGGTCGCACACCCGGTGCGGTACTGGCCTTCGGCAAGCGTTTGCTGGACGGGGACAAGCATGCTGCCCAACGCGCGTCGTTCGTCGAACGCTGTACGGAACTGAAGACGCAGGCAGTCCGCTGCCAGGCCCTCACAGCGCGCAACGGTGGCTTGCTCGCCGCGCAATACGAAGCCATGCAGCGCCTGATGCACGGAGAGCGCCATATCTATGCTCCGGCCTAACGTCACCTTCAGTGCTGCAACGCCGGGCATGGTTGCCCGCCCGCCTGCTCCCGCTGCGCCCGCAAGCGCGCCGGCAGCGGGCTTCGGGTCGTTGTACAAGTCGCTCAGCCGAGATATTTCCGGCACGGTCCGCAATGGCTTTGAGCGTACGTTTGAGCCGCAACTCTCTTCGCAGGCCACGCAATGGGTCAACGCCATGCAGGCCCGTGCGGAAGCGGCGGAGGCCGCGAAAGCAGGCCAGCGCGTATCGAGCGGTGCGGGGGTGACGGTGTTCGGTTCGGTTGATCCGGACCGCCAAGCATTTCTGGCGGAGATCATGCCGCACGCACGCCGTGCCGGCGCAATGATCGGCGCAGCGCCGGAGCTGATTGCCGCCCACGCTGCACTGGAATCGGGCTGGGGCCGAAAGCCGTTGACGAACGCACGTGGCGAGACCACGCACAACGTGTTTGGCATCAAGGCCACGGCCAACTGGAAGGGCGCGTCATCGGCATCCGCTACCACCGAATACGTCGATGGCGAAGCCGTGAAGATGGTCGAACGCTTTCGCGCGTATCCGAGCTATGCCAGTGCGTTTCGCGATTACGGCACGCTGCTGCGCGATTCACCGCGCTACGTCGGCGTGCACAACGTGGGCGACGATGCCCGCGCCTTTGCCCGCGCGCTCAAGCGCGGTGGTTACGCAACCGATCCCGCATACGAGAGCAAGCTCGTACAGATGGCGGGGCAGGTGAAGGGGATGGTGCGGTGACGCTGTCTGTGTTGCCGTGCGCTATTTCTTTGCGCCAACGGGTTCGACCGTGCCGGCACTCGTCACCCGTGCGGTGATGATCTTGCCGGTGCTCGCGTTTTTCACGCGGATCACGTCGTCGATTGCGCCGTTCTGCATGGCGGTGCCCGGCACTGTCACTTCCACCGGCCCTGTGTTCGCCACGATCTGCACGGCCTGGCCTCGGCGAATCGCTTCCACACCCTTGAGCAAGCGCGCCTGAATGACCTGGCCGGCCTTTATCGCGCGCCGTGGCGTGCGTCCGATGGCAGCGGCCGCATCCGTCAGCGCATCGGGCGTTTGCGCAAAGTCACGCACGTCATGCGTGAAATCCGTTTCGCTCAGCGATTGGTTGGGTGTTAGCGCCGTTGCTGCCACGAGCACCGGCAACTCGATGCGTGCACGGACCACGTAAACCGTTGCACGCGATTCCCCCGGGCAGCGCACGGAAAACCGCATGCGCGTCAGCACCTTTGTATCGGTGATGGCAATGTCGTAGGGCTCGCCGCAGGCGGGAGCAGGCCTGCGCAGGGGCGTCGCCGTCGCCGATGCCTGCGCATCATTCAACGCGTGATCGGCAACGTAGCGTGTCAGCCAGGCCTGAGCGGCTTCCTCGACCTGCGCGGCGGCCGGATCGCTGCTAACGGCAGAGGGCTGCGCCATCGCCATCAACGGCGTCATCAACAGGCCACCGGCCATCGCCGCTGATACCAGGGGCTTCACAAGCCGTTTCGGGAAACCGGATGCAGACATGGCGCGCTTGGGTGTGAATGAAAGGTCGCCCGATTATAGGGTTGGCATCCACGCCTCGGGGCCCGATAGCGCCCGCCTATGTGCCCCATAGGTGTCCATTCAAGGTCTGTACAACATCTTCGCCGCATTGTTCGCCGGCCCGTAACCTCCGCACTGTCAATGAATCAATCGCTGCCCGGCACCCGCCGAGCGGCCCTTTGCGGAGGCAAACAGCACGATGGGACTGAATCTCGAACAAGCGCTCGGCGTGCATCCGGCGGCACTGAAAGTGCGCGCCGAACGCACCAAGCTCCTTGCGTCGAACCTGGCGAACGAATCGACGCCGGGTTACCAGGCGCGCGATCTCGATTTTCGAGCCAGCCTGGACCAGGCGCTCTCTAACAACGCGTTCGAAGCCGCCCTGCAGTTCAGCAGCGACGAGGCCAAGTACCGCGTGCCGAGCCGCCCGTCGCAAGACGGCAACACGGTCGAGCTGGGCGCCGAGCAAGCCGCGTTCTCGCAGAACGCGGCTGACTTCCAGGCCAGCCTCACCTTCGTGAACATGAAGATCAAGGGCCTGAAGGCCGCCATCACAGGGAACGTTTGATGAGCTTCAAGGACATCTCTCAAATCGCCGGTTCGGCCATGTCTGCACAGACCGTGCGCCTGAACACCATCGCCAGCAACCTCGCCAACGCCGGCACCTCCGGCACGGAAGACACGGCCTACCGCGCACGCAAGCCGGTATTTGCCTCGGTGTTTCAAAACGGCGGTGCGCGCGTACAGGTGCTGGACGTGATCTCCACGGACGACGCACTCACCTCGCGCCACGAGCCGGGCCACCCGCTGGCCGATGAAGACGGCATGGTCTTCTACTCCAACGTGAGCGCCGTCGAAGAAATGACCGACATGATGGCCGCGTCGCGCGCCTTCTCCACCAACGCCGAGGTGCTCACGCGCATCAAGGGCATGCAGCAAGACCTGCTGCGCATGGGCGAGGGCTGAACCCGATGAACATCAACAACAACGTCAACAACAACGGTTCGGGTATCGGTGACCAGATCACCCCGCCGGGTGCCAACAACAACGATGGCGGCAGCATCTCGGACATGTTCACCAAGCTGCTGATCGCGCAGATCCAGAACCAGGATCCGCTGGCGCCCATGGAGGCCAGCCAGTTCGTGACGCAGTTCTCGCAGATGAGCCAGGTGGAAGCGCTGCACACGCTGGCCAACCTGAGCGCCGCCACCGCCGCCATGCAGGAAAGCATGCTGGTGGTCACGCTGGGCTCGCAAGTGGGCTCCTTGGTGCGTGTGCGCGCGGATTCGGTTGAGCTGGACGGCGACGTCGTCAAGGGCGGTTTCAATCTGGAATCGTCGGCCTCGGATGTTGAAGTCATCCTGACCGGCCCGGATGGCACTGAACACAAGATCTCGCTGGGCGCGAAGCAAGCGGGCGATGTCGATTTCGAGATCGACCCCGAAGCCCACGGTCTGCCCCCGGGCAACTACAAGGTGCGTGTGGCCACCGACACCGGCGAGAAGCCGAACGTCGAGTTGATCGGCGAGCTGCAAAGCGTGCGCCTGGGCGCCGATGGCCGCGTGATCCTGTCGATCGCCGGCATTGGTGAAGCGGACACCGGCGACATCACCCGTTTTCTGGGCCGCGCGAACGGTGGCGGCAACGGCACCACGCCTCCCGAACTGACTCCCCCCGAGATCCTTCCCATTCCGAAGAGGTACCAGTCATGAGTTTCAACATCGCACTTGCCGGCATCAACGCCATCAACGGCCAGCTCAACCAGATCAGCAACAACATCGCCAACAGCGGCACGCTGGGCTTCAAGTCCGGCCGCGCGAACTTCGCGTCGAACTACATCAACGCCATGCCTTCGGGCGTGTCGATCGGCTCGACTTCGCAGTCGATGGACATCAGCGGCAACTTCCTGGCCACCGGCCGCGGCATGGACGCCGCCATCTCGGGCAAGGGCTTCTTCGTCTCGCGTGATACCGATGGCTCGATGGTGTATTCGCGCGCCGGCGTGTTCGGCACGGATGCCAATGGCAACGTGGTGGATTTCATGGGCCGCATGGTGCAAGGCTATGGCACGGATGGGGCGCTGGGCAGCCTGAAGGTGCCCACCGGCGCGATTCCCGCAGAGGCCAGTACCTCGCTGGAGTACGTCGGCAACATGTCCGCCGATTGGGAGGAGCCGAGCGTCACGCCGTTCGACAAGGACGATCCGCAGTCGTACAACGGCATGTCGGCCACCACCGTGATCGACTCCATGGGACGCGAGCACACCGTGACGCAGTACTTCGTCAAGGGCGAGGGCAATGAGATGCAGGTCTATTACGCCATGGACGGTGAAGACGTCGGCCTGCCCACGTTCCTGAGCTTTGACGAGAAAGGCAAGATGGTGATGCCGATCGGCAACGTGAATTTGGACCTCGGCAAACCGGATGGTGCAGAGCCGATGTCGATCGCCATCAGCTACACCGGCACGACCATGTTCGGCGGCGACCAGAGCACGGCCAAGAACCGCACGGACGGCTTCAAGTCCGGCACCGTGACGGGCGTCTCGCTGGGCGAAGATGGCTCGATCGAGGTGCAGTACAGCAACGGCAAGAAGCTGTGGGCAGGCCAACTGGCCATCGCCACGTTCCAGAACGAAAACGGTCTGATGCCGGTGGATGGCTCGGCTTGGGCAGCGAGCGCCGCCACGGGTGAGCCGCTGCTGGGCAAGGCAGGTACGGGCATGGCCGGCAAGCTGTCGGTGGGCACGGTCGAGCAGTCGAACGTCGACATGACCTCCGAGCTGGTGAACCTGATGGGCGCACAGCAGAACTACCAGGCCAACTCGAAGGTGCTGTCCACCGAAAACGAAATGATGCGCTCGTTGATGCAGGCGCTGTAACGCCATGGACGCCTTCATCTACACCGCCATGACGGGCGCAGACCACTCGCTGCGCGCGCTCAATGTGCGAGCCAACAACCTCGCCAACGCACAGACCACGGGTTTTCGCGCCGACATGGCGAGCGTCACCAGCCAGGCCGCCAGCGGCTATGGCTATGACTCGCGCCATCATGCGGCGCTCGCTTCCACGCACGTCGACCACACGCCGGGCAAGACCAGCGAAACCGGCCGCCTGCTGGATGTCGCGATCGATGGCCGGGGCTACCTGGCCATTGAAACCAACAGCGGCGTGGCCTACACGCGCGCCGGTTCCATGGTGATGGATGGCGAGGGCAACCTCACGTTGGGCGGCCACACAGTGCTGGGCGATGGCGGCCCCATCGTGCTGCCCGAGCATGACGCGTTGACGATTGGCGCGGACGGCACGATCTCCGTCGTGCTGGCTGGCGACAAAGGCATTCAAGACGTGGGTCGTCTGCTGCTGGTGAACCCCGAGCCGGCGGACCTGATGAAGAACGAGCAGGGCCTGATCGTCTCGCGCAGCGGCGCGGAATACGCGGCCGATGGCAACGTCACCGTCAAGGGTGGGCACCTGGAGAGCAGCAACGTTTCGGCCGTGGAAGAAATGATGCACACGATGTCGCTCACGCGGTCGTTCGAGATGCAGATGAAGCTCTACAAGGTGGCCGATGAAATGGCCGACGCCGGTAACCGGCTCATCCGCGGCTAAGCGGCTGGGCGCAAACGTAACGAACAAGAGGCAACCATGAATCACGCGATGTGGATCAGCAAGACTGGCATCCAGGCCCAGGACGCGAAACTGCAGGCGATCGCCAACAACCTCGCCAACGTCAACACGGTCGGGTTCAAGCGCGACCGTGCGGTGTTTGAAGACCTGTTCTACCGCGCTGAACGCCAGCCGGGCGCGCAGGTGTCGGACAACGCCACCGGCCCGGGCGTGCAGCTCGGCAACGGTACGCGCATTGCCGGCACGCAAAAGGTGTTCACCACCGGCGCGATGCAGAACACGGGGCAAGCGCTGGATCTCGCCATCGACGGCAACGGCTTCCTGCAAGTGGAAATGGCCAACGGCGAAATGGGCTACACCCGCGCCGGCCAGCTGCGCCTGAACGAGCAAGGCCGCCTGACCAATGCGCAGGGCTTGGCCGTTGCACCGGGCATCGATATTCCGCAAGACGCCACCAGCATCACGATCGGTGAGAACGGTGTGGTGTCCGTGACCACGGGCTCGAACACGATGCCCACCGAAGTCGGTCAGCTCCAGCTCGCGCACTTCGTCAATCCGGCCGGTCTGCTGGCGCTGGGCGACAACTTGTATGGCGAAACCACCGCCAGCGGTGCGCCCACGGAAGGCGAACCCGGCCAGAACGGCCTGGGCACCATCAAGCAAGGCGCGCTGGAAGGCTCCAACGTGCTGGCCGTGGAAGAAATGGTCGAGATGATTGCCGCGCAACGCACCTATGAGATGAACACCAAGGTGCTGTCGGCCGCCGACAACATGATGCAGTACCTCTCGCAGGCGGCACGCTGATGAGGGCCACCCGCTTTCTTGCCGCATGCGGTGCGCTGGCCTTGCTGGCCGGTTGCGCAACCGGGCCGCTCGATCGTCCGCTGCAGGACTTCGACGACAACACCATGCCCGAGACCGCGTTTGAAGTCCGTCGCGGCACGGCGGGCGGCGTCATGGTGCCGGATCAGGCTTGGTCACTCACGTCAGACGTGCGCGCATTCCGCGCGGGCGACGTGCTGACCGTCGAGCTGGATGAATCCACGCAGGCCAGCAAGAAGAGCGGCACGCAACTGGGCAAGGACAGCAGCCTGAGCGCCAAGAAGCCCTCGTTCTTCGGCAAGACGCTGCCGGTCGAGGCCGAGCTTGGCGCCAAGAGCGGCTTCAACGGCTCGGGCTCCAGCTCGCAACAGAACACGCTGCGCGGTTCCGTCACGGTGGTGGTGCAGCGCGTGATGCCCAACGGCCTGCTGCAGGTGCGCGGTGAAAAGCGCCTCGTCCTGAACCAGGGCGAAGAGAACGTCCGCCTGGCGGGTTATGTGCGCGCCGCCGATATCGATTCGAACAACCGCGTGTCGTCACAGCGTGTGGCCAACGCGCGCATTACCTACGCGGGCCGCGGCGCACTGGCCGATGCCAACCAGGCCGGTTGGCTGACCCGATTCTTCAACAGCCCCTGGATGCCGTTTTGATCCCGGGCTCCGAACTGAACCAAGCTGAACCAAGGATGACACGATGAAACTGAAGCGATTCGCAACCTTTGCCGCCACGTGCGCGGTGGTCGTGGTCGCGGCGCTGTTCGGTGCCGTGCCCGGTGCCCGTGCACAAACGGTCGGCAGCCTGGTCGACGTGGAAGGTGTGCGCGAGAACGCGCTGGTCGGCTACGGCATCGTCGTTGGCCTGGCCGGTTCGGGTGATGGCACGCAAGCCAAGTACACCACGCAATCGCTGGCGAACATGCTCAAGCAGTTCGGCACGCGGCTGCCCGAGAACGTCAACCTGCGCTCGCGCAATGCCGCCGCCGTGATGGTCAGCGCCACGTTTCCGCCCGGCTACCGCCGTGGTCAGAAGGTGGACGTGACCGTCTCGTCGCTGGGCGATGCCAAGAGCCTGCGCGGCGGCACGCTGCTGATGACGCCGCTGCGCGCGGCCGATGGCGAAACCTATGCGCTGGCACAGGGCAACCTCGTGATCCCGGGGCTCAATGCCACGGGCCGCAGCGGATCGAGCGTCACCATCAACACGCCCACCACGGGCCGTATCCCGAAGGGCGCGACCATCGAGCAGGAGATTGCCACCGACTTTGCCAGCACGCCCACGGTGCGCCTGAATCTCAAGCGCCCGGATTTCACTACCGCATCGCAGATCGTCGATGCCATCAATGCCAAGCTTGGCGGCGACGTTGCCAGCACGGCAGACGCAACGTCGGTGGACGTGATCGCCCCCGAGGTGCCGAGCCAGCGTGTGGCGTTTGTCGCCCGCCTGAAGGGGCTGCAGGTCAAGCAGGGCAGCGAGGCACCGCGCATCGTCTTTAACTCGCGCACCGGCACGGTCGTTATCAGTCAAGGTGTGACGGTGAAACCGGCGGTCGTTTCGCACGGCGCGCTGAAGGTCACGATTGCCGAAGGCACGATGGTCAGCCAGCCGAACGAGTTTGCAAACGGCACTACCGTTGCTGCACCCATCAGCGAGATCGGCGTCGAACAGGCCGGTGGCAACGCCTTCCAGTGGAAGTCGGGTGCGAGCCTGCAAGCCATTGTCGACACGATCAACCGTACGGGCGCCACGCCGGACGACCTGATGGCCATCCTGCAGGCGCTGTCTGAAGCCGGTGCCCTCACGGGTGAGCTGGTGGTGATCTAAGGCTAAGGAGCGCGACCATGACACTGGAACCGATGCAACCGATGCAACCGATGCAAACGCCGGGCGGCACGTCCGCCGGCGAGGCGGTCAAGCCCGCAGACCCGGCTTACCGCAAGCGCGTGGAAGAGGCCGCCGTGCAGTTTGAGGGCCTGTTCATTGCGCAGATGCTGAACGAGATGAAGAAGGCGACCGACCAGCTCAAGAGCGACGACAGCGGCACGGACCGAACGAGCGACGCGATGCTGGACTACGCCAACCGCGCGGTGGCCGATGCGATTGCGCATCAGCGCGCCTTCGGCATTGCCGACACGCTGGTGTCGCAGATGTTGCCGCCTGAAACTGCAGCCGCTGCACAGAAACAAGACTGATCGTCGCGCCACCGTATTGAACTGATTACAGGAACCCCCATCATGAGCATCTCCCGAATCGGCCTGTCTGGTTTGCTTGCCGCACAAGCGAACCTCAACATGACGTCGCGCAACATCGCAAACCTTGCGACGCCCGGCTATACCCGTCAGGGCGTGCTGCTGGCCGCGCGCGTGGGCGGCGGCGTTGAGGTGGGCTCGCTCATCCGCTTTACCGACAACTACAAGATCCAGCAGAAGTGGCTGTCGCAAGGCCCGGTGGGGCAGCACAGCGTGAAGGAGTCGTATTTCCGCCAACTGGAAGAGGTCATGGGTCTGGAAGACGGCAGCGTCAAGGCCGGGATGGACAAGTTCTTTGGCGCGCTGGATGAAGCCAGTGCCGACGTGACCAACCCCGCGCTGCGCCAGCAAGTGCTGATGGCCGCCGGTGGCCTGGCCAGCAGCTTCAACAACCTGCAGCAGATGATGCGCGGCCAGCTCGATACGCTGCGCCAGCAGAGCTCGGCCACGGCCGACCAGATCAACGGCCTATCGGAATCCATTGCCGACCTGAACCGCCGCATCGCAGACGCCGAGGCCAATGGCGGCGCCCCGTCGGAGTTGATCGACCAGCGCGACATCGCCATCGACCAACTGGCCGCATTGGCGGAAATCCGCACCGTGCGCCAGCCGGACGGCACCATCGACGTGAACCTCGCCAGCGGCACGCCGCTGGTGGCCGGCAGCCAGGTCGGCAAGGTCAATGTGGAAACGAAGGCCAATGGCGAGTTCGCGCTGAACATCGAATTTGGCGGCACGACGTACCCCATTGACGGCGCCAAGGTGGGCGGCACGCTGGGTGGTCTCTACACGTTTGCGCAAGACACCCTGCTGCCGCAAATGGAAGCCATCCGTTCATTGGCAGGCGAGATTGCCGATAGCTTCAACAAGCAGCTCCAGGCCGGCTACGGCATGGACGGCTCGGCGGGCAAGCCGCTGTTCACGTTCGACCCCGCCACGGGCCGCCTGACACTCAACGATATGAAGCCCGAAGAACTGGGCTTCTCTGGTGACCCGAAGACGCCTGGCAACAGCGACAACCTGCTCAAGCTGATCGAACTGCGCAACCAGCGCATCGATCTGCCGGGCTTTGGTGAAACGTCGCTGGGTGATGCGTACACGCTGCTCGTCGGCAAGCTGGGCTCGCAAAGCCAGCAGAACCAATCGGCGCTCACCATGGCCGGCGAGATGCGCAAGCAGGCGGAAGAGGCATGGCTGTCATCTGCAGGCATCAATAAGGACGAAGAGGCGATGAACCTCAACGAGTACCTGCAGATCTACCAGGCCAACATGAAAGTCATCTCGGTGGCGAACGAACTGTTCGACGCCACCATCAAGAGCTTCTAAGGACACCACCATGCGCGTAACCAACCAGCAGCTCAGCATGACGATGCTCTCCACGCTGCGAGCATCCACCAGCAAGACCACGGACCTCATGACCAAGATGGCCACGGGCCAGCGTGTGCAGCGTGCCTCGGACGACCCGATTGCCGCTGTGCGCCTTCTGATGCTCGAACGTGACACCTCGGTGCTCACGCGCTTTCAGAAGAACATCGACACACTGTCGGTGCGCCTGCAGAAGAATGAAGCGCATCTGGACGGCATGCTCGACACCGTGATGTCTGCACACGACATGCTGCTCGCCGCTGCCGACGGCAGCCACAGCGCCGCCGACCTGAACGCCATGGCCGGCCCGCTGCGCACCTTGCTCGACAACCTGAAGCAAGCTGCCAACGCCAAGGACGGCGACGGAAACTACCTGTTCTCGGGCACGCAAACGGACACCGCGCCCATCGCGTACGACTCCGCAGCCCCCGCCGGCAGCCGCTACAGTTTTGCCGGCAACAACGAGTTGCAGGAAGTGGTGATCGGCCACGGCGTGACGCAAACCGCCAACGTGACGGTGGACCACCTGGCCGATGTGCTCAACAAGCTGGAAGTGGCCGTGGAGGCCATGGAAGACCCGGCAGTGGACCCGAATAACCCGGCCGTGCGAGACATCCTGACCGCAGGCATCGACGCGCTCAAGAACAGTGGCATCAACGCGCTGAGCGCCAAGATATCTCACCTGGGTGGCGCACAGAACACGCTGACCCTGATGAGCGACAACCATGCGGCGCAGCTCATCGCCAACGGCCAGGCGGCCAGTCTGGTGGGCGAGCTTGACCAGGCCGAAGCGTACGACCAACTCAGCAACTACATGGTGGCGATGAAGGGTACGTATGAGACTTATGCCCGCATGACAAAGATGTCCTTGTTCGACGTCATCTGAGGTCACGCTCATGGAGATGCGACTCACCGCACCGCTGGGTAGTCAGCCG
>NZ_JBPVZD010000003.1:0-144272 GCF_051783885.1 Ralstonia sp. 24A2 | reverse complement strand
GTATCCCGGCACGACGCGAACACCGCCACGGCGCAGACCCAACGTGGCGCTGCTGCGAAGATTGCGCAGGCGCCCGCAGCCAAGCCGCCGGTTGCACAGCAGCCGGCAACCACGGCGGGTGCGGCGCGTGCGCCGGGCGCCACCGCCGTCTTCACCGCGCGGCAAGCGCAACTCAACGCCGACGTGACGGGCACGCAGCGCGCGCTGGCATTTGTGGATGCGGCGGCAGTCCAGTTGCGTGGCCTGAAAGCAGCACTGAGTGCCACGCTGGGCGGTGCCGCACGCAGCAGTGATGAGCTGACACAACGCGTCGCCCGTTTTGACGGGCTGTGGAGCCATCGCGCAGCATCAACGGGCGGCGTGCTCGACGCACAACTGGGCGTGCATCCGGCGGGTGATGCCACACGGACCTTCCGCGTTCGTGCGCTCGATGCCGAGCAGTGGCGCAGCCAGGGTGCGGAAACGCTGACCTTTCACCCGATGGGCCTCGGCAAGCAGGCGGCCTCCGTCACGTTCGACGGCAAGCCGCTTGAACCCGCCGCGTTTGCAAAGCAGCTAGACCGTGCACTGGCCGCCACCGGCGTGCGTGTGTCCCCGGCTGCAGATGGTCAGGTGGACTTCACCGTGGCCGAATCGCGCTGGCCCGCCGTGCGAGACCAAATGATGGTGCAAGGCGGCGGCAAGCGTTTCCCGGGCGGGCGGCCGAGCCGCGCGCAAGCGGATGCCGCAGCCGAGGCCATTGCGCCGGCACGCTGGCAAGTGGGGGACCGGACCGAGCAACGTGCAACGCTGCGTGATGTGGTCCGTGCGCTCGATGGGCTCACCCAGGCGGATCGCACACTGCGCAGCCACCTGGATGCCGCCACCAGCCGCCTGCGTGGCGGCATGGGTGATGCAACCGGCCCGCAGGCTGCACGTGCTACCCGTTCGATGGCCGATACGCTGGGCGGCTCGACGGACTTCAACGTGCTGTCGACCGTCACCGCAACGCTGTCGGGCCTCAGCCGTGCCCGAGTGGAGACGCTGCTCAAGCTCTAAGGCGCCAAGCGCAGCCGCCTGCGAGGATTCTGTTGAATCATCAAGAATCTGTTGAACCTTATTCAACGCCGCCGGTGAATCGGCGAGGCTGAGGGGGAAGATCCACCGCTTTATAAGGAGCCCCCCAGCCGATGACGCCATCCTCCCGACTCCCAAGCCTGCGGTTGACCGCGGGCACACAGATCTTCCTCGCCCTCGTCCTGGGCATTGCCGCCGGTCACTTCATTGGCGAGCCCGCCAAGCTGCTGCAGCCGCTCGGCGACATCTTCATGTCGCTGATCCAGATGTGCGTGATTCCGGTCGTGTTTGTGTCGCTCGTCTGCGGCATCACCTCGCTCTCTGATCTGGCCGCGATGCGCCGCATCGCATGGAAGTCGATCGCCATCTACGCGCTGCTGATGTCCACCACGGCCGTGCTGGCGATGAGCATGGCGGGGCTGTTCGAGATCGGCAAAGGCTTCGACCTGCCGCTCACCGTCGACCCATCCGTGCTGGTAGAGCCGACCAGCCTGAAAGACGCGCTGATGTCGGCCATCCCCTCCAACCCGTTCAAATCCTTTGCGGAAGGCGCGCTGCTGCCGACCATCGTGTTCGCCATCTTCTTCGGCCTGGCGATCAACCTGTCGGGCGAGCGCGGTGAACCGGTGCGCAGCTTCTTCGAAAGCCTGTCGGCCGTCGTGTTCAAGCTGATCGGCATGGTGCTCAAGCTCGCGCCGGTGGGTGTGTTCGGGCTGATGGCGTATGTGACGGCCGACCACGGCTTCTCCGCGCTGGGCCATCTCGGCTCGCTGGTGGCGGTCAACTACGCGGTGCTGGCGGTCGTGATGATCATCATGTGCAGCGTGCTGCTGGGCGCCTTCGGCCTCAACCCGCTTCCGTTCCTGCGCAAGATGCTGCCGGTGCAGTTGTTTGCGTACTCGTCGGCCAGCAGCGCGGCCACGCTCCCGCTCAACATGGAAACCTGCCAGGCGCGCCTGGGTGTCGATGGCCGTATCGCGAGCTTCGTGCTGCCGCTCGGTTCGACCATCAACATGGCGGGCCTGGCGAGCTACCTGGGCACCGTGGCCATCTTCGCCAGCAACGCCTACGGGGTGGAGCTGACCACCGGGCAGATGGCGATGGTGGTGGTGACCACCACGCTGGCTTCGATCGGCGCCGCGGGCATTCCTGGCGCTGGCCTGGTAGTGATGAGCCTGGTGCTGGCGTCGGTTGGGCTGTCGCTGGAGGTGATTGCCGTCATTGCCGCAGTGGATCGGTTGATTGACATGTGCTGCACGTCGGCCAACGTAACGGGCGATACGGTGACTGCGGTGGTGGTGGCGCGGGCTGAAGGCGCGTTGGATGTGGAGCAGTACAACCGCGCCTGAGTGCTGTACCCGCTCACGCAAAGAAGCGCACGGTAAAACGTGCGCTTCTTTATTTCCATCTACTGGCGAGGATTTGCCTCAAACCGCGCGGTCAAAGGGGCTTCCTGCTGAGGGTCAGTTCCTGAATGATGTCTGCACCGCCCACACTTGCAGTGCGGAAGGGAACCTTCACAGCGCCCGTCGGTGACGCCGAGCCCCCGGCACAAACCGGCGTGTCGAGGTTCAGCGAGTAGGTCCTGAGCGTATCGGTGGTCTGAATCTGGACTTTGGGATTGAGCGGCCCAAGTTTTTGCAATGTTGCGGTCGTGAGATTCTTCACTGTAGCGGAGGTGACTTTGGCGCTTCCGTCTGGCGCGATGGTGATCGTGTCGCCATTGGACATCAGATCCCCTCCGCCGGAGGTCGTTAGCCTTGATGAGGCTTCACTTACCACGTAGGTCACGCTCTTACTTGGGTCGATCCAGTCCGAAATGTTTGCGCCGCTGCATGCGGTTTGCGTTGACGTGGTTGAGGCTTTCAATGAATCGACGTTTGTAAGCGTCAGCTCCTGAATCGTGTCTCCACCGCCCACGCTGATAGCTCTAAACGGAACCTTCACCGCACCTGTCGGCGATGCAGTGCCCCCTGAGCAAACAGGCGTGTCGAGTTGCAGCGAATAGGTGTTGAGGGTATTGGTGGTCTGAATCTGGACCTTGGGATTGAGCGGCCCAAGTTTTTCCAATTTCGCGGTCGTGAGATTCTTCACTGTAGCGGAGGTGACTTTGGCGCTTCCGTCTGGCGCGATGGTAATCGTGTCGCCATTGGACATCAAATCCCCTCCGCCCGACGTCGTGAGCCGTGCTGAAGCATCACTCACCACGTACGTCACGCTCTTACTTGGATTGACCCAGTCTGAAACGTTTGCGCCGCTGCATGTGGTTTGCGCGTAAGTGCTTGACGCGCAAAACGCGCTAAACATAACCCAGCCCGCTACGGCAATCGAACGGTACGGCATATGCATCTCCTAAAGGGAATGTGTTCGCAATGTTCAGATGCCACCGCGCAAGTGATTTTCTTGCGTCGGTAACAATAGGCAACCCGCTCCCCTACATCTAGAAGATCAAATCAATTATTTTAAAATCGGGACAGTAACTGTTTTTGGTTAATCCAAATGAGTATATCGAGCAAGTTATTTTTAAGGGGCGTTAATAAAGCCATGCCGGTGTCGTTGCGCAAACCGACGTTGCCGACCTTAGGTGTTGTCTGTGTTTGCGCGCCTAGCCCGAGGCCACTACGTTGTTTGTCGGCCTTTCCAATCACCCCAACGTCCCCACAATACTCACCTCCTTGTTCTCCGGAATCTCGTTGTAAGACAGCACAGCCAACCCTGGCGCAAACAGCTTGGCGTAACGCGCCAGCATCGGCCGCACGCGCGGCACCACCATCAGCACGGGTGTGGACCCCATCTGCTTCATCTGCTCGGCCACGGCGGGCATGTGCGTCTGCAGTTGCGAGAGCACGTTCGGCTCCACCGGGAAGTTGTCTAGCGGTGCACGCGTGCCGGATTGCTCCGCGCGGCTCAGCGCACCTAACAGGATGTTCTCCAGCTCCACCGTCAGGCTGAAGCCCTTCAATGCAGCCTGCGGCGACCCCAGCGCAGAGACGATCTGACGGCGCAGTGCGCAGCGCACCTCGGCCACGAGCAGCAGCGGGTCCTTGGTGGTCTCCGCCGCTTCCACCAGCGTGGAGGCCACGGTTTCGATGTCCTTGATCGACACGTTCTCGGCCAGCAGCGTGCGGAAGACTTTGCGCAACTGGCTGTGCGTGAGGCACTTGCCCAGCGCATCGGCCAGCACGGGGGCGATGCCCGTCAGCCGTTCGATGATGGCGGTCACGTTGTCGTAGCTGAACAGCTCGGGCAGGGTCTCGCGTACCAGCTTGGCGGCATGCGTGGCGATGACGGTGGCGCAGTCGACCACCTGGTAGCCGAGGCCCAGTGCGTGGGCTTTCTGTTCCGGTTCGATCCACGTGATGGGCATGCCGTAAGCGGGGTCGACGCCCGGCGTGCCGTCGAGCTCGCCGTAGACGGTGGGCGACGGAATCGCCATCAGCTTGCCGGGCTGCACCTGTGCCTGCGCGAGGGCGGTGCCGTTGAGCATGATGGCGTAACCGGCGGGCGGCAGGCTCATGTCATCACGCGCGCCTATGGGCGGCAGCAGAAAGCCGAGCGATTCCGACAGGCTCTGGCGCGTGCCCTGCAGGCGACGCACGAGCGGAGCACCTTGCGCACGGTCCACCATCTGTACCAGCTTGTAGCCCAGTGACACCGACAGCGCATCCACGTAGGGCAGGCTGGTCCAGTCGAGTGCTTCTTCGCGCGGGGCGGCCAGCGTGGCCTCAACGGCGCGAGCGGTTTCCTCTGCGCTGGCGGCTTCGGCGGGCGATGGCCGCTGCGACATGCGCCAGCCAACATAGCCAAGCACGGCCGCAAAGCACAGGAACACCAGCGTCGGCATGCCCGGGATCAGGCCCAGCGCGGCCATCAGCGCAGCGGCGCTGAACAGCACCACGGGTGATGCCAGCAACTGTTGCCCAACCTGCTGTTCAAAATCACGCGAGTCGTTGATCCGCGTGACGATCACCGCGGCAGCAGCGGAGAGCAGCAGCGCCGGAATCTGCGCGACCAGGCCGTCACCGATGGCCAGCAGCGCGTACTTGTGGAACGCTTCGCCCGTGGGCAGGCCGTGCATCATCACGCCGATCACCACGCCGCCGATCAGGTTGATGATCAGCACCAAAATGCCGGCAATGGCATCGCCGCGCACGAACTTCGATGCACCGTCCATGGCACCGTAGAAGTCGGCCTCGGTCGTAACCTCCTTGCGGCGCTTCTGGGCTTGCTCTTGCGTGATGACGCCCGCGTTCAGGTCGGCATCGATGGCCATCTGCTTGCCGGGCAGCGCATCCAGCGTAAAGCGCGCCGACACTTCCGAGATCCGCTCCGCCCCCTTGGTGACCACCACAAAGTTGATGATCATCAGGATCACGAACACCACCAGGCCGACCACGAAGTTGCTGCCGATCACCACATTGGCGAACGACTCGATCACCTGACCCGCCGCGCTCCCGCCGGTATGGCCATTGAGCAGCACCACGCGCGTGGAAGCCACGTTCAGCGTCAACCGCATCAGCGTGGCGGCCAGGATGATGGTCGGGAACGCCGAGAAATCCAGCGGCCGCTTGACGGTGACCGCCACCATCACCACCACGATGGACAGCACGATGTTGAACGTGAACATCATGTCCAGCGCCATGGGCGGCAATGGCAGGATCACCATCGCCAGGATGGCGAACAGGGCGAGCGGCGCGGCAAACTTCGCGCGCTTGAGCATGGCTATCAAGTTCATGGGGACGGAGCCTTTTGTAGATGTTCTGGAATATCGAAACCCGTGGGCAATGACGGCGAGACACCACGGCCGCCGTTGCGGAATGCTTTGATCTGCAGCACGTAAGACAACACCTGCGCCACCGCGCGATACAGCGCCGCCGGAATCTGCTGGTTGACCTGGCTGGTGTGGTAAATGGCGCGGGCCAGCGGCGGAATCTCGAGCACTTCCACGCCGTGCTCCTTGGCGAGATCACGAATGAACAGCGCGATCTCGTCAACGCCCTTGGCCACCACATACGGTGCTTGTGCGCGCGATTCGTCGTACTTGAGTGCGACGGCGTAGTGGGTCGGGTTCATGACCACCACGTCGGCGGTCGGCACGGTCTTGCGCATGCCGTTGCGCGCCATCTGGCGCTGAATCTGGCGGATGCGGCTCTTGACCTCGGGCTTGCCCTCGGACTGCTTCATCTCGTCCTTGATGTCGCGCTTGCTCATGCGTTGTTCGCGCATGAATGT
The DNA here is from genome assembly GCF_051783885.1 of Ralstonia sp. 24A2. Classification (NCBI taxonomy): domain Bacteria; kingdom Pseudomonadati; phylum Pseudomonadota; class Betaproteobacteria; order Burkholderiales; family Burkholderiaceae; genus Ralstonia; species Ralstonia sp. 24A2. Next base: position 137,984 of record NZ_JBPVZD010000003.1, on the reverse strand, counting down.
CATCCATTGGATGGGCACGTCGATCAGCGCAAACGCGGCAATCACCCCCGCCAGCGTGAGCGCGGAAGTGAGGAACAAATCAGCACCGCCCGCCAGCGCATCCATGAGCGGAGCCCCCTGCAGGCGGATGAAGCCGTTCAGATTGGCGCGGCAGACCACAAAGAGCGTCACCATCAACGTGATCGCCTTGAGCACCGTCGTGCCGAACTGCACGTAATGCTTGCGGGAGACCAGCCGCTTGAGCCCGGCGATCGGGTTCAGCTTGCTGAACTTCGGCATGAAATTCTTGCGGCTCATGACCCAGCCGCCCGGCACCAGCGATGCGATGACGATGCCGGCCGGCACGGCTGCTAGCGGCGCGAGCATCTTGCCGATCAGCAGCAGCGTGGCCGGAAACAGCATCGAACCTGCATTGCCGAGCGCACCGTCGCCCGACAGGTCGGCAAACGACAGCGCAAAGATGCGTTTGAGATCCACGGACCAACCCGGCGCGAGCACGACGATCAGCTTGAGCGCCACCAGAATCCCCACGGCGGTACCGATATCGCGCGAGCGCGCGATCTGGCCTTCCTGCTTCGCTTTACGCAGCTTCTGCGGGGTGGCCTTTTCGGTCTTGTCGCCGTTGTTGGACTGCTGGCTCATAGACGAGCCTCCTGGGGCAGCACGGCGTGTGCGTCAGACATCTCAGGCGCAACGGGCACGGTGAACACGATCAATCGCCTCCTCGGGTGAGTTGCGGCCATTGTCGGCAAGTCGTTGCGAGGTGTTGAGAAGGTTGAACAGACCTTGAACGGCCCGCGCACCCCCCGGCGTTGAGGTTCCGAACCCCGCGTGTGGCGTTCAGAACACCGGATTCGATACTTTTTGGTCCGATGCTGGACCTCTCCACCTCCGGCAATGCTGAAAAAAGCATCAACGCTGGACCTTTGAGGCTCGAGGTTGGACCTGTTGAGGTGCAGTTTTGCTGCTTTTTTCAGCATTGTTGATGCTTTTTTCAGCAGCGACGGACCTTGGAGGTCCAACGTCGGACCTCCCTAGGTCCGGATTCGAAACTTTTAGTGCGGAAGTCGGAGCTTTGAGGTGCGCCATCGGACCTCTGAGGTCCGCCCGAGAAGCGTGGCGGTGCGCACACCGCCCGCGCCGGGCTCGTCACATCTTGCCGGGTGCGGGCGGCAGGGCCAGTTGGTCATACACCTCCAGCACGTGCTCCACCATGCGGCCGTAGTGGTCGGGCAGGGAGGGCAGCAGCAGCGTCAGCAGCAACAGCCCGAACATCGTCGTGACAGAGAAGCCCAGCGCGAACAGGTTCAGCGCGGGCGCTGCACGGTTGAGCAGGCCCAGGCCGACTTGCACCACCAGCGTGGCAAACATCACCGGCAGGGCCAGCGCCACGGCCGCAGAGAAGATCCAACCCACCGCAAACGCCAGGTGCTTGAGGGCTGCAAGGTCGAACGCAAAGCTACCCACCGGCCACACCGTAAAACTGCGCGCCAGCACGTGCGTGAGGATCAGGTGCCCATCCACCGCAAAGAACAGCAGGATGAACACCACGTACATCACGCTGGTCAGCACGTCGGCCATCTGGCCGTTCATCGGGTCGTTGATCTGCGCCATCGACAGGCCCATCTGCGACGAGGCAATGGCGCCGAAGATCTGCAGCGCAGACAGCACCAGATGGAACATGAAGCCGAGCAGCCCGCCGATCAGCACCTGCTCGGCCATGGCCGCCACGCCTTGCAGCGAGATCGGGTCGATGGCCGGCGGTGCCGGTATGCCGGGCTGCACGACGAGTGCGAGGATCAGCGCGATCAGCAGGCGGATGCGTATCGGCACCATCACCTCACCCAGGATCGGGGCAGCGGCTAACGCAGCGGCAATCCGGCAGAACGGCCAGACGATCGCGTTCGCAAGCGGCAGAAGCTGGGTGAGGGCGTCTTCCATCGTCAGGTCGTCAGCCGGCCAACTGTGCGGCGCGGCCGAAAATCTCGACCGTGTAGTGCATCACGCGGTCGGCCACCCATGGGCCGGCCAGCGCCAACGCGATGAGCGTGGTGACCAGACGCGGCAGAAAGCTCATCGTCTGTTCGTTGATCTGCGTGGCGGCCTGGAAGATGGCGACCAGCACGCCGGTAATCAGCCCCGGCGTGATGAGCACAAGGATGATGACGAGCACCAGACGCAGGGCGTCAATGGCAAGGCTGGCGGCAAGGTCGGGTGTCAGCATCAGAAGGCCTTTACGCTGGTAATGAGCGTATTCACCGTCAGCGACCAGCCATCCACCAGCACGAACAGCAGCAGCTTGAGCGGCAATGAGATGACCAGTGGCGACAGCATCATCATCCCCATCGCCATGAGCACGGAGGCGACGATGATGTCGATGATGAGGAACGGGATGAACAGCATCGCGCCCACCTGGAAGGCCGTCTTCAGCTCGCTGAGCACGAAGGCGGACAGCTTGACCAGGAAGGGTTGGTCTTCCGCCTTCTCGATCTTTTCGGTGCCCGAGAGCTTGGCCATCTGCGCGAGCGTGGCCTTGTTGGTTTGCGCGAGCATGAAGCGTGACAGCGGCTCTTCCGCGGTCTTCAGGGCTACTTGCATGCTGACCTTACCCTGGTCGTAGGGCACGAAGGCCTTCTGCCAGATCTCCTCGCCAATCGGGCGCATCGTCAGCATCGTCAGCACCAGCGCCACGCCGGTGACGATGCGTGCGGGCAGCCCCTGCTGCAGGCCCAGTGCCTGTTTGAGCAGCGATAGCACGACCACGTAGCGCAGGAAGCTTGTCATCGTCATCAGCAGCGCGGGCAGCAACCCGAGCAACGTCATCAGCACGAGGATCTGCGTCTTGACGGTGAAGCCTTCACCCTTCGGGCCGCTGGAGGCGAGCGTGAGCGTGTCGGCATGCGCGAGGGCGGGCACGGCCAGCGATGCCAGCGCAAAGCCGGCAAACACGATCAGCCAGGTGCCGAGGCGGACCAGACGGACGAAAGGGGCGCGGTGCTTCATGACGTGAGCGAGCTCAGGTCGTCCAGTTCAATGATGCGCAGGCCGTAGTGCTCGCCCGAGACCACGACTTCTGCCGTGCCGATGGCGGTGCCGTTGACCTTGATGACCAGCGGCTCGCCGGCCAGGCGGTTGAGCTCCACCGTGGAGCCGGCTTCGTACGACAGCAGATCGGCCAGCGGCACGGTGGCTTCGCCCACTTCCAGTGTCAGGCGCACGGGGATCCGGCGCAGCATGCGCATCGGGTCGCGCGGGGCGGCGGCTTCGGGCGTGGCCTGGGGCTCATCGCCCAGGTCCAGGTCGTCCAGCGCGGAGAGGTCGATATCGTTGATGGCGGTCATGTCGTGTTACTCCACAAGTTCGAAAGAGGTGATCCACATGGCGCCCTGTTGCTCGGCCAGGGCCGCGCGGTAGAGGCGCACGTTGTTGACGAGTACGTCGGCGGTATCGGGCAGCCGCACGGGCAGCACGTCGCCGGGGCCCATGCGCAGCAGGTCTTCCAGGCGCAGGTCCTTGGTCAGCATGCGCACTGACAGTGTGATGGGGATGCGCACATTGGCGGGTGTGCCGTCCGAGGTGGACGACGTGGGGCGCAGGCGTTGCGCGTCGAGGCGTGCAAACAGGTGCGCGAGCCAGGCGTCGTCCAGCGCGAATTCAAGTTCGCCGGCGAGGTTGCGGGTGCGGTCTTCGATGCGGATGCGTAGTGCACGTGCGGTCGGGGCCGGCAGCGTGTCGGCGACGGGCGGAAAGGGCTCGGTCTGTTCGCCGATGACGGCGGTGGCGAATGCGCTGAGCACCGTGGCGTGCAGTTGCGCGGCAAAGCGGCGCTCCGTGCCCGTTTCGGGCCCCGGTGCTGTCAGTGCTGCGGGGTCGAGCGGGGTGTCGTAATGGCAGGCCAGCAGTGCCAGCAGAAGCGCGCGGTCGCAGCGCACGGCAATCTGGCCGTGCTCCGATGCGTAGGTGCGCCAGCCGGCGGCATCGCGCGGGCGGATCGCCGCAATGGCGATGTGAGAGGTGACGAAGTTCGTGCCACGGCGCAGGTTGAAGCGTTCATGGAAGGTGTGATCAATTCTGCGCTGGATGTCTTGCAGAACTTCGTCGAGCAAGTGGTACGGACGCCCCAGCGTGCACGGGTCGAGCACCACCGGCGATGCGGCTCGGGCGTTGCGGGAAGGTGTGGAAAGTGCCGACACGTTCATGGCTCCGTTTGAAAGGTTGGCGCCATTGTCGGCAGTGGGCGCCACATCGTGGAGAAGGTTGTACAAACCTTGAACGCATAAAAAAGCCGGCCCGTTTGTGGCGGACCGGCCAATCAATCTCAATCGAGAGCGGAATCGCTTACTGGATGAGCGAGAGCACCATCTGGTTCATCGAGCTGGTTTGCTTGAGCATGGCCATGCCGGCTTGCATCAGCACTTGCTGGGAGCTCATCTTGGCCGATTCGGTGGCCATGTCGGCGTCCATGATGCGGCCCTCGGCATCAGCCGTGTTCATCGACATGTTGCCCAGGTTGTTGTAGACGTGGCCCAGGCGGTTTTCACCGGCGCCGATGGCCGAGCGCAGCGTGCCGACGCTGGCGAGTGCGGTTTCGAGCTTGCCGATCATGTCGTTGGCGTTCTTGGTGAGTTCTTCCGTCGCGGCGCCGCCGTACTCTTTCGATGCGGCCTTGATTGCGGTATCGACGGCGGTCAGTTCGGTGCTGACGTTGAACGTCATTTTCTCCGACGCCGAAGCACCAATCTGGAAGTCCATCGATGCCGCCAGCTTGCCGCCGTTCAGCAGTTTGGAGCCACCGTAAGACGTGTTGCCCATGATGTTGGCGAGTTCCTTGCCCAGGGCGTCGTACTCGGCCTGCATGGCCTTCTTGTCTTCATCCGACGACGAACCGTCAGCCGCTTGCGTGGCCAGGTCCTTCATGCGGTACAGCACGTTGGTGACTTCGTTCAGAGCGCCGTCAGCCGTTTGCAGCATCGACGAAGCATTCTGCGTGTTCTGCATGGCCACGCCCATGCCGCGCGTTTGCGCTTGCAGGCGTACGGCGATCTGCAGACCGGCGGCGTCGTCCTTGGCGGAGTTGATGCGATGACCGGTACCCAGGCGGGTCATGGTGGTGTTCAGGTTGGCACGGTTGTTACCGATGGCCTTCTGGATGTTCATCGCAGCGGCGTTGGTGTGCAGGCTCAGCATGGTACGGCTCCTTAAATCAAAGTTGGGGGGTCTCTGCTGCCGCCTGCTCGTCAGACGGCTACGTCTTACCAAGACGACGGGGAGGGGGCGGGTGTTAAGCCCCGATGCGCGTTCTTGGCGCACCATGAATAAAAAAAACCGGCCCGCTTGCGGCGGACCGGTTAGTCAATCTCAATCGAGAGCGGAATCGCTTACTGGATGAGCGAGAGCACCATTTGGTTCATGGAGCTGGTTTGCTTGAGCATGGCCATGCCGGCTTGCATCAGCACTTGTTGCGAGCTCATCTTGGCCGATTCGGTAGCCATGTCGGCGTCCATGATGCGGCCTTCGGCATCAGCCGTGTTGGTCGACATGTTGCCCAGGTTGTTGTAGACGTGGCCCAGGCGGTTTTCACCGGCACCGACGGCCGAACGCAGCGTACCGACGTCCTTGAGCGCCGTTTCCAGCAGGCCGATGGTTGCGTTGGCCGTGGCAGTCAGTTCGGTGCCTTTGTCGGTTGTGCCGTCGTACGTCTTGGCTGCTGCCTTCAGTGCGGTATGGACGGCAGTCAGTTGCGTGGAGACATCGAACGTCATCTTTTCCGATGCCGACGCGCCAATCTGGAAGTCCATCGAGGCGGCGAGCTTACTGCCGGTTTCAGCGATCAGCGAGGCGCCGCCGTACGACGTGTTCTTGGTGATGTTCAAGAGTTCCTTGCCCAGTGCGTCGAACTCAGCCTGCATGGCGGTCTTGTCGTCGGCGGAGGACGAACCGTCAGCGGCTTGCGTCGCCAGATCCTTCATGCGGTAGAGGATGTTGGTGACTTCGTTCATCGCGCCGTCAGCGGTTTGCAGCATCGACGAGGCGTTCTGCGTGTTTTGCATCGCCACGCCCATGCCGCGCGTTTGGGCTTGCAGGCGCACGGCGATCTGCAGGCCGGCGGCGTCGTCCTTGGCGGAGTTGATGCGATGGCCCGTGCCCAGGCGGGTCATGGTGGTGTTGAGGTTGGCACGGTTGTTACCGATGGCCTTCTGGATGTTCATCGCAGCGGCGTTGGTGTGCAGGCTCAGCATGGTACGGCTCCTTAAATCAAAGTTGGGGGGTATCTGCTGCCGCCTGCTCATCAGACGGCTACGTCTTACTAAGACGGCGGGAGGAGGGCAGGTGTTAAGGCGATGTGTGCGCTTCTTCTGCGCCTATGAGCAAAAAAAAAACCGGCCCGCTTGTGGCGGACCGGCCAGTCAATCTCAGTCGAGCGGGGAATCGCTTACTGGATCAGCGAGAGCACCATCTGGTTCATGGAGCTGGTCTGCTTGAGCATGGCCATGCCGGCTTGCATCAGCACTTGTTGGGACGACATCTTGGCCGATTCGGTGGCCATGTCGGCGTCCATGATGCGGCCCTCGGCATCAGCCGTGTTGGTCGACATGTTGCCCAGGTTGTTGTAGACGTGGCCCAGGCGGTTTTCTGCGGCACCGACGTCCGAGCGCAGACTGCCCACTGCGTCCAGTGCCTTGGACAGGTTCTCGATTGCAGTGCTGGCGCTGCCGGCACCGGTTAGCTCAGCTCCCACGGTTGTCGAGTCGGGGGTGGTATAGGTCGCCGAAAGCCCTTTGAGTTTGGTATCAACGCCGTCGGTGCCCGTGATTTTGCTGCTGAAGTCGACCGTCATGGTCTCGTCCTTACTGGCACCAATCTGGAACGTCATCGAGTTCGCCAACTTGCCGCCAACTAGCAGCTTGGAGCCGCCGTATGAGGTGTTGTTCATGATGTTGTTCAGTTCCCTGCCCAGCGCGTCGAACTCGGCCTGCATAGCCTTCTTGTCGTCGGCCGACGACGAACCATCCGCCGCTTGCGTTGCCAGGTCCTTCATGCGGTACAGCACGTTGGTAACTTCGTTCATGGCGCCGTCAGCGGTTTGCAGCATCGACGAGGCGTTTTGTGTGTTTTGCATCGCCACGCCCATACCTCGCGTTTGCGCTTGCAGGCGCACAGCGATCTGCAGGCCAGCGGCATCGTCCTTGGCGGAGTTGATGCGATGGCCGGTACCCAGGCGGGTCATGGTGGTGTTCAGGTTGGCACGGTTGTTACCGATGGCCTTCTGGATGTTCATCGCAGCGGCGTTGGTGTGCAGGCTCAGCATGGTACGGCTCCTAGATTTGCGTTGAGGGGTATCTGCTGCCGCCTGCTCATCAGACGGCTACGTCTTAACAAGACGGCGGAGAAGGGGCCGCTGTTAAGTCTGCATGCAAGTCTTTCTTGTGCCCACGAACAAAAAAAACGGCCCGCTTTTGGCGGGCCGGTTTGAGGTACCGCAGGGTGTGATGTGCCGATTACTGGATCAGCGACAGTACCATTTGATTCATCGAGCTGGTCTGCTTGAGCATGGCCATACCGGCTTGCATCAGCACTTGTTGCGAGCTCATTTTGGCCGATTCGGTAGCCATGTCGGCGTCCATGATGCGGCCTTCAGCGTCGGCGGTGTTGGTCGACATGTTGCCCAGGTTGTTGTAGACGTGGCCGAGGCGGTTTTCACCCGCACCGATGGCCGAGCGCAGCGTGCCGACATTGGCGAGGGCCGTTTCGAGTCGGCCGATCATCAGGTTTGCGCTCTTGGTGAGTTCATCTGCGACAGCACCACCGTACTCCTTCGATGCGGCCTTGATGGCGTTATCGACCGCAGTGAGTTCGGTACCCACGTTGAACGTCATCTTCTCCGATGCCGAAGCACCGATCTGGAAATCCATCGAGCTGGCCAGCTTGCCGCCGATGAGCAGCGTCGAGCCGCCATACGACGTGTTATCCATGATGTTCTTGAGCTCTTTGCCCAGCGCATCGTACTCAGCCTGCATGGCCTTCTTGTCTTCGTCCGACGACGAACCGTCCGCAGCTTGCGTGGCTAGGTCCTTCATGCGGTACAGCACGTTGGTGACTTCGTTCATCGCGCCATCAGCGGTTTGCAGCATCGACGAGGCGTTTTGCGTGTTTTGCATGGCCACGCCCATACCGCGCGTTTGCGCTTGCAGGCGCACGGCGATCTGCAGGCCAGCAGCATCGTCCTTGGCGGAGTTGATGCGATGGCCGGTACCCAGGCGGGTCATGGTGGTGTTCAGGTTGGCACGGTTGTTGCCGATGGACTTCTGGATGTTCATCGCAGCGGCGTTGGTGTGCAGGCTCAGCATGGTACGGCTCCTAGATTTGCGTTGAGGGGTATCAGCTGCCGCCTGCTCGTCAGACGGCTACCTCTGCTCCAGACGGCAGGCAACGCATCGGCGTTAAACCGGACCGGCCAGTGGTCTTCCAAAGAGCGCTCAAACGCTGGATTTACGGGGCAAGACTGCTACCATTGACGGAATGTGACGATTAGCACGTCCCTCAAAACCGCATCCGAGCACCACGCACCCATGTCGACGGCCACGCCCCCCGATTCCGAAAAGAAGCGCATCGCTGTCCTGGAAGACAACCTTGCGCAAGCCGAAGCCGTCCGGCGCTGGCTCGAGAACGCGGGGTATGACGTCATCGTCGAGCACGATGGCCCTGCGTTCATGGCGCGCATCGACAAGGAAAAGGTCGACATGTTGGTGCTCGACTGGGACGTGCCCGGCATGACGGGCATTGAGGTTCTGCGCAACGTCCGCGCACGCGTCCATTTCGAGATTCCCATCGTGTTGCTCACCCAGCATGACGACGAGCGGGACATCCTGCACGGGCTGGACAGTGGTGCGGACGATTTCCTCGTGAAGCCCGCCAGCGAGCGCATGCTGCTTGCGCGCGTGATGGCGCAACTGCGCAAGTACTACCCAGAAGCGCAGAAGAAGCGACAGGTTGAGTTTGACGGCTACGTGCTGGATGAAACCGCGCGCATGGTGAAGCTGCCGGACGGCGGCCAGCAGGAACTGCCCGAACGCGAATTCGCCATCGCGCTCTACCTGTTCAGTCACGCAGGCCGCGTGGTCAGCCGCGATGCGCTGCTCAAGCATGTCTGGGGCGAGGTCGACGAGGCGCAGGTCGGGACACTGGCGACCTATATCACCCGGGTTCGCAACGCACTGCGCTTGCGCCAGCACGGGCTCAAGATTTCGAGCGTGTATCGACGCGGCTACCGCCTTGAGCGTCTGGCTGACGCTGCCGATAGCGATTTCGACTGACCAGCCGCAGCACCCCATGCCCTCGCTCATCCGCCGCCTGATCTCGATCGGCCTTTGGCGAGGCCTGTTCGTTGTCGCCATGTTGGCGCTGGCGGCGTTCAGCGGGCACCCCGGCAGCGGCGTGGTATCGGGGGCACTGGATCGTGTGCTGTTCGATGCGATGGCGCAGGTGGTGGCGCATCGGTCAACGGAGCAGGTTGTCGTCGTCAACATTGATGAGGCGACGGTCGCGCAGTTGGACCCGCATCGCATGGCGGGGTATTCGGCGCAGTTGCTCGATTCGTTGAGCGCGGCGGGCAGCGTTGCCCTTGATCTGCCGCTGCTGCCGGGTTTGGATTACTCGGCGCTCCAGGCGGGCATGCGCGCCTATCCGCGCACGCTGTTGGTCGTGCCGAGCGTGGCGGAAGACGCAACGGGCGGCTCCAACCTGATGCTGCCGCAATCCCTCAGTTCGCTGGCTGCAGCGCGCAGCCATCGCGTTGTTACCGTCGGCCATTACGGCGTGGTCACGGGGTTCGTGCCTTACCGCGCGTCGGCGGGTGTCAACTATGGAAGCGTCTCGCTCGACGCACTGCGCGTTGCCGGCGTTGAGCCTCGGTTGCCCATCGCAAAGTTCATGCAGCCGTATGCGCAGTCCATGAGCGACGAGCGTACGCAAGCCGTGATGACGATGCTGCCGAGGGTGATGAACCTTCCGCAGTATTCGTATATCGACGTGCTGCATCAGCGCGTGCCCAAAGAGACGTTTGCGGGGAAGGTGGTCTTTGTCGGCAACAAGGCCTGGCGTGGCGAGGGGACGTTCCAGATTTCGTCGCTCAACGCGCACGAAGTCACGCGGACGCAGCTCGATGCCCTGATTGCCGATGCGATTGCTTCAGGCAACGTGGCACGCGAGGCGCCGATTGGGCTTGAGGTGGCGATTTATCTAGCGTTGGCGTTCGGCATTGTGCTCATCTGTGTGCTGGTGCCGGGGCGCGCCGTGCACCTGGCCGCGCTCGGCTGGGGCGTGGTGATTTTTGCTGTGCCGCTGGTCATGCTGGCCTTCCACATCTGGCTGCCGCTGGGCTTGCTGCCGGTGGTTTGCTTGCTGATCTACGGCTTCTTTGCGTGGGAGCGGCATGCGCGGATGCTGTCGATGCTGCGTAGCGAGCTATCGGAATGGCGTGGAATTGCCGCGTCGATCCGGCCGCTGGAGCACGCAGCCGATACCGCCATCGCATCCACTGGTGAGTTGAGCAGCATCAAGGCGACACTGAAGCAGGTGCGCGGCTGGCAGAAGCTGTACGTCGACATGATCAACCAGTTGCCGTACCCGGTGTTCTTGGCGATGGACGGCCACGTTGCCGTCTGGAACGCAAAAGCCGCGGCATTGATGGAGGCAGGGGCGGAGGGGGGCAGCGGCGCCCCAGGGCTGGCGCAGATTGAGCAGCTGGTTGCAGAGAGCGTGCAGCAGGGCGGTGATACGAGCCACGAGATCGACTGGGGCGGCCGCCCCCACATGCTGATGTGCGAGCCGCTATCGAGCGACGCCGAGGGCGCTGACGGACCCGTGCAGACCTCGCATCTGGTCTGCCTGATCGACATTACCGGTGTGAAGGATCTGGTCTCGCACGACAAGCGCATGCTGCGCCACATCGCGCACGATCTGCGCAGCCCGCTGACGGCCATCCTCTCGCTGATCGACCGCCGGGGTTCAGCCCATGGCGACGATTCGGTCACGGTATCGGACCGCGCTTTCCTCAATGATCTGCGCCAGCAAGCCTCCTATTCACTGCGCATCGCCAAGGACTTCATGCAGTTGAGCCGCGCTGAACGGCTCGACCGCGCCGAGTTTGAACCGGTGGCGTTGAGTGAAGTGGCCGAAGAGGCGGTCGACCAGAGCTGGCTTGCTGCCGAGCAGAAGGGCATCGTCCTGCGCGAGCCAGTGTTCTCCGTGGAAGACACCATCGTCAGCGGGAATGCCGACATGCTGATGCGCGCTGTCGTCAATGTGGTGGACAACGCGATCAAGTATTCGCCCGCCGGCACCACGGTGGCGCTCACCGTTGATGTGGGCGCTGACGGTGCGCTGGTGCTGAGCGTCACCGACGAGGGCATTGGGATGACGGACGAAACCGTGCGTCGCCTGTTCGAGCCGTTCTTTCAGGCGGAGCGCAAACCGGATGGCAGCGGCGGCGTGGGCCTCGGGTTGCCGTTCGTCAAGGCCGTGATCGAACGGCATGGTGGCATGGTCGACGTTCGTAGCGCGCCAGGGCGTGGCACCATCTTCGCGCTCATCCTGCCGCGCGCGCTCAAGCACTGATTGGCATTGATTCCCGGTTTGGTCTGCTGGGAGTATCGTGGCAGTCATGCAGACCGTCGCTTTCACGTTCGATGCCGACCTGACGCCGCTTTTGCCGTCGGCCTTGCGCGGGCACACCATTGCGCGTGCCTGGGCATCGGGCGCCACACTCAAGCACGCCATTGAGTCACTCGGCGTACCGCATACCGAGGTTGGGCAGGTACTTGTCGATGGGCGTGCCGAGGCATTGGAGGCCATGCTTCCAGTGCATGGCTTGGTCGCCATATCCGGTGTGAAACCCGCCTTGGCCGAAGCGCCGTTGCACTTTCTGTGCGACGCCCATCTCGGGGCTACTGCACGCCTGCTGCGCATGGCCGGTTTCGATACCGCCTACGACAACAACTACGCCGACGCGGCCATCGAAGTATTGGCGCAGGAAGAAGACTGGATCGTCCTGTCGCGCGATCGCGAATTGCTTAAGCGGCGGGGCATCCGGCGTGGCGCGTTTATCCGTGCGCAAGTGCCGCAAGAGCAGATGCGTGAGATCGTGGCGCGCTTCCAGCTGGCCGGTGTCGCCAAGCCGTTTTCGCGCTGCCTGGAGTGCAACGTGCCACTGCGCATGCTGAGCGTGGAAGAGGCCGCCGCCAGCGTGCCCCCGCGCGTGCGTGAACGGCAGCGCCTGTTCAGCACCTGCGACGTCTGCCGGCGTGTTTACTGGCCGGGCTCGCACTGGATGCGCATGAATGCCGTGCTGGCCGGCATGCTGTCGACGCAGGACGATGAGGCGCCGAACATCGAGCACATCCTGCGCAGCGGCAGCGCTGGCGCCTGAATGCAAAACGCCCGCCGTGTCACCACTGGCGGGCGTTTGCACAACACACAGTCGCTCAAACCATCAGACCAGGTTCAGGCGCACGTCGATGTTGCCGCGCGTGGCGTTCGAATACGGGCAGACGACGTGGGCGCGTTCGATCAGCGTTTGGGCTTCGGCGCGATCCATACCGGGCAGGCTGATGGCCAGGTCGACTTCGATGCCGAAACCATTGGGGATCGGGCCGATGCCGACGGTGCCTTGCACGCTCGCATCTGCTGGGATGCGCAGCTTGTCGCGTGCAGCGACGAACTTCATCGCGCCGATGAAGCAGGCGCTATAGCCGGCGGCAAACAGCTGCTCGGGGTTGGTGCCTTGACCACCGGCACCGCCGAGTTCACGAGGCGTGGACAGGCTCAGATCCAGGCGGCCATCGGCCGTGGTAGCGCGGCCATCACGGCCACCGGTGACGTTGGCTTGGGCACGGTAGACGACGTTTTCGATCGACATGACAGTTCTCCTGACGAAGGTTTGGAGCGAAGTGCAGCGGCCGTCGGAGCCGAAGCACTTGGTTGAAATAGTTTGCTATTAAATAGCGTGCTATGTATTTGCTTCAAAAAAACGGATGCCGATGAGGAATTCGGGCACCCGCGGGTTATTGCCCTCGCTTCAGGCGGCGTGTTTGAAGAGCCGCCCGCGCAAGTCATTCAACTGTGTGCGCAAGGATTCGATCTCCTCCGGTGCGCATTGCGCGGCGGCACCAATGCAATTCGGCACGTCCTTGGCCCGTTCCTGCAACTGCCAGCCCGCGTCCGTCAGCGAGATGATCACTTGGCGCTCGTCCTCCTCGGAGCGATGGCGCTCGATCAGGCCCGCTGCCTCCAGCCGCTTGAGCATGGGGGTGAGGGTGGCGGAGTCGAGAAACAGCCGCTCGCCGATGGCCGACACGGTTTGTGCGTCGTCCTCCCACAGCACCAGCATGACCAGGTATTGCGGATACGTCAGGCCCAGGGGCTTGAGCAGCGTCCGATACACCTTGTTCAGCCCGATCATGGTCGAGTACAGCGCGAAGCACAGCTGCACATCCAGCGTCAGGTTTGGGTACGGAGAGGAGGTCTTGCGTGTGTCCATGTCGAGCATATTAGATAGCGCGCTATCTAATAGCAAGCTAAATTTTTGTAACAGCGCCATGTGAAGCAACGTGCCTATCCTTGCGGCGCGTTGCGAAGGTCGGTCACGAAGCGCTCGCGCCAGACCGTTAGGTTGGCCGTGCGCAGCCGATCCATCATGTGGGCGTAGCGTGCCTTGCGTTCTTCCAGCGGCATCGTCAGTGCGCGGTTGAGTGCCTCGGCCATGCCGCGTGTGTCATACGGGTTGACGATGAGTGCGGCATCCAACTCGCGCGCCGCGCCGGCAAAGCGCGAGAGCACCAGCACGCCCGGGTCCTCGGGGTCTTGCGCGGCCACGTACTCCTTGGCAACAAGGTTCATGCCATCGCGCAGCGGCGTGACGTAGCCGACGTGCGAAGTGCGGAACAGCGCCATCAGTACCCGCCGTTCGTATTGCTTGTTGATGTAGCGGATGGGCGTCCAGTCCAGCTCCGAATGCTTGCCGTTGATGCGTCCCGACTCTGCTTCCAGGCGCTGGCGAATCTGCTGGTAGCTCTGCACGTCCTGGCGCGAGGTCGGCGCGATCTGGATGAAGGTCACATGCCGGCGGTGATCGGGAAAGTCATCCAGTAACTGCTCGAATGCGCGAAAGCGTTCGGGCAGCCCTTTTGAATAGTCCAGGCGGTCCACGCTCATGATGAGCTTGGGCTGGCTGCCATTGCGTTCACCACGCGGGCTGGTATGCCGCGTAAATGGATTGCGCCGGGCCAGTGACGACACCGCCTGCTGCGCGATCTCATCCGGGTGGACGCCGATGGGGTAGACCTCCGCGCGCAGCGTGTGGCCGAACGCATGCACCGGGCCGTTCTGCTCCTTGTGCTCGATATAGCCGCGGGCCTCGCGCTCGATGTAGTCGTAAAAGGCAACACGGTCGGTTTCGGTCTGGAAGCCGACCAGATCGTACGCACACAGCGCACGCATCAGCTCTTCATGCGGCGGGATCGTCGTGAGGATTTCCGGCGCCGGAAACGGGATGTGCAGGAAGAACCCGATGCGGTTGGTCAGGCCCAGCGCGCGGCATTCGGCAGCAAACGGTATCAGGTGGTAGTCGTGCACCCAGAGGATGTCGTCCGGCTCGACCAGCGCCTTGAGCTGGTGCGCGAACTGCGAGTTGACGCGTCGATAGCCGTGGTATTCCTGCCGCTGGAAGCGCGCCAGATCCACGCGGTAGTGGAAGATCGGCCACAGCGTCGCATTGGCGAAACCGCGGTAGTACTGGTCGTAGTCGCGCCGGCTCAGGCCGACGGTGGCATAGGTGATGTTGCCCTTGGCGACGATGGTGGGCTCGCTGGATACGTTGGTTGCCGTTTCACCGCTCCAGCCGAACCAGACGCCGCCGGTCTCGCGCAGCGCATCGAACACACCTACGGCCAGGCCGCCTGCCGTCCCCTGGCCTTCGGCGATGGGTGCGACGCGGTTGGAGATCACGATGAGCCGGCTCATGCGCGGCCTCGCTTGCCAGCCAGCGTAGTCAGCCACGTACGCAACGCCGACGGATTCGGTACGCGCCATCGTGCCTGGCTTGGGCCCGTACCGATCTTGACCGACCAGCCATCGAGCGCGTTGACGGCATCGAATGCGTTTTCATCGGTCAGGTCATCGCCGGCAAACAATGGCGTGCGGCCCATGAAAGGGCGCTCGGTCATCAGCGTGTGTACGACATCGCCCTTGCTCGCGCCCCGTGGCTTGAGCTCGACGACCATCTTGCCGGCCTGCAGGCGGATGTGTTCCGGGTAGCGATGCGCGAGGCGATCGGCCAGGGCGAGCACTGCATTTTCCGCCTCCGGGGCATTGCGGTAATGCAGTGCGAAGGCGATGCCCTTGCTCTCCAGCATGACGCCCGGCGATTGCGCGAGCTCGGCGCGCAGTTCGCGCTCCAGCTCGGCGAGGACGTCGGCATCGGTGTTCAGGCGGACGAAGTTGCCATTGGCATAGCGGCGTTCAGCGCCATGCACGCCGGCAATCACCAGGCCGGGCAGGGCGAGCAGGGATTCGAGGTCGTGCACCGTGCGCCCGCTGATGACAGCCAGCGCCCCGCCACAAGCGGCATGCAATGCGGCAAGTGTTTCGCGCAACGGCGCGCCGACATGCACGGCATCAGGTTGCGGGGCGATGTCGACAAGCGTGCCGTCAAAGTCCAGCAGGAAGGCCGTGTGAGCAGCGTCCACCTCGGGCAGAGGTGCTGCGCTTGGCAGATGTGGTGATCGATCGTTCTTGGACAAACCGGTTCATGTGGATGTGCGTGATGCGCCGTTTCACGCAAGAACCGGACCGACCGCGCCAGGCGTTGTCAATTCGCCATCTGCGGCCGGTTTGAATGCGGATGGGCTTGTAAAAACGGGTGCGGGGTGCAAATCCTTCATTTGTCCCCGCGCCCGCACCCGCAGCAAGCGTCACAGCGATGCGGCCAGGCGTGTGCCTTGGTCAATGGCGCGTTTGGCATCGAGTTCGCGCGCTTCATCGGCGCCGCCAATCACATGCACCTTGGCGCCACCAGCCTGCAGCGGTTCGACCAGTTCGCGCAGCGGTTCCTGCCCGGCGCACAGCACGATGGAATCGACCGGCAGCCATTCAGCGGCTTCACGCTTCTCGCCGTAGCTCACCAGCAGACCCTCGTCGCCGATGCGCTCGTAGTTGACGCCGCCCATCATGCGCACGCCCATGTTCTTCAGGCTCGTGCGGTGGATCCAGCCGGTGGTTTTGCCCAGGCCTGCGCCCAGCTTGCCGGCGCGCCGCTGCAGCAGCAGGATCTCGCGCGCAGGTGCCTCGGGTTGCGCGCGAATGCCATCCACGCCGCCGCGCACTTGCGTCGGGTCACCCACGCCCCATTCCGTGCGCCAGGTCTGCAAGTCCAGCGTGGGCGAATGGCCATCGAGCGCGAGGAATTCCGCCACATCAAAGCCGATGCCGCCCGCGCCGACAATCGCCACGCGCTTGCCCACCGGCTTGCGATGGCGCAGCACGTCGATGTACGACAGCACGCTCGGATGGTCCTGCCCCGGAATCTTCGGATTGCGCGGCGACACGCCCGTCGCGATGATGATCGCGTCGTACTTGCCCGCCAGCAGTTGCTGCGCATCGACGCGCGCACCCAGGCGCAGCGTCACGCCGGTGGCCTCTACGCGGCGGGTGAAGTAGCGCACCATCTCGTGAAACTCTTCCTTGCCCGGAATCGTCTTGGCCATGTTCAATTGGCCGCCGATTTCCGGCGCGGCATCGAACAGGTCCACCGCATGGCCGCGCTCAGCCAACGTGATCGACGCCGACAAGCCCGCAGGCCCCGCGCCCACCACGGCAAAGCGCCGCTTGGCCGGTGTCTGGCGGATGACGAGTTCCGTCTCATGACATGCACGCGGGTTGACGAGGCAACTCGCAATCTTGGCCTTGAACGCGTGGTCCAGGCAGGCCTGGTTGCAGGCGATGCAGGTGTTGATGTCCTGCGCGCGGTTAGTTGCTGCCTTGCGTACGAACTCAGGGTCGGCCAACAGCGGGCGCGCCATCGAGACCATATCTGCACAGCCGTCAGCCAATACGCTTTCGGCCACTTCCGGCGTATTGATTCGGTTGGACGTGACCAGCGGAATGCCGACCTCGCCCTTCATCTTCTTCGTCACCCATGCGAAGGCCGCGCGCGGCACGCTCGTCGCAATGGTGGGGATGCGCGCCTCGTGCCAGCCGATGCCGGTGTTGATGATGGTGGCGCCAGCCTGCTCCACGGCGCGGGCCAGTTGCACGACTTCTTCCCACGAGCTGCCGTCGGGAATCAGGTCGATCATCGACAGGCGGTAGATGATGATGAAGTCGCGGCCCACCGCCTCGCGCGTGCGCCGGACGATCTCGACGGCCAGGCGCATGCGGTTGGCGTAGCTGCCGCCCCAGTCGTCGGTGCGCTTGTTGGTGTGGGTGACGAGGAACTGGTTGATGAAGTAGCCCTCGGAACCCATGATCTCGACGCCGTCGTAGCCGGCCTCGCGGGCCAGTTGGGCGCAGCGCACGAAGGCGCGGATCTGACGCTCGATGCCGCGCACGGATAACTCGCGCGGCGTGAACGGGCTGATGGGCGAGCGCAGCGCGGTCGGTGCCACCGCAAGCGGGTGATAACCGTAGCGGCCGGTGTGCAGGATCTGCAGCGCGATCTTGCCGCCTTCCTGGTGTACGGCGTCGGTCACGATGCGGTGACGGCGTGCTGCGCCATGCGTGGCCAGTCGTCCGGCAAACGGCTTGGTCCACCCGGCAATGTTGGGGGCAAAGCCGCCGGTGACGATCAGACCGACATCACCACGTGCGCGTTCGGCAAAGTAGGCGGCCAGGCGGTCGAAGTGGTTGCCGTCTTCCAGCCCGGTATGCATCGAGCCCATCAACACGCGGTTCTTGAGCGTGGTGAAGCCGAGGTCGAGCGGTGCCAGCAGGTGGGGGTACGGCGAGGAGGGCGTGGAGGAGGACATGGCCGGCGCGTCACGTAATGTGGAAACGCGCCGGACGGTAGCACCCAAGCGCCCGTTGGAACAACAGGGCGGGGCTCTAGATGTGTGGGGCGCGCGTCAGGATTTCTTCGGGTCGTCTTCGGCTGGCTTGCCAAGCAGCGCCTTCAGCAATTTGTTCTGGGGAATCGCACGGCCGGTGCCTTGGCCCGGCTTGCCGGCGCGCTGGCTGTCGCGCTTGAGGCTGTTGGCGATCTTGAGGCCCTTGAGTTTTTCGAGGTCGGTTTTCTTCACGATGGGGTCCGCGAGGGAGCTGATGACGGCATGTTACGCTCGGCAGGATACGCGAAACGTTCGGCCCCGCCCGTTTTTCCTGCATGTCAGTCAATCCAACGCCGCCCGCCACGCCCGTCCCTGACCTGTTCCAGCCGACCCTGCAGGACTGGGTCGACCAGCCCGCGCAGGCCTTCGAGCATTGGCTGGCCGCACGCGGCTATCGTGAATCGTCGGCGACGGTGTACCGCGCGATGTGGCGCAAATGGCTGCGCTGGGCGGAATCGCGCCAACGTGCGTTGGCGGACTGGAGCGCTGGCGACATCGCCGCCTTCCTGGATGAGTCAGGACTGACCAAGCTGCACCGGTATCGGTATGCACGCCTGATCGAACGTGTCTTCCACCAGCTCGAATTGCTGCCAAATGGAACGCCAAACCCGGGCACGCACAACCCGGCCAGCGCTGCTGTGCAGCAAAAGCTGGCAGAGGGTGAGAACGATCCGACCACCTTTCTCTCGACGGCCGAACGTGTCGCGATCGAAGCCTCGCTGGAGGTGGGCGCGCGGGCGAGTGAAGCGGCTGCGAACGCCAGTGCGTTCAAGCTGGCGCGCGACAGGGCATTGGTGGCGGTGTGCCATGGCGCGGGGCTGAAAGTCGCGCAGGTGCAGTCCTTGCTACTGCGTCAGGTGGATGCGGCGCTGGAGAACATCACTGTCGAGCCGCCGCGCGGCCCGTCCTACCACGCCCCACTGCTGGAGAGCGCACGCCCCGCGCTGGCGGCCTGGCTGGCCGTGCGCGGTCACGCCGAGGTGCCTGGCGAGCGTGTCTTCGTGGCCGATGCGGGTGGGCGCGTCATGCACGCAGCCTCGGTCTACCGTCGCGTCGAGGCGTGGCTGGCGGCGCTGCCGGCTTTGGTGCACCGCAGCGAGCGGCTCTCGCCGCAGACCCTGCGCAACGGCTACGCGGCGGCGCTGTTCGATGCGGGTGCCGCCCCTGCCGAGGTGGGGTACGCGTTGGGCTTGCGAGACCAGACCTCGGCCTGGCGTCTGCGCTCGGCGTACGCCGACTGGCAGGCGGCAGCCCATCCGGATGGGCGCAAGGGCACCGCTTCGTAGCACGGTTTTTTTGCGCAATATCGCTTGCAAACTGCCCGCAATCCGGCGTTCGGCTTGCTATGATCGCGCTGTTCTGCCGCACCGGTTGCATCGATGCGGTGAACCCGATGCCGCGCTCGAATCGGCACGCCACGACCTCTTTCTCGATACCTCGCACCCAATGACAGAAACCATTTTGCTGACCGGCGCCACCGGCTACATTGCTTCGCATACCTGGGTTGAATTGCTGGATGCGGGCTATCAGGTGATCGGCCTCGACAATCTGTGCAACAGCAGCTCGGCCGTGCTCTCGCGCATCGAGCAGATCACCGCCAAGACGCCCAAGTTTGTACAGGGCGATGTGCGTGACCGCCGCCTGCTCGACGATCTCTTTGCCAGCACACGCATCTCGGCCGTCATCCACTTCGCGGCGCTCAAATCGGTGGGCGAGTCGGTGCAGAAGCCGCTGGCCTACTACGACAACAACATCGGCGGGTTGGTCACGCTGTGTGCGTCGATGGCGCATGCCAATGTGCGTCAACTCGTGTTCAGCTCGTCAGCAACCGTGTACGGCAATCCGCATACGGTGCCGATTACCGAGTCGTTTCCGCTGTCGGCCACCAACCCCTACGGCCAGACCAAGCTGATGGGCGAGCAGGTGCTGCGCGATCTGGAGGTCTCCAACGCCGCCTGGCAGATTGCCTACCTGCGTTACTTCAATCCGGTGGGTGCGCACCACAGCGGCCTGATCGGCGAAGACCCACGCGGCATTCCGAACAACCTGATGCCCTACGTGGCCCAGGTGGCCATTGGCAAGCGCGAGAAGCTCTCCGTCTACGGCGGCGATTGGCCCACGCCTGATGGCACTGGCGTACGCGATTACATCCATGTGGTCGACCTGGCGCGCGGGCATCTGTCGGCGCTTGATGTGCTGCGCCGCGATGGTCGTGGCTTTACCGTCAACCTGGGCACTGGGCGCGGCTACTCGGTGCTGGAAGTCGTTGAGGCCTACAAGCGTGCGAGCGGCCGCCCGGTTCCGTACCAGATCGTGGACCGCCGCCCTGGCGATATCGCCGCGTGCTACGCCGATCCAGCGCTCGCTGCATCGATGCTGGGCTGGCGCGCGCAATACGGCATCGAGCGCATGTGCGAAGACTCGTGGCGCTGGCAAAGCATGAACCCGGATGGCTTTCAGTCCCGCTGATCCACGACGCTGTTTGATACCCGCAGAACTGGAACCACCCCGCAGTGGATGACGTCGCTCACCTTGTTGCTCAACTGACCGGCAGGCTTGCTGGCGCATTGTTGCCATTGATCGTGGCATGCGGCGCGGGCAGCTTGCTGTTGCGTTTGCTGGACGATCTGCGCAGTGCTGGTGCCATGCGCTCTCGGTTGCCGTTGGTGATGACCGCGTTGTTCTGTGCGATTGCGTTGTGGACGGTGCCGTTGCTGCCGCTGGTTGCCCGCTGGCCTTTGCATCAGGGCGCTGTGCCGCAGGTGATGACGCTGGCATCGTTTTGCTGGAGCCTTGCGGTGGCCGCGTTGTGGTGCGTGCTGGGTGGTCGGGCGGGCACTGTGCGTGCGGTGCTGCTGGGTATGTTGCTGAGCATCAGCGGCCCCGTGGTGGTGTTGCTGCTGGCGGGCATCACCAGTTTCGATGCGATGGCCTGGGCAGATGCCGGTGTGCTCGGCATCGTCATGTTGCTGTCGGCGGCGGCCTGTGCTGCGGCGTTGCAGTTTGCGCTGTCGGCGCAATCAGGTGCGACGGGGGTGGCTGTCCGTCGCCCTGTCGTGAGCCTGTTCGTGAGTGTGCTGTTTGGCATCGGTCTGGCCATCGACGCGGTGTATGCGGCTTCGTTGGTGGATTCGTCATTGGCTCCTGTCGGCAGTGTGCCTGCCTGGCTGCAATTGCTGTTGGCTGGCGGGGCAATGGCGACGGTGCTCGCCGGCTTCTTGCTCGGTTACCGTGACCGCGCATCGGGTGACACCTCGGCCGCAATTGCCACCCGCGAGATCCGCCGCCGCAAGGAAACGATGCAGGCGCTCAACGATCTGGAGCAGAGCTATCGGCAGCGCGAGGCTGAACTGGCCGCACGTCATCAATTGCTGCTCGATGGTGCGGATGTCGGCTTGTGGGAATTCGATCTGATTACGCGCAGCGCGCAGTTCTCCACGCGCTTTGCGGCCATGCTCGGCTATACGCTCAAGGAAATTGGCCCGAGTACCAGTGAGTACCTGCGCCTCGTGCACCCGGATGACTTGCCGCTGGTGCTCAACCGCATCCAGGCGCATGTCGACGGCAACGCCTCCGCCTACGCTGCGGAGTTCCGCATGCGACACAGGGATGGCAGCTATCGCCAGATCATTGCGCACGGCGTGGCGGTGCGTGATGCAGGCGGCCGTGCCACACGCATGGCTGGCTCGCATGTCGAATCGGCACAAAAAGTAGCCACAGCAACCACTGCCTTGCCAGAAATTGCCGAGTCCACAGCAGCGCCTGAAACGCATCGTCGTCAAGGTCTGTGGGAGTCGTGGTCGCCGCTGGACAATGCGCCCGATGCCTCGCGCGTGCCCACCACAGTGATTGCGCCGACCGAGCCCGCGCCTGCGCCCGCCAACAACGGCACACTGCCCAGCATCAATCCCAACGCGCTGCGTTGAGGTCGCTTCGTCTTTACTGAAGTTGATCGCTCTTAGTACTCAAGTTTTCTTCAGGCCCGCCCGATAGCGCATAAAGAGCGCGTGCAATCGCGCCGGGGAGCGCCGCCAGCATCACGCGGACAAGAAGAAACGCTTGGAGGAAGGAAGATGAACCGACTCACGCTTCGGCAGAAGCTGTGGTTGCCGCTCGTCCTGAGCTGGCTGTGCCTGCTTGTGATCACATTGTGGAGTGCATGGAGCGCACGCACCGTGCGCATGGAGGAGCGGCAGCGCGATCTCCAGAATGTCAGCGCCACCGCATTCAGCGTCATCAAGGAATACGGCCAACTGGCGCAAGACGGAAAGATGACGGTGGACGAGGCCAAGGCCCAGACCATCGCGCGCTTGAAGGATATGCGCTATGGCACCGACGGCTACTTCTCGCTGTCGAGAACCGACACCGTGTCGGTCATGCACCCGATCAAGCCTGAGATGGTGGGCAAGAACATGTCTGCCGCAACCGATCCCGAAGGCAAGCACCTGTTTGTCGATATCGCGCAGATGGCCAAGGCCGGCGGCGGGTTCGTGCGTTATCTGTGGCCCAAGCCCGGCAGCGACAAAGCAGAACCCAAACTGACCTACGTCTCGTACTACGAGCCCTGGGATTGGTCCATGACGACGGGGCTGTATATCGACGATGTGGATGCAGCGTTTCGTACCTCGCTCATGCAGTCGCTTGGTTTGTTGCTGGGCATTGGCCTGCTGATGACCGTGGTCGTGGTGGTCGTCACGCGCGGCCTGCAGCGCCAGCTGGGTGGTGAGCCGGCGTATGCCGCAGACGTTGCCGCACGCATTGCGGGCGGCGATCTGGCGGTGCGTGTGCAGACGCGCCAAGGCGATCGCGACAGCATGCTCTTCGCCATGTCGCAGATGCAGCAGCAATTGACGGGCACGATCAGCGACATCAAGAACTCGGCTGATTCCATTGCCAGCGCAACCAAACAGATTGCGGCCGGTAATGCCGATCTCTCACAGCGCACGGAGCAACAGGCATCGTCGCTGGAAGAGACGGCGTCGAGCATGGAAGAGCTGACGTCGATCGTGAAGCAGAACGCCGACAATGCGCGTCAGGCCAGCACGTTGGCCGTCAACGCATCGGACATTGCCGTCAAGGGCGGTGAGGTGGTCGGGCGCGTGGTCGAGACCATGTCGGGCATCAACGAGAGCAGCAAGAAGATTGCCGACATCATTGGCGTGATCGAAGGTATTGCGTTCCAGACCAATATTCTGGCGCTCAACGCTGCGGTGGAAGCCGCGCGTGCCGGCGAGCAAGGCCGTGGCTTTGCCGTGGTGGCAGGCGAGGTGCGTAGCCTGGCGCAGCGTTCGGCCAGTGCCGCCAAGGAGATCAAGGAGTTGATCGGCGATTCGGTCGGGCGGGTGCAGAACGGTTCGGCGCTGGTGCAGGAAGCCGGCACCGTGATTGACGAAGTGGTGGTGGCGGTCAAGCGCGTGACCGACATCATGGGTGAGATTTCTGCTGCATCCGACGAGCAAAGCTCGGGCATTGAGCAGGTCAATCAGGCCGTGAATCAGATGGATGAAGTGACGCAACAGAACGCCGCGTTGGTGGAGCAGGCTGCGGCTGCGGCGCTCTCGCTGGAAGAGCAGGCGCAATTGCTGCGCTCGGCGGTGGGGCGCTTTCAGGTATAGCGAGGGACAGGTACAGCGCAAATGAACAAGGCCGGCAATATCGCCGGCCTTGTCTTTTGTGGTTTCCGGTTGCCTCTTTGTGCGGACTCGGATGTGCTGCTTTTACATCGGGGTCAGGCGACCAGAAAATCCTCCATCTTCCGGCCCGACGACAACTCCTTGACCAGCCAGCCCGGACGCTTGCCACGGCCTGTCCAGGTATTGCCGCTGTTGTCGCGGTAACGCACCGGCACCTTGCGGCCGGCTTTCTTCGAAGCCACTGCACCCTTGGCGCCAAAACCGAGGTCATCGGCGGTCAGGCCATATTCCACGATCTTCTGCTTGATTTCGGCGATCACCGTCGCCTGTTCGTTTGCCCGGAGTTCATCGGCCTGGCGCTGCAGTTCAGAGATCTTCTGAACGATTTCCTTGTAAGTCGGCATTATGGATTCCTCAACTTTGCAATTGAAACATGGGCACGCTCCCCGTAGCCCACCGCATTATAACGACTTTGACCGAGTGAAATGAATTTCGTTAAGACCTCATGTCAACGGCGTGGATTTTGCGCCGCAGCTGGCGTTGCACAAACCGGCATGGTGTGGCCATTTGTCGGGGAGCAGTGGAAATTGTGAACATATGAAGAAGTGAGAGGCCACGCTACGACGTGTGTTCAATGCCAACGAGAAGCATTGAGCGTGCACGGCCCACATTTTTTTTATGTGATTGCTTCATTGCTTCGGCAGCCGCACCGCGTGCCGATTTGATGAAAAGCTTTCGAACGCGCGTTGAAAGGTTCTCGAAAGGGAAATGAAAAATGCATCAAAATGGCGCATTTTTACAATTGCTTCACGCGAATAGCATTCCCTCGAGCAAGCCCTGAAAATCCTTGGCCGGTAACGGGCGCGCCAACAGATAGCCCTGTACCTGGTCGCAGTGCAGATTCACCAAGGCCTCCATTTGCGCCTCGGTTTCCACGCCTTCCGCCACCACCGTCATATCCAGCGAATGCGCCATCGCGCAGATGGCACGGATGATGGCGGCCGCTTCGGGCGGGTTGTCGTCGAGCGCGGAGACGAATGCCCGATCGATCTTGATCTGCTGCGCACGGAAGCGCTGCAGATAACTGAGGCTGGAGTAGCCAGTGCCGAAATCGTCGATGGCCACCTCAATGCCGAGTGCCTGGATCTGCCGAATTGCCGTAATGCTCTGGCTGGCATCGCGCATGGCGGCGGTCTCGGTAATCTCGAACATCAGCCGGTGTGCACCCACTTGATAGCGATGCAGGATTTGCGACAGGCGCTGCACGAGGTCCGGCTGCTGGAACTGGCGCGGCGAGAGGTTGACCGCGATACGCTGCGGGGCCATGCCGGCGGCATCCCAATGCATGATCTGCCGGCAGACTTCTTCGACCACCCAGTCACCCAGCTCGACGATGGTGCCGGTGCGTTCGGCTAGGGGAATGAATTCGGCGGGTGACACGGGGCCGAGTTCCGGGTGGTTCCAGCGCAGCAGCGCTTCCGCGCCCGTCATCTCTTGCGTGAACGCATCAAACTTGGGCTGGTAGTACACCGATAGCTGGCCGTTCAGGGCCGCATGCGAAAGCGCGCGCTGGATCTGCAACACGCGATGCGCCGTCGTGTTCAGGCGCGGCTCATAGAAGCGGTAAGCATTGCCGGTGGACTGCTTGCAATCGAACATGGCGGCGTCCGCATGCTCCAGGAGCGTATCTGCCGTTGCGCCATTGTGCGGATGGATCACCACGCCGATGCTGGCCGTCGCACGCAGGCGGCGCCCGTCGACTTCCACCAGTTCGCGCAGGCGGAAGAGGAGCTTGTCGCCAATGGTGGCGGCCGCCTCGGGCAGGGTGAGGCCTTCAACCAGAATGGCGAACTCATCGCCGCCCAGCCGGGCGACCATGTCTTCGCCGCGCATCGTCTGGCGCAGGCGCTCGGCGATGATCTGCAATACGCGGTCGCCCGTGGCGCGGCCGTATTGCTCGTTGATCTGGCCGAAGTTGTCGAGGTCCAGGCAGAAGAGGGCGAAGGGACGCCCTCGCCGTGTCGTCGAGAGGATTGCGCTATCGAGCGATTGCCGAAGCTGAAGCCGATTGGGCAAGCCGGTGAGCGCATCGTGATGCTGCGGCGTGGGTGCCTGATTCGCGACGCGCGCCAGCGACGCCGCCAGATGGGCCTGTGCGGAATCGACGCGCGTCTCCAGCATGATCAGCACGGCGTGCAGCCCGAGCGCCAGCAGTACGCCGCCGGCACTCAGCATGATGACGGGCACCACGTGCAGCATGGTCGCTTCGTCGGTGGGCCAGGTGCTGGCTGATGGCCACGCCGCCAGTGACAGCACGGTGGACGTTGCCAGCACCGCGGCCGCACGCGCACGCAGCCCGACTGCGGCACGGCGCTGTGCCGGCGGTAGATGGAAGGCCATGCACATCGCCAAGCAGGAGCCTGCGCCGAGCACGAGGATGCCACCGCCCCAGCCAATGAGTGTGCGTTGCAGCGAGAGGGCATCGTCGTGCACCCACGGGCGTGCCAGATACAACTCCGCGATCATCAACCCGATGCCAAGTGCGATGGCGCCGATGGCGATGCGATGGCGATGCGGCGGCTGTCCGGCGATGGCCGGTGATGTATCCGGCAACACCATCAGGAATGCAGCGAGTGAAGCTGCCAACGCGGTCATGAGCGTGGCAGAAATGGGTGCCGTGAGCGGCGCGGCCAATGACCGATGCAGGCCGACCTGGGCAAGCCACAGCCCCGACCATAGGCCAATGCCAAGAATGCTGGCGCAGGCAATGCGCCAGCTACGGCGTTTTGCGACCGTCGAGCCCCCCGGCAGACGTGTCGCAGCGTCTAATGCGGCAAACGTGGTTAAGCCCGTGCTTACCCACGCAAACAGCAGCAGCGCAATATGGAAATCGTTATGCATGCAAGCGCATTCGGTGCGGCCCCCCGACTTTCGACCGGCACCTGTCTGTGTTTTGCGGCGAGGATAGCGCAAAAGCCTGCTGTTTCAGGCGGCGAAAAAGCCAGCTTGTTGCGTGCTATTCACAGAATGCGTAGGAATAATCTGCGGCTACTGCACTGTATCGAACAGTTGCGGCGGCTCCGCGCCTGTCCTAATGCATCGGCAAAAAAACCGGGCACATGACCCGGGTATACGCGAATGGCTGTATGCCCGCGATTGCGGATGAGGATCAGGCGTTCAGGCGAGTGCGCCGGCGTGAGGCGGGGGTGGCGGCTCCGGCGCGTTCCAAGTCGACGCTCGGTAGCAGGTGCAGCAGGCGTACGAGTTCGGATTGGCGATGCGTGCCGGTCTTGCGCAGGATGTCGCGGATGTGCACGCGCACGGTGTGCAGAGACAGGAATTCGCGATCGGCGATTTCCTGCAGGGTCTCGCCGGCGGCCAGACGCGCGGCGACGATGCATTCCTTGTTCGTCAGCCCGAAGAGCGAGGCGAGCACGCCTGCATCCATGACCGAGCGCGCTTCGGAATTGCCTACCAGCACCAGGGCCAGCGGGGCGGCCCAGGCTGAGCGCATGGCATCGGACGGTGCAAGCGGGGTGGCGATGAATGGGACAGGGCGCCCATCACGTGCCAGATACATCCACGAGCCAGCCGCGCCTTGCACGCCCATCGAGCCGGCAGCCTGTTCGATCAGGTTGCGTAGTGCTGCGTTATGCGTGTGCTCAGCGGAGTGCAACATGCCGCCATCGAGCGACAGGCGGTCGTCTTCTGCGGTCATCGTGCGCGCCCATGCATTGGCGTATTTCACGCGCATGCTGCGTTCGATCACCATCACGCCAAAGTCGAGCGTATCCAGCCCGGCCATGCCGAGTGCGGCGAGTTCGTTCAGTTCCTGATTGCGCTGCTGCATGCGGGCGGCCCGCTGCAGGTGGGGGAGAACACGCTGCAGACGTTCTTCGCGCTCGGCGGCGCTCACCTCCGAGGTGTCGTCACGCGTGCGCAGGCGCATGGTGATGCTCAGGTCCGGCGTGTCCATCAACGTCACGCCGCGCGCAGGCGCGTCTTCGGCCTGCGGGGTGTGCAGCAGTTGAGGGTCTTGGCAGAAGGCGTTGCAGTGGCCCGGTTGGGGGCAGTTCTGGCACCAGCCCGACGAAACGCCTTGGCGCGGCGCGTCGGTGTGCTTGTCCCAGACGAAATAATGTGCGCTTTCGGCCCCTGCGTAGACGGAGAGCAAGGCCAGGGCAATCGGCATCTGCGCGGGGTCTAGCACCGCCTCGTAGATGGTATCGACGAGTCGATGAAATTCTGCGTCATCCGATAGACGTTGCAGCATGGTGGCCCCCGGTGCGTATTGCGACGGCTGAGGGGACTGACCCTCGCCATCGGCGTGTTGCGGCCTGACGTGCTGTTGGCCGCTGTCGCTGTGTTGATTGTTGTTCTTCTGCGCGACTTCCTTGGTAATCGGCAACTCTTTGGAAAAACTTAACATTCCGCTTCTGATGCTCCCAAATTCCGGCAGTGCTGTATCCCCCCCTTTGGGAGGGAGTATGGGTGACTTTCAGCGCTGAAAATATAAAAAATATACAAAATTTCTTAACCTATTCAACGCCTTGTACCTGTGACTAGTTGAACTGGTACGTATAGGCAGCGGTGAAGCGCAGGCTGCGAGAGCTCGTGTTGACTGGCTTGTCGCCCACTGGGCGCGCAACCGCCAGGTCCAGCGTGTAGTACTTGCGGTCTGAGAAGCGCACGCCCAGCGCAATGGAACCGAGTTGGTCATGCACCAGCGTGCCCCCGTTCGAGTACACCTTGGCCGTGTCATAGAGCACATAGGGCTGCACGGTTTTCAGGTACTCCATCGATACCGTGAACATGCGGTTGAGTTCAACCGACGCGCCCCAGCCGCGGTCGCCTGCCACTTCGCCGGCCGGATAGGCCAGGCCGAAGAAGCGTCCACCAAAGCTGATCTGCTCCGAAGACGGCAGTACTGCACCGCTGTATTGCGCCGCACCCGAGACCACGATGCCGAAGCCCAGCGGCAAGTCGTGTGCCTCGCTGGCAGTGATGCGCGTGCGCAGGAAGCTCAAGTCGACATTGTTGTTGGCCGACTTGCCCGCCCCAAGGCTGTTGATGCCTTGGTACAGGCCAAGCGATGCGCGACGCGTCTCGCCCGGGTTGACTTCGGTGTACAGCGCTTCGGCGCCGGCCACGCGCACCTTGGCATCCAGCTCGGTCTGCGGAAGGGCGGGATTCTGCGGCGAGTACTGCTGCTTGTCGTCGTTGCCGTAGAACGTGCCCGTAACCGTCAGGCTGCGCGTGTTCGACAGCAGCACCGGATAGCTCAGCGACAGGCCCAGCCGTTGCGTGTCGGTCAAGTAGCGCGACTGATAGCCGAGCTGCTCAAGCGGCAGGTTCTCGGGCATACCGCGATAGTGCGACCAGGTGAACTTGGCCAGCAGCCCGTCGGTGCCGATCGGTTGTGCCCAGGTGGCGGAGTAGAACGTTTCGTGATCCGGCCCGCGCGGCTGCAGCGTCGATACCGTGATCTGCTCGCCGAGCGGCG
Organism: Ralstonia sp. 24A2; assembly: GCF_051783885.1. Taxonomy (NCBI): domain Bacteria; kingdom Pseudomonadati; phylum Pseudomonadota; class Betaproteobacteria; order Burkholderiales; family Burkholderiaceae; genus Ralstonia; species Ralstonia sp. 24A2. The sequence goes on along the minus strand of NZ_JBPVZD010000003.1, from coordinate 108,750 downwards.
TCACGCTGTTGAGTGTGCCCGTGATGACTGCACGCACACCAGGTGAGCGGTATTCGACGCCGGTGCCGATGGTGTAGGGCTGCCGCTTGACGTTGAGCACCAGCTCGCTAGCACCATCGGTGGTGGTGGGCGGCTGCACGGTCGCGGTGATCTGCACGCCGGGCTGCAATGCCAGCACGCCGGTCACGCGCTCAAATGTCTCTTTGCGCAGTGGCTTCTCGTCCATCAACCGCTGCGAGATCTCGCGCAGGCGACCTTCCAGTGGCCCGGGCGTGCCCTCGATGCGCATGCGCGCGACATAGCCCTCCACCACGGTGATGCGTACCACGCCGCCCTCAAACGTCTGTGCAGGCACGAATGCGAAGGAGAGCGGATAGCCGCGGTCGGCATACAGCTTGGTGACCTCGTTGGCGGCCTGCAACAGCTGCGCGACGGTGACGTCGTGCCCGGCCATCGGCGCGAAGTGCGCGGCGATTTCGGGAAACGGCAGCGCCTTGACGCCTTCGATCTGGAACTTGGTGGGCGTGAGATGCGTGGCGAGCAGGTTGTCCAGCGCCGGGTTTGGCCGCTGGACTTGCACCTGAATCTTCTGCTCGGGTGGGCGGGAGGTATCGACCTTGGGCAGCGTGTCGATCGGATTGCCTTGGGTGGGGCTGCTCTGGGCCCAGCTCAACGCCGGGCTGGTCAATGCAACGCCTGTGGCCAGCGCTAACCGCATCGTGGTGCTCCGCACGCGTGTCTCCTCCGTGGTGTTTGTTCTGCAGTGAAGCGTTCAGCCGGTCCGGGCCGGTCGACGCTGCGCATGGTTGCGCACTGCATGGAACGATAACCGCGAGACATAGTGCTTTACAACAAAACACATAGAGGCAACGTTCACGCGGCGCAACGCCCTGGTTGATACCAATGGTGTGTTAACCGGTGCCCGTTTGCCCAGCAATGACGCCATTTGGCGCCACATCAGCGCGTTTGAAACGCTGCAGCGGACCGGCTGGTCAGACCGATCCGCCGTGCGTTGAACTGCGTGTCAATCAGTGACGCGTGCCGCCCAGTACGCCACCCACCGTGCCCAGCAAGCCACCGACTGTGCCCGTTACCGGGGCCAGCGGCGTTGTGGCACCGGCCGACGTCAGGCCGCTGCCCACTGTGGTGACGACCGTGCCCACCGGCGCAGTGATTGAGCTGATCGGGTTGCTGCCGCCAGCGGCACCACCCAAGCCACCGAGTGCGCCGGTGATCGGGGCGAGCGGGTTGGAGCCGCCCGTTGCGCCGCCCGTCAGGCCACCAAGCGCGCCGGTGATGGGCGCCAGCGGATTGCTACCACCGGTACCACCCAAGCCGCCGAGTGCGCCGGTGATCGGGGCGAGCGGGTTGGAGCCGCCCGTTGCGCCGCCCGTCAGGCCACCAAGCGCGCCGGTGATGGGTGCCAGCGGATTGCTACCACCGGTACCACCCAAGCCGCCGAGTGCGCTGGTAATCGGTGCCAACGGGTTGCTCGGCGATGCCGTCGGCGAGTACACCGCACCGCCCAGCGCCCCGACGGTATTGCCCACCGCCGTCACCACACCGCCCAGGTTGCCGACGACCGGTGCATGGGTTGCGGTGATGGCGCTACCACCGTTGGCAAGTGCGCCTCCCAACTGGCCCAGCAGCGTGTTACCCGGTGAACCCAGGCCCGAGGTCGCGCCCAGTGTCTGCGTGCCGCCGGTGAGTTGTGAGGTGATCGGCACGATGGCTGTGCTGAGTTGTTGCGTGAGCTGCTGTACGGGGCCTGTCGACAGTGCCGTGCCCAGCGTGCCGCCGCCGTTGGCCAAGGCTTGGCCGACTTGCGTGACCACACCAGCCAGTGGCGTCGTCACCGGAGCCAGCGGCGCCAACGGGCCGGTCCCCAGATTGTTCACCAGCGTGCCGGCGCTGGTGACCGTGTTGCCTGCACCCGTCACCACGTTGCCGAGGCTCGACACCGTGGTGCCAACCGGATTCGTATTGCGGCCGATGCTGCCAAGCCCATTCTGCACGCCGGTGCCCAGTGCAGAAACTGTCGAGCCGACGTTATCTACCACGCCACCCAGGCCGCTCTGCACACCGCTCAGTTGCGAGGGCAGCGGCGCATTCTTGATGTCCGAGCCGATACCGCTGACGGTCGAGCCGGCAGCCGTGACGACGTTGCCCGTGTTGTTGAGGATCACGCCCGTCGGCGTCAGGGGCGCAGGAGCGGGTGTCGGCGAGGGCGAGGGGGACGGCGAAGGGGACGGCGAAGGGGACGGCGAAGGGGACGGCGAAGGGGACGGCGAAGGGGACGGCGAGGGCGACGGCGAGGGCGACGGCGAGGGCGACGGTGTCGAGCCACCGGTGTTGTTATTGGAGCCACCGGTTCCGTTAGAGCCAGAGCCCCCCAACGAACCACCCATATCGCCTGAGCCGGAGCTGGCGCAACCGCCCAACACCAACAGGCTTGCCATCGTGGCTGCCAGGCACTTGATGTTCTTATTCATGATCGTTCTCCCGTTTTAAAAAGTCCGCTTTTTGTCAGCTGGAAAATGGTCCCAATGTCGATTTGGGTAGCGGAGCCCTGCAAACGGTGTGCCATGTTTGGATTATTACGCCATACGTAATTGATTATAAGAATTCGATATATTTGACCCCTAGAAAATGGAGGAATTGTGAAAACTAACTGAAACAAGGGATTTACCCTTCCCTCCTGGTGAGGGAGGAAAACGTTTGCTATTGGGGTTATGTCCGGACCGAATATGTTCCGTGTCACGTTACAACGTAACGTCGGGAACACTGGTTTTCTGCGCGTAACGCCCGTCTGCCGTATTCGGGTAATGCCGGATGTGTTGCCTGCAAAGCTTGTTGCGGCGCCACTCTTCCAAAGTCGAGGTTTTGCTCTAATGCCATTGGCATGGCAATTGCAGAATCTGGCCCGCAGTCCGCAGTCCGCAGTACCGAGCGCAGACATCAGGTAATACAACCAACCAAAGCAAAGAAGGGGACGGACCATGACTCACATTCGCCACTCCATCCGCGTTGCGCCGCTGGCGTGCGCTGTTGCTGCCCTCATGTTGGCGGCTTGTTCCTCGGGAGGTTCGGGTTCGGGAGGCTCGCCGAATGGCCCCAGCCCGAACGATCTGACGGGCGTGACGCCTGTCGGCAAGGTCGCCAATGGCACCGGCAACACTGTCGTCGCGACGGGGCAGGCCGTCAGCAGCCTAGGCACGACCTTGCAGAATGCAAATATTCCGGGCCTTTCCGACCAAGCCAAGGCCGGCCTGGGCGGTACGGTCAGCAACGCCGGCAAGGCCGTCAGCGATCTGGGTCTGGGCGTACAAACTGGTCTGGGCAAGATGGGCCAGAACCCGAATCCGATCGGTACGACCGTGGCCAGCACCGGCAACGTTGTGACGGACGTCGGTCAAACGGCGGTAAGCGCTGGGACGCTGGTGCAGGGCCTGGGCCAAGGCTCGGGCGCGCCGCTCGCACCGATCACCCAACCGGTCGGCGGTGGCGTGCAGCAGATTGGTCAGGCGCTGATTGGCGGCGGCACGCTGCTGGGCAGCGCGCTGTCTTCTGGCGCAGTGCAACAAGTTACGCAACAGGCCAGCTCGGCCATCGTGCCGGTCACCACGCAGCTGACCAACGCCACGCAATCGGGCGGCGACATGACTGGCCTGGGCGGCCCGTTCAGCTCGTTGCTGGGTACGGTAGGCGGCGGTGTGGCCGGTGCCGGCAACACCATTACCGGGACGGGCGTACCGGTAGTTTCGAGCTTGGGCCCGGTGGTCACCTCAGTCGGAACGACGGTGGCGGCCCTGGGTGGCGTAGGCACTGCCGGCGGCTCCTCGGGCAGCAATCCGCTGGGTGGTTTGCTCGGCGGGGTGGGCGGCGCCTCTGGCGGTAGCAATCCGTTGGCACCGCTGACCGGTCTGCTGGGCGGTGCGGCCGGTGGCTCGAACCCCTTGGCGCCTGTGACTGGCGTGTTGAGCGGCGCCGCTGGTGGTAGCAACCCGCTGGCCCCCGTTACTGGCTTGCTGGGCGGTGCTGCGGGTGGCTCCAACCCACTGGCGCCTATCACAGGCCTGTTGGGCGGCGTGACCAGCGCAGCCGGCGGGGCCTCGGGCAGCAATCCGCTAGCGCCTGTTACGAACTTGCTGGGCGGCGTAAGCAGCCTGGCGCACTGAGCAGTACCTGTCTGTGCTCTTGAAGGTGCGCGGGCGTGTTCCCGTCGCTCGCGCATCCTTTTTTTGCCGTGACAGAGCATGGGGAGCGTTCAGATCGATCCCGGATTAATGGAGAACCCGCCCATATAATGGGTCTAGGCTGCCGATCATTAAGGGATTTCCATTAGTTTTCAGAGGGTTGGCGCGTTTTTAATAAAATTAAATAGAGACTTCACTCTAATTGAGAGTAAGTACCTCAGTTGAGTTATTTTGTTTGCGGCGCCACGCGCCTATAAAACCGTTACGGAACGTTACGTGACAGACGTGACACTCCGAGAAAAAAGGTAACGGGTTGGGGCGTGTGGTGGTCATTAGACGTTTTTGCGGGACCAAGACCGTCTGATGGCATGTCACCTTCGTTTCGTTAGCGGAACGAAGTCGACGCAGCGAAAATATTATCTTTCGATTGCGTCATCGCTATAAATCACAAAGCGTTTTATCCGTTATTCGTCAATATGAACTGGTCGCGGCCGGAGCACCGCAGGCTGGTCAAGATCAACGACATCCGCGGGCGAGTGCAAACAGGAGAGCAATCATGAAAAACGCCGTTCTGAAGTTCCTTCGCGACGAACAAGGTGCCACGGCCATCGAGTACGGCCTCATTGCCGGGTTGATCGCCGCCGTCATCGTGACGATTGTCAGCAGCCTCGGCGTGCAGATCAGAACCGCCTTTCAGACGGTCTGCACGAAGTTGAACGGGGCTGCCTGCGCCCAGTGAGCTAGTTCTCTTGACTGGCGAAGCAGAAATCGCTGGCTGGACGAGCGTAGCGCTTCTCGCACTTATCACCATCACATACGACTTTCGCTCGCGGCGCGTGCCTAACTGGCTCGTCGCCGCAGGGCTGGTGCTGTCTGTCGTGCTCATGGCATTCGGGCCGATCTGGGCGCTGGCTCACGACTGGCGTGATGTCTTGCTGGGCGGTGCGATTGCGTTTGCGTGTTTCCTGCCGCTCTATGCCATCGGCTGGATGGGCGCGGGTGACGTCAAGTTCTTCGCAGTGGCGGGCATGCTGGCTGGCTGGCACGGTCTGGTGGCGGTCTGGCTGATCGGCAGCCTGCTTGCTGGGGGCCATGCGCTGGTAATCCTGTTACTGCGTCGGATGGATGCGTCTGCGCCGGCCGCCTGGATGGTCATGCGGATGGTTCCAGCGTTGGCGCGTTGGCAGACCGAGCAAGCGGGGCGGCGCGGCATTCCCTACGCGGCGTACATGGCGATTGGCTTGCTATGCCTGCAATGGGTGCCATCGGAGATGCGCATGCCTTGGCTGCCGGGCATGTAGTGCCGGTGCCCACGGTGCGGTAGTCGACGACAAGATCCGTTCAAGCGGACTGTTCGAGTCTTAACAGGGAAGGAGTCGGCCATGCCGGCATTGGAACGGGACAGTGTGCGCATCTTGGCGCGCAGAGGGGGATCGCTTGCCCCCTACCGAGGGCGCTTCCACCGAGGGGCGGCATCGATTGAATTCGCCGTGGCTTTGCCGGCGTTGCTGACGCTGATGCTCGGCATCACCTACTACGGCCTGATTTTCGCAGTCCAGCAAGTGCTGACGCTTTCTGCCGAAGAAGGCGCCCGCGCCGCGCTGCGCTACCAGCCTTCCAACGCCCAGCGTGTGGCCGCCGCCTATACAGCCGCCACGGCTTCGCTGCCACCGTTCATCAGTTCGCAGGTCACCACCAACCAGAGCGGTGCGCCACTGGTGGCATGTCCGACCATGACCAGCATGCAATGCCTGAGCGTGGTGCTCACGCTGCCGGTCACCACGGGTTCCAGCCCGCTACTGCCCGCCATTCCGCTATTGCCGGTGCCGGCCACGCTCACGGGCTCGGCCGTGGTGCAGCTCGTGCCTGGCTCGTGACGCGTCCTGGCTCCGCCGATTTTTCTCATTGACTGCATGGACAGATTGCCTCGATGACCAGCAAACACCTCCAGATGTTCGCCGCCGCGTTGCTGCTCCTTGCTGCCATTCTGGGTGCCGTGGCCTGGCGCAGCGCGCACAAGCCCGCCGCGCCTGTCACGGTGCATGAAAACGGCAAGACGCTGTATCCGGTGGTGGTAACTACCAAGCCGCTGGAAGCCGGCAAGCCGATCGGTGCCGATGCCGTGGCTGTCGAGATGCTGCCCATCAACCCGGATGATGGATTTTCCGACGCGGGCAAGGTGGTCGGCCGCGAGCCGATCGTGACGCTCGGCGTAGGCGTGCCGCTTATCGGCTCACAACTGTCGTCGGGTCTGGCGCTACAGGTCGCGCCTGGCCAGCGTGCCGTGGCTGTCATGGTGGACGAGGTGATCGGCGTGGGCAACCGCGTGCAACCTGGGGACTACGTCGATGTCTTCCTGGTCATGCGCAAAGATGGCCAGGAGGTCGACGGCAGCCGAGCCAATCTGCTCTTGCCGCATCTGCGCGTGCTGGCTTTCGGCACCGTGGCCGTGAATGAAGGCCCCCAGAAGGCGCCGGATGGCGCCGCCGCGTCGCGCAAGACAGAGCCGGCCAGGACGGCAGTGCTGTCGGTGCCGGTGGAAGCCGTCAGCCGATTGGCGATGGCGCATCAATCCGGCCGCCTGCTGCTGGCCCTGCGCAACCCTGCCGATGATGCAGAACCGACCGTCAAGCCGCAGGACGCCGCTCTGCTGGCCGCCGCCAACCGTAATCCGATGGACGTCGCGCAGGCAGGCGTGTCGCTCAATAGCCTGACCAGCTCGACTGACGGGCGACGTGCCCCAGTGCTGCAAACGCAATCGCTGCCTCCGGCCACGGTCGCGCGCAGCGCCGTACACAGCAGTAACGCCGGCAGCGGCGTCGAGATCATCCGCGCAGGTAAACGTGAGGACCAACATGACTGATGCCGCCGTGGTTCGCGGTTGGATGGGCGGGCTTGCACTGGCGACCATCGGATCGGCAGCCTTCGTATCGACGGCTTTCGCCGAAACGGCGTCGACAGGGCAGATGCTGCATCTGCTGACCGGTAGTCAGCGCGAGATTCGCTTGGGCAAACCGCTCGAGCGTATCGCCATCGGCAATCCGGATATCGCCGATGCGCTGCTGCTCAAGGGACGTGGCGCTGCCAACAGCTTGCTGATCATCGCCAAGAAGCCTGGGGCGGCCAGCGTGATGGTCTGGACGCAAGGTGGGACGGCCATCACCTACAACGTGCAAGTGGATGCCGGGGCGCCCATCCCGGGAGACCCGAATGTCGATGTACAGGGCGACACCGCTGTGGTGTCCGGTCAGGCCAAGGATGTCTATGCCCTGGCGCGCGCGCGCCGCGCGGGCGGGGCGGCCACCGGCGCTGAAAAGCCCAAGGGCGGCAACGTGGTCGATACCACTGCTCTCGGGGTACCGGGCACGGTGCAGGTTGACGTGCGGGTGGTGGAGTTCAGCAAGACGGTGCTCAAGCAGGTCGGTTTCTCGTTGAATTCGGGCTTTAAATTTGGGACTACCACCGGTGGCATCTCGTCTGGCGGCAGTGGCAGTCCGGTGAGTGCAGCTTTTAGCCTGCTGGCCAACTGGAGCCATAGCTGGGCGCACTGGAACCTGGGCGCCACGCTCGGCCTGATGGAGTCGAACGGCCTGGCACGCGTGCTGGCCGAGCCCAGCCTGGTCGCGCTATCGGGCCAGAGCGCTAACTTCCTGGCCGGTGGTGAGATCCCGATTCCCGTGCCGCAGTCGTTGGGCACCACCACGATTGAATACAAGCCGTTCGGCATTGGGTTGACGGTGTCGCCTACGATCCTGTCGGCAGACCGTATCGCCCTAAAGGTGGCGCCCGAGGCGAGCGACCTGGATTTCAGTCGCGGCATCACGCTCAATGGCGCAACCGTGCCAGCCATCGTCACGCGCCGTGCCGATACGACCGTCGAGCTGGGTGACGGCGAGAGCTTCATCATCGGTGGGCTGGTCAGCCGCTCAACGCAATCCAACCTCAACAAGGTGCCGTTCCTGGGCGATTTGCCTGTCATCGGGACGTTCTTCAAGCAGTTGAATTACAACCAGGACGAGCGCGAACTGGTGATCATCGTCACACCACACCTTGTCAAGCCGATGGCGCGCAATGCGCCGATCGACAAGATGCTGCCAGGACAAGCCAACGGACAAGACCTCGACCGGCCGGATGCGCCGTTCTGGCGACCGTTCGCGCTGGGCAGTGCCGATTCGGCTGCCATGCCGGGTTTCTCGCGGTAAGGGAAGGGGGCAGGCATGGACTACTTTCTTCTGCACGGTGGCGGCCATGGCGATGCACAGTCGGCGGCGGCACACCGCTGGCTGGCAGGCGCGATTCGCGAACTGGGCGTGCTGGTGGCGCAAACCAATGGCCACGACGCCTTCCTGGAGCAGATCGGCGCAGTCAACCCCGAGGTGGTGTTCGTGCGCTTCGCGTCGTCACCCACGCTGATCGACGTGCCTGACCAGGATCAGAAGCTGGGTGAGGGCACGGATGCCATCGGTGAGGCCACGCAACTGGTTGGCCAGCTGACGCGCCTGTTCCCCGGGTTGCCGCTGGTGGCGGTGGGCTCTGCTGCCGATGGCCGCGCGATGCTGGCCGCGTTGCGTGCCGGTGTGAAGGATTTCGTCGACGTGGACGGGGCTCCGGCCGAAGCTGTGCGCGTGGTGCGCCGTCTGCTGGCCGAACGTGCTTCAACCGAGCCGACGCGCCGTGGCCGCGTGCTGGCCATTCTGGGCGCACGTCCGGGGGTGGGCGCCACCACGTTCGCCACTAACCTGGCTACGCTGGTGCGCCGCACGTCTGCCAGCGACGTGATGTTGCTCGACCTCGGTCAGCCGTTGCGCGATGGCGCCCTGTACATGAACGTGCAGGCCAACTTTCATTTCGTGGAGGCTGTGCGCAATCTGCGCCGCTTCGACCAAGTGTTCGTGCAGACCGCGCTGTCGCGCCACCCGAACGGGCTGGCGGTGTTACCGCTACCGATCTCGCTGGCGGAGATGCGAGACATTTCGTTCTCTGAGGCACTGGGGCTGCTGAACCGCCTGCGCACCTTCTTCGATCTACAGGTCGTGGACTTGGGCGGCTTCGGCAACATCGACTTCATCGCCCAACTGGTCAAGGCTGCCGACGACGTGATGCTGGTGACTGAGCAGAGCGTGGGCGCCATCGTCTCGGCCGCCGAGTTGATGCAGGAACTGAAGAAGCGCGAGATTGACCGCGACCACCTGCACCTGGTCATCTCGAAGTTCGACACGCGCTTGTCGCTGGATGCGGCGCAGATTGCCGAGCGGCTGGAGATTTCCTCCGTGCAGACGGTGCCGAGCCGACGCCAGGCGCTGGTGATTGCGTCCAACCAGGGCGCGATGCTGGCGGAAACGCACCCCAACGACGCCTACGTACGCGCGCTGGCGCAGATTGCCCAGACGTTGCGCTATGCCCAGCAAGGTGAGCGTGCCTCGGGCGTATCGGACTGGCTGGCGGATGCGCGCGAGCGCCTGGGGGGGCGATTTGCCGGACGCCTCAAACGTAAATCGGCAGACGCCGCCGAGCTCGATCTCGGTACGACCGAACGGAACGCGACATGACCCAACCCATCGAGTTCTCCAACCAGGCGGACGCGGGCAGCAACGGCGCGTTTACAGTTTCGCAGGCCTTCCAGGACATCAAGGAAGCCGCGCACGAGCATCTGCTCACGCGCATCGAAGAGCTGGGTGCCGAGTTCGGGCGCTGGTCGCGCACTGCCATCCAGCGCTTTGTCGACCTGGAAGTCGAAGGCTTCACGCGCATGCGCCGCATTCCCGTCAATGAGACGGAGGTGCGGCAGATTGCCGAGGCGCTGACCAAGGAACTGGCCGGTTTTGGCCCGCTCGAGGATCTGCTGAGCGATCCGGCCGTGGAAGACATCCTGGTCAACGGCCACCTGGATGTGTATGTCTCCAGGCACGGCATGCTGGAACGCATTCCGGTGCGCTTCTCTGACGGCAATCACCTGTTGCGCATCGTGCGCCGCATCCTTGCGCCGATCGGCCGTCGGTTGGATGAATCGAACCCGATGGTCGATGCGCGCCTGCCCGATGGCGGTCGCATCAACGTTGTCATCCCACCACTGGCGCTGGAAGGGCCGGTGGTGTCGATCCGCAAGTTCCGCAAGGATCCACTCAAGCCGGAAGACCTGCTCGGCCTTGGAACGATGAACGAGGAGATCGGCGCACTGATCCAGGCCGCCGTGCAGGCGCGCTGCAACATCCTGGTCAGCGGCGGCACGAGTTCGGGCAAGACGTCGCTGCTCAACGCGATGGCTTATCACATTCCGACGACCGAGCGCGTGATCACCATCGAAGACACGGCTGAGCTGTCGCTCAATCACCCCCACGTGGTACGCCTGGAAAGCCGTCCGGGTGGTTTCGAGGGCTCGGGTGTGGTGAGCATCCGCGACCTCCTGCGCAACAGCCTGCGCATGCGTCCTGACCGCATCATCGTGGGCGAAGTGCGTGGCGGCGAAGTGCTGGAAATGCTGCAGGCCATGGGCACAGGGCACGATGGCTCGATGGGCACCATCCACGCCAGCAGCCCGCGCGAATGCCTGTACCGGCTGGAGATGCTGGCCGGCTTTGCCGGCTTTCAGGGCAGCGAGGTGAGTCTGCGTCGGCAGATCACTAACGCCATCGACTTCATCGTGCAGATTGGGCGGCTGTCCAGCGGCAAGCGGCGCATCCTGTCTGTCACGGAAATCACCGGCATGGGCGACAACATCATCTCCACGCAGGAACTGTATCGCTACGAGCCCTATATCGGCCCCGACGGCGAAGAGATGGACCGATGGACGGCACTCGGCCTGCAACCGCATTCGCCCAAGCTGGCGCGCATGCGCAACGCGGGTCTGGAAGGCGGCATGGGCGGTGGCATGGGTGGTGGACTTGGCGGCGGGGGCCGCTTCCATGTCTAGCGCAACGCTCTGGCTCGGCTGCCTGGCGCTGCTGCTGTTTGGCGGTGCGCTGATACTGTGGTCGGAAGCCGTGCGACGCCGTGAACGCGAGGCCTCGCGTTCGTTCGTGCGCGCGCAGACTGAGCAGATCAACGCACGCTACCAGCCGAATGTGGAAGTCGTGCCGGCCAGCGTGCCCGATAGCCTCAACCGTGCCTGGAACGATGCGCTGCGCCGCGCCGACATCGAGCCCACCCGCCGTTTCTACGCATTGCTGATCGGGCCGGTAGTGCTGATCGCGCTGCTGGCGTGGGCGGTGTCGGGGCTGCTCCCTGCTGTGACAGCTGTTGGGCTGTATGCGTTGATCGCCGTGTTCCTGTTCTGGAACCGGACCCGCCGCATCAACGAGCGCCTGTTGCGGCAGTTGCCGGGTTTCCTGGATGGCGTGGTGCGCCTGATGACCATTGGCAGCGCGGTGCCGGCAGCGTTCCAGGCAGCCAGCGCCAACACTGAGCCGCCGCTGCGCAATTGCCTGGTCGCCACTGCGCAGATACAGCGCGCGGGCAAGGACCTGGATGCGGCGGTGCTGGCCGTGGGGCAGCAGTACCGCGTCAACGAGTTGATCCTGGTGGCTTCCGTGCTGCGGCTGTCGTTGCGCTACGGTGGGCGAGCCGACATCGTGATGGAGCGTACGGCGGCCTTCATGCGTGACCGCGAGCAGGCCCAGCGTGAACTGCTGGCGCTGTCGGCAGAGACGCGCATGTCCGCATGGATTCTCGGGTTGCTGCCCGTGGTGGTGGGTGGCCTGATCATCATGTCCAACGCGAACTATGTGATGTCGATGTGGCACGACCCGTTTGGCAAGACGCTCATGTTGGCGGCGTTCGGATTGGAAGTGATCGGCGCGCTGGCGTTGGCCAAGCTGGCCAAGTCGATCTAGGGGGCGGCATGGACGACGTGTTCCTCACCCTCAGCCTGACCGCAGCTGCAGCCGGTGTATTGCTGTTTGGCGGCATTGCCGTGCGCTCAGTGCTGATGCGCCAGCGCAGCGTACGCAAGCTCGACACGGCGTTGTCTGACTTGCGCGCGACGGCGTCAGGCGCATCTGCGGTGCCGGTGGCGCCGGCTGCCAAGCCGCGCGTGCATGGCTTGCGCGAGGCGCAGCAACTTCAGCAGCAGATCGCCAAGGTTGGTCAGCGCTGGATCGATACGCCGCTGGGCCAGCGCATCGTTACCGAAGACGATCGCAAGCTGCTGGAAGAGTGTGGTTTCTACGGCGAGTATGTCCGCACGCTGTTTGGTGGCGTGCGCATGGTGCTGCCACCCGTGCTGGCGGTGGTGAGTTTTCTCCTGGCCCCCACCGTGGCCAAGGGGTTGTTGTGGGCGTTCGTCGGTTTTGCGCTTGGCTATCTGGCGCCCAAGTGGATTCTCAAGCAGCGCTCGCAAGACCGCCGCCGCCGTGTCGATGACGAACTGCCTGCAATGGTCGACATGCTGCGGCTGCTGCAGGGAGTGGGCCTGTCGATTGACCAGAGCCTGCAGGTCATTGCCAGCGAATTCCACAGTATGTTGCCGGTGCTGGCCAGCGAGTTCGGACGTGCCAACCAGCAGTTCGCGTCGGGGCGCCCGCGCGAGCAAACGCTATTGCGCATCTCTCTGTTGTTCGACAGCGAAGACTTGAAAGGTCTCATCACGCTGCTTACGCAAGTGGACCGTTTTGGTGGCGCCGTGCAGGAGCCGCTACGCCAGTTCGGCTTGCGCCTGCAGGAGAACCGCCGCGCGCGCATGAAGGAGCGCATCGGCAAGCTGACCGTGAAGATGACCATGGTGATGGTCATCACGCTGCTGCCAGCGCTGCTGATCATCACGGCGGGGCCCGGATTCATGGGCGTGATGCGCAGCCTGACACATATCGCAGGAGGGGGGTGAGGTGAGGACAATCCAGAACGTCATGCGTGGGGGCACTGCCTGCGCGCTGGCAGCGCTGTCGGTGCTGGCGGGGTGTGGTTCGATGGCCGGTTCCGACATGAGCCGACGCGCCGAGGCCGACATTGAGGTTGCCCGTCTGCGTCAGACGGAGGAAAAGGCCGAGATCAGCAGCCCGGCAACGTATGTGTCGCTGATTCGCAAGATGCAGGAGCAGGGGCTGTACTACGCATCACTGGCGCATATCGATGCCTACGAGCAGCGCTATGGCCGCGCGCCCGAAGTCTTGCTGATGCGTGCCGACGCCCTGCGTGAGACCGACCAGCCCGCGGCAGCCGAAGCGGGCTACCGCGCAGTGATTTCCGCCACGTCGAGCATGGGTGCTGGCACACAGGGCGCGCTGCTCAACGCGGGCGCCTGGCGCGGTCTGGGGATCACCGCAGGCAGGCAGGGCAACTTTGCAGAAGCCTCGCGCTGTCTGCAGGTGGCCGCACAGGCCAACCCGACCGACGCCAACACCGAAAGCGATCTTGGTTACGCCCTGATGCGCGCCGGCGAGGTTGAGCAGGCACGTGTGCCGCTCATGCAGGCACAGCAGATGGCGGGATCCAGCCCGAAGATCGCCGGCAACCTGGTCATCTGGCTGGCCGCGAACGATCGCAAGGATGATGCGGCATCGCTGGCGGCACATGCGCAGCTGAGCCCCACCGCGCGCAAAGCCATCGACGAGGACGTGGTGCGCGTGAAGAGCGCCTGGCGCGATCGGCGTCTGGCCCGTGAGAGCGTGCCGGTTGTGCCGCGCGCCATGCCCGCCATGGCTGCTGCCAATGCCCCACGTCCATCGACTGCAGCGTTTGCATTTCAGCGTGGGCGCTTGCTCGACTCCCTGGAGACTGCGCAATGATCCAACGAATTCTCCTGACCGTCTGCATGGCTGCATGGCTGGCGAGCGGCGCGGTGGCCGCACAGGGCTTTAGCGGTTCAGGTCCACAGAGTGCCGAAGCGCCCGAGCCCAAGGTTGATGGCAGAGTCAACGTAGCCACGCGCGCGCTGCTCAAGGCACAGCGCGAAGGGACTTACGCGGGCGAGTTGGCGCCCTTGCGCGGCGAAGAGGCATCGCTGGCGTATCAGCGTTATCTCGAAACGTTCAGCAGGCCGATGCCTGGTATGACGCAGGCGCAGTCTGGTGGGCGGTCTTCCACCGGCAACGCGGCGCAACCGTCGACCCGCTGAGTTGCCATCGTGAATCGGCGCGCTCTCCGTCTTCGTGATTCAGCCGCATTGCACCGCCGCGTGCGCGGTGCCATCAGCGTGCTCACGGCGGCCTTTGTGGCGACGATCGGGCTGGCGGTGTTGGTGTCGGTCGACCTCGGTAACCTGTTCTATTCGCAGCGGGCATTGCAGAGTGCTGCGGATCTTGCGGCGACTGCGGCTGTGCAGCGGTTGGATTTGTTCAACAACACGCCCCCTCCCGCGCAGCTTGCGGTACAGCAGAACGGGCTGACGGTCGATGGCACCAACGTCACGCTGGCGGTGGTGCCGGGGGTGTGGGATGCCAGTACCGGCACGGCGCCGACGTACTTCACTGCGCAAGCCGCCGTGGACGGCAACACCAACGCTGCGCAGGTGACGATCACGCAGAACGTGCCGTATTTCTTCCTGGTTGGGAAGCGCCAGTTGCAGGCAACGGCCATTGCGAAGAATACGTCCATCGTATCGTTCTCGCTCGGCTCGGGGCTGGCGTCCGTCAACAACGGATTGCTGAACCAACTGCTCGGGTATCTGCTGCACACCAACCTTAACCTTGATGCCGCCTCATATCAGGGGCTGGCCACGACCAACATCCGGCTTGCGGATCTGGCCGTGGCGCTCGGAGCGGGCTCCATGCAGGAGTTGCTGGCGCTGTCGCCGAGCTTGGGCAGCTTCTTCACCAGTGTGATCTCGGTGGCGTCGCAGTCAGGGCTGGCGGGGGTGTCGGTGGGTGGGGCGGGGGCCAGCAATACGCTGTCGTATGGCAGCGACCTGAATGTGCCGATCAACATCGGCGACGGTGGCACGTCATCGCCGGGGCTGCTGTCGGTGCTGGCACTCGCTGGCAATGAGCAAGCAGCGCTGAATGCCACTGTGAATGTGCTCGATTTGCTGACAACCGCCGCACAGATCGCCAATAGCCAGTCAGCGGTGAATGTGGCGCCAGTCACGTTGAACCTTGTCGGGCTGGGTTCGGTCACGCTGTCGTTGAAGATCATTGAGCCGCCAACCATCGCCGTTGGACCGCCGGGGCAATTTCTTTCGGGGCCGAATATGGGGCAGTGGAAGACGCAGGCGCGGACGGCGCAGGTGCGTTTGGGAGTGGGGGTCGTGGTTGGTGCCCCGGGCTTGCTTGCTGTGAGTTTGCCGATTGGCTTGCAAGTGGCTGGAGCACAAGCACACGCAAAGTCGACGAGTTGCACAGTCCCTCGCACGAGTTCGACAGCGACGATTTCTGCGCAACCGCAGCCTGTGTCGATGTGTATTGCAACTGGTGCGGATACTGCGGTCAGTGGTGCAATGAATTGTGCGGGAGCATCTCCTGCGCCCTTGGTGGATTTGGGGCTTCTCGGGGCCGTAAGCATCAAAGCCAACGTGTCACCGACCGCCAACTCCAATTGGGGCGACGAAACAATTGCCGCAACGCAGATCGGATTGAATCCCCAAACGGATACGAGCGGTAACTCTCCACCCCGTGTTGCGACGCAGGCCGTCTTTGGCTCCATCTTGAACAACAATCTGACGCAGGTTCAGCTAAACGCGACGCTTCCGCTTGTAGGAACCATTCCCCTGGGTCAAGCCGGCATGCTCCTTGTTGCGCCCGTGTTGGCTCTGGTCGGGACGACGCTCGATACCATTCTGACCCCTCTCCTCGAACTCCTCGGCATCCAAGTGGGCTATGCCGATATCAAACTCCTCTCGCTCGACTGCGATGCGGTTGAGCTGGTTTTCTGACATGGAAGCGACGACATGAAAACCGATCGCTGGGCGTACGAAACGCTTGAGATATTCGTCTGGGAAGGTCGTCACGATATTGCCGACCGCGTAACGCGGTTCATGGCGCCGTTTGGGGCGGAGGTGATCCGCGCGGGCGGCATCGATTTCCAGCCGGCCGAGCCGCGCCTGAAGCCGGCGGTGGCCGTCATCAGTGCGTCGGTGGTGGAAAGCGGCGGCTTTACGGTGCTCGATTGGCAGGCAGCGCAGGGCATGCCTGTGATCTGGGTGGCGGCCGACACGCAGCATGATTCGAGCCGCTTCCCGCCCGAATATACGTACGTGCTTGGCCCGGACTTTGGCGCCACCGAGCTGCGCGCGCAGATCAGCAAGGTCTTGCCATCGATGTCGTCGGCGCAAGACCAGGCGCCAGACCAGAGCGACCTCGTGGCTGCATCGCCCGCCATGCACGGGCTGCTGGAGCAGGTCGACACCTTTGCCGACTGCGACAGCAACGTCATGCTCTACGGCGAGACGGGTGCTGGCAAGGAGCGCATCGCCCGCCTGCTGCACGACAAGAACAGCATGTATGGCAAGGGCCCGTTTGTGGCGGTCAACTGTGGCGCCATTCCGGATGGACTGTTCGAATCGCAGTTCTTTGGCCATGCCAAGGGTGCGTTCACCGGTGCCATGTATGCGCACCGCGGCTATTTCGAGCAAGCCAACGGCGGCACGCTGTTCCTCGATGAACTGGGCGATCTGCCGCTCTATCAGCAGGTCAAGCTGCTGCGCGTGCTGGAAGACAGCGAATGCACGCGGCTGGGCTCGACTGTACCCGTGAAGCTGGATTTCCGGTTGGTGGCGGCCACCAATAAGAACCTGCGCGAGATGGTGGCCAGGGGTCAGTTCCGGGCAGACTTGTACTTCCGCCTGGCCGTGATCGAGCTGCGCATCCCAAGCCTGGAGCAGCGCGGTGCAGACGACAAGGTGGCGCTGCTGCTGTCTTTCCTGCGGCATTTGCTGGGCGACAAGACCTACGAGAGCATGCCGCCGGTGCCGGAGTGGGTGAGGGCGTCAGTCGGCCGCGCGTACTTTGCCGGCAATGTGCGCGAGTTGCGCAACCTGGCTGAGCGCCTCGGCATTACCCTGCGCCAGTTCGGCCGCTGGGACGAAGCCCGTATCCTGCCCCTGTTTGCAGGCCTCCAGCGCGACGCCTTCGAGCGCGAGACCCATGGCGGCAATGGAGGCAATAGCGGTAACGGCCACGATCGCGGCAATGGCAGCGATGAGGAGCGCCGCCGCATATTGGCTGCACTGGACGCCAACAACTGGCGCCGCCAGGACACCGCCGCCACCCTGGGCATCAGCCGCAAGGTACTGTGGGAAAAGATGCGCAAATACCAGATCGCCGACGGCGAAACCGAGTTGCGTGAACTGGAGTGACGCCAAACAACACCCTCCCGCCCGACGGTGCCCCCAGCGTGCCACTCGGGCGGCGGATCGCGTATAGTTTTCGGCTGCAACACCTGCGCAGAATCCACAGGGTCGAGATGACAACAACAAAACAGTCAGGGAAAGCGTCGCAACAGGCGTTTCAGAGGGGATTGGCCATCGCGGCCGCGATGGCAGCCATGGCGGGCGGGACCGCCTGCACATCGGCCGTGGCGCAGAGCCCGGCAGCGCCGCCCACCGCCATCGCACCGATTGCCGCAGCCGCGTCGGTGCCGGCACTGACCGCTACCGTTGGCCAGACCACCGCAACGGCTGCCGCCAGCACGCCCGCTGCCAGCAACAGCACCGCCCGTGCCGAGAGCCCGGTCAGCAATGGGGCCGGCAACAGTTCCGTGCTGGATCTGCAGCGTCGCATGCAGGCCCACGAGTTGTCTGAACTGCGTACCACTTACAACGGGGCCTACGGCGCCAGCCTGCTGTTTGCCCAGAGCGACCTGACGTATTACGTGACGCTGTTCCAGCAGAAGGACCTCTGGCGCGTCATCAAGACCACCAACGAAGCCTCCGCCGAGCGCCTGTACAACGACTTCGCCAAGCAGACGCGCACGATGGCCGATCTGGAGCTGCAGCGCATCCGTCTGGAAGCCCAGAAGGAGCGCTCCGAGCGCCAGATCGCCGCACAGGAAGAAAAGCTGCGCGGCCTGAAGACTGACCTGGACATCCAGCGCCAGCAGCAGGCCCAGGCGCAGGAGCGCCAGAAGGTTGCCCGCGCCGAAGCCGATACGCTGGATGCGGAGCGCCGCGCCGCCCGCGCCCGCGTGGACGAACTGCAGCGCCAGATCCGCGCGTTGGAAGCCCAGGTCAACGCGCCGTTCAATGCGTCGCAGCGCAATCGCTGATCACCACATTGCAGTACCCCAGATCGGGCGGCCCACGGGTCGCCCGATGTACTTTTAGGGGGCGGCATTCAAACACGGCGATGGCGTTTGATACTGCACCGGGCGGCGCGTACATTGGCAGACAACCCATTTTCGCAGTCGACCGCGCATGCGTTCTGCCTCCGAGTTGCCCGCCAACGCCTCCTCCGCAGCGGCGGAGCCCATCCCGCAGCCCAAGGGCCTGCCGTGGTTGGGCAACCTGCTTCAACTGCCCAGAGACCGCGTGGCCCAGACGTTTCTGGAGATCAGCCGTCAGTTTCCCCAAGGCCTGTACCAGCTCGACTTTGTCGGCCGCTGCGTCCCGTTCGTCTATTCCGCCGATCTGGTGGCCGAGCTGTGCGATGAAACGCGCTTTCGCAAGCTGATCGGCCCGCCGCTGTCCTTCCTGCGTGCCGGGGCTGGCGACGGCCTCTTCACCGCGCACCAGGACGAGCCCAACTGGGGCAAGGCGCACCGCATCCTGCTGCCGGCCTTCAGCCAGCGCGCCATGAAGGGCTACTTCGACGTGATGCTCGAAGTGGCCAACGCGCTGGCCGACAAATGGACGCGCCAAGGCCCCGACGCTGACATCTCCGTTGCCGACGACATGACGCGGCTTACGCTCGACACCATCTCGCTGGCCGGCTTCGGATACCGCTTTGATTCGTTCAAGACGCCCGAGCTGCATCCATTCCTGGAAGCCATGGCGGGCGTGCTGTCCGAGGCAATGGGCAAGCTCACACGCTTGCCGTTCAAAGATCGCTTCATGCATGAGCACCATCGCCGCTTTGAGCAGGACGTGGCCGCCATGCACCAGCTGGTGGATGAGGTGATCCGCAAGCGCCGCCAAGCGCAGGATGGCGGCATGGGGGCGAGCGACCTGCTGGGGTTGATGCTCAATGCGCGCGATCCGGTGACGGACCTGCCGCTGGACGACACCAACATCCGCTTCCAGGTCATCACCTTCCTGATTGCAGGGCACGAGACCACCAGCGGGCTGCTGACGTTCGCGCTGTACATGCTGCTGCGCCACCCGGCCGTTCTGGCGCAGGCGTATGCCGAGGTCGATCGCGTACTCCCGGGCGACACCGTGCCGCAGTACGCGCACCTCGCGCAGCTCGACGTGATCGAGCGTGTGCTCAAGGAGACGCTGCGCCTGTGGCCCACGGCCCCCAGCTTTGGCGTGGCGCCGTACGAAGACACGCGCATCGGTGGCCGCTACGCCATCCGCAAGGATCAGCGCGTGGTGACGCTACTGATGGCCTTGCACCGCGACCCCGCCGTGTGGGATCGCCCTGAAGTGTTCGACATCGACCGCTTCCTGCCCGAGAACGAAGCCCGCATCCACCCGCATGCCTACAAGCCCTTCGGCAACGGCGAGCGCGCCTGTATCGGCCGCCAGTTCGCGCTGACTGAGGCCAAGCTGGCGCTGGCCGTGATCCTGCAGCGTTTTGCGCTGTCAGATCCGCATGACTATGCGTTCCACATCAAGGAGACGCTGACGCTCAAACCGGACGGCTTCCGCCTGCGTGCGCGGCTGCGCAACGCGCGCGAGCGGCTGCTGGTTTCGATGCCGTCGCAGGCCCACTCGGCGGTGGATGCCGATGCACAAACCACGCTGGCCGGCGGTGGGGAGCCGATGCACGTGCTGTACGGCGGCAGCCTCGGCACATGCCAGGACATTGCCGAGCAAATTGCCGCCACCGCGTCGCGTGTCGGCTTTGATGCCAAGGTGGCGCCGCTGGATGCCGTTGCCGATGCGTTGCCGCAGCAGGGTACGTTGGTTGTTGTAGCCGCCACCTATAACGGCCGAGCGCCGGACAGTGCCCGCACGCTGGAGGCGCGGCTCGACTCGGCCGATGCGCTGGTCCGGCAGGCGCCCGGCTTGCGCTATGCCGTGCTGGGGTGCGGCAATTCGCAGTGGCCGGCGTTCCAGGCGTTTCCCAAGCGTGTGGAAGCGATGCTGGCCGCGTCCGGCGCGCAAGCCATCGTGCCGCGCGGCGAGGCCGACGGCAACGGCGGCTTCGATGCTGCCGTCGATGCCTGGACGCGCAATCTATGGAGCACCCTCGGCACGCGTCAGGTGCAGACCGATGCTGCCGCCGTGAGCGTGCAATACCTTGCCCCCGACGCAGTACGCGCCGCCGTGTTGCCGGTTGCGGCACGCAGCATGACCGTGCTGGCCAACGAAGAGCTCGTCAGCGATCCAACCGGCCTGTGGGATTTCGCCCGGGAGGCACCACGCGGCCCGACGCGTCACCTGACCGTGCGGCTGCCCGAAGGTGCGACCTACGCTACCGGCGACCACCTCGCTGTCTACCCACGCAACGCCGATGACCGCGTCGAGGCGGCCATCGCCCGGCTTGGCCTGGAAGGCGAGGCGCTCGTCACGCTGACGGCGCAGCATGCCCATGTGCGGCACTTGCCGCTCAACCAGCCAGTGACGGTGCGTCAGTTGCTGCGCGACTTTGTCGAGCTGCAGGACACCGCGACTGCGCGCGACATCGCTGCGCTGCACGCAACCACACGCTGCCCGTTCACGCGCAGCCAGCTTGCCGTGTGGATCGAAGGGGAGGCGGCCGCGCAACGCTTCGATCAGGACATCCAGGCCGCGCACGTGAGCGTGCTGGATTTGCTGATCCGCTTTCCTGCCATCGAATTGACGCTGGAGGGTTTCCTCGCGCGCCTGGGGGCGATGCGGCCGCGCTTCTATTCGATCGCCTCATCGGCGCGTGTTTCGCCGGATGTGGCCGCGCTGACGGTGGGCACGGTGTCGGGGCCGGCGTGGTCGGGCGTCGGCACGTATCGCGGCACGGCATCGAACTACTTGACGCAGTTGCAGGCCGGCGCGGAGATTGCCACCACGGTGCGCACGCCCAACCCGCCATTCGCGCCCGATGCGGACGCCAGCAAGCCGATGGTGCTGATCTGTGCCGGCACGGGC
This sequence comes from Ralstonia sp. 24A2, assembly GCF_051783885.1. NCBI lineage: Bacteria > Pseudomonadati > Pseudomonadota > Betaproteobacteria > Burkholderiales > Burkholderiaceae > Ralstonia > Ralstonia sp. 24A2. The sequence goes on along the minus strand of NZ_JBPVZD010000003.1, from coordinate 87,462 downwards.
GTCGCGCCATTCCGGGGCTTCCTGGAGGAGCGTGCTACGCAGCGGGCAGCAGGCGAGACTGTTGCGACATCGCTGCTGTGTTTCGGCTGCAGGCATCCTGAGCACGACTTTCTGTATCGCGATGCCCTGCGCTCCTGGGAAGATGCAGGCGTGGTGCGCGTCTTCCAGGCGTACTCATGTGTGGACGAGCACCTGCATCGCTTCGTGCAGCACGCCCTGTGGGATGCGCGCGAAGCCGTATGGGCCGCATTCGACGCGGGTGCCACGCTGTACGTTTGCGGCGATGGACGCGCCATGGCGCCGGCCGTGCGCGACACGCTTATCCGCATGCACCAGGCGCGCTACGGCAGCGATCTGGCCACTGCATCGGACTGGCTGACTGCGCAGATGCAATCCGGACGCTACCGGCAGGACGTCTTCAACTGAGGCTGTTGGGCGCACCCCGGAACGCTGCGCCGCCGCATGGTTCAGGTGTCTGGCCGGGAGGGGGCGGGCACGCCGCATGTTACGATTTGCGTTTGAAGCACCGCGTGTTTTGAGCACGGCGACGCACAGTCTGACGCGTCCGGCGCGGCGCTTCTGCGAGGAGAAATGACAATGTGGCGCCGAATCAAAGCGTCCTGGATGGCGATTTTGGTAATCACCCTGTTGGGTCTCGGGTACTTGTGGATGTACCGGTTCGAGCCGCTGCTCTCCGGCGAGGCCGGCAGCGATGTGTTCGTGTGGGACCGCTGGACCCACCGCGTCTGCGCGCTGACTGACAGCGGTGCTGCCACCGAATGGCGTTGCGACAACGCCATGGAAACCGATGGCAGCGGCAACACCAATAACTCCGACGTATCCACTCGCCTGCGCATGCGTGACGCTGTGCAGCGCATCAAGCTGTAACGACTCCGCGCCCGCTGTTCGTTGCGGGCGCTGTTCCTTCCACTGCCGCCTTCTGCTTCAGCCCACGCTGGGCTCTGCTGCGTCCACCAGTTCCGGTGCCGACACGGCCGGCAGCTTGCGCACCTGGGCAGCCTCCATGCGGCCGTGGCGATGAAACGGCCCCAGGTTTTGCGGTTGCCCCGACTCCAACGCACGCTCGATGGCGGCCAGGATGCGCACGTCGGCCAAGCCTTCCTCACCGTTCGGTTCCGGTTCAAGGTCGTTCAGGATGCAGTCAGAGAAGTACTGCAGTTCACCGCCAAACTGGTTGGTGGCGTCGAATGCGCGTTCGTGCGTATGGCCGCCGAGCGTCAGGCGGTGCCGCAGGCCCGCGCCAAACGTAAAACCCGGTGATACCTCCAGGTCGCCCTTGGTGCCGAGAACGCGGTACTGGTCGACCCACGTTGCGCTGTAGCTGACGGTGAACTGCGCGACGCGTTGGTCGGCGAAGCGCAGTGTCACGGCAACCGTGTCGTCAAAGTTGAAGCTCAGGTCCGGATCGCGCACGCCGACGGCGGCCACTTCCACGGGCTCCTCGCCAAACAGATTGCGTACAGCGTTGATCGGGTACACGCCCATGTCGGATACCGGGCCCGCCCAGTAGCCGTGGCTGGCGCGGTGATTGGACGGCGCCACCGACTGGCTGAACAGGGCTGAAAACGCGCGGATGCGCCCCAGCTTGCCCGCCCGCACGAGTTCAATCGCGGCCAGCGTGGCCGGCTCGAAATGCAGCCGGTACGCGATCATCAACTTGGCGCTGCCGTGGCGGGCGGCGTCGATCATGGCTTCGCAGTCGGCCTCGCTGGTGGCCATGGGCTTTTCCAGCAGCACGTGGATGCCGCGTTGCAGCGCGGGCAGCGCGTACTGCCGGTGCATGTCGTTGGGCAACGCGAGGTAGATGGCGTCGATCTCGCCGCCGGTCAGCAAGTGCTCGTAATCGGCATAACCACAGACGTGCTGGATGCCATAGCGCCCGGCGAGTGCGTTGGCTTTGGCGGCATCACCCGTGACCAGCGCTGTGACGACGGAGTTGCCGCTATGCGCCACGCCGGGCAGAAAGGCGGCCTGGGAGATCCAGCCGGCGCCGACCACTGCGTAGCGCACTGGCCGGTGCGATGGCCTGCGCGCGATAGGGGCTGGTGTGGCCTGCAAAGCAGGTTCGGCCTCGTGAAAAGCGGTAGACATGACAACTCCTTTGCAATCGTTGCGCACGGATGTGACGCGCCATGGTGCGACGCGTCATTTCGTGCGGGCTCCGCAACGGTGTAGCAAAGGCAATGCCTACGGACGCCCGAGGGCGCCACATCAGGCTTGGCGGCAGGGTCAGGCGTGCTCGGCGCGGCTGTCAGTGGGAGCCTGTTCGCGCTCGTTCAGGCCGTAGTCGCGTACTACGTGGGCAATGCGCAGGCGGTAATCGGCAAACGCGCTCTCGCGGCCGACATGCTGTGCGCTGCGGTGCTGCTCCAGGTTGCGCCACGCCTTGATGGCCTCTTCATCGCGAAAGAACGACAGCGAGAGCAGCTTGTCGGGGTTGGTCAGGCTCTGGAAGCGCTCGACCGAGATGAAGCCGTCGATCTGCTCAAGCAACGGCTTCAGGCGCGCAGCGATGTTGAGGTAGGTATCACGCTGGCCCGGGGCGGGTACGACTTCAAAGATGACGGCGATCATGGCGAGGCTCCTGGTGGATGGTCAGATTGTCGAAACGTCAGATCAGGCGGCGAACACAGGGATGCGTGCGTTGGGCGATGGGCGGTAGGCGATCTCGCCAAGGTTGGCGAGCCAGCGCGCAATGCCGGGCAGCCGCAGCAGATGCTGCACGGTTTCGCGCGCGATGACCACCGCCAGGGTTTCGGCCGGGCAGCGGTGCGCGCCGCCGCCGAAGGTCCAGAGGCGTGGCTGGGCGCGATTGATGTCAAAGCGCAGCGGGTCGGAGTTGGCCGCGGCATCCACATTGGCGGCTGCCAGCAGCACGAGGATGCGGTCACCCGCGCGCAAGGGTTGTCCGAACAGTTCGGTGTCGTGGGCGACAAAGCGGCGCGTGTTCTGCACTGGCGCGTCCAGGCGCAGGACTTCTCGCACGAAGGGCTCGATTGCATCTGATGCCGCGTGCAGGTGCTCGACCAGCGCCGGATGCCGCGCCAGCGTGACGATGCTGTTGCCGAGCAGCCCGGCACACGCGTCATAGGTTTGCGCAAGCAGGGCAGCGAGGTTGCTGATTTCGGCGTCGTCATCGCTGGTGGCGAACGGCGAATCGGCAAAGCGCTGCTGCAGGCGGCCGACGGCGGCATCTGCCTGTTCGACGGTCGATGTGCTGGCGTTGGGGCCGAGCGCGGCTAGATAGGCGGCAATGTCGGCCTGGCAGGCTTGTGTGTCGGCCTGATCGCCCAGCAGCGTTTGCGCGATGGTGGTCAGCGGCACGCGGAAATGGGCGTCGGTGCGCAACACGGCGTCCAGTGCTGTCGTATCGGGCAGCGCGGCATGCGCTTGCCGATGGGTGCGGGCAGCCAGCGCGGCCATATCCAGCCGGCCCAGCGCGGCCATCACCGTGGCTTTGCGTGTGCCGTGATCTGGCCCGTCAATCTGCCGGACAAGGCGACCGAAGAACGCGCCCGTTGGCGACGCGGCGACTGCGTTGGGTACGGGCTCTTCTGCGGGGCGGACGCGGCAGGCGGCGTTGCCCAGCACGGCATCCACCGCATCGGCGCTGGCGGCAACCCACCAGCCGAGCGCGGCATCGAAGAAGAACGGGCGCGTGGCGGCCAGTTCCGCGTAGTACGGTGCTGGGGCAGCGTGCACGATGGCTTGCAGCGGGTCGGCGGGTGGGGCAAGGGTGATGTCCATGGCAGCGGTCGGCCTGATAGAGGGTGCGGGGGCGGGAGTAAGATGGCTCCTATTGTCTGGACTGGCCCCGCGCCTGTCACGCCCCAACAGTTTGGTCTGCATCGAACCATGACCGCATCTTCCCCAGCGACGCAACCTGATATCGGCCGGGTGGCCGCCACCATTGGCGATCCGACGCGCATCCGCATGCTGCTGCTGTTGATGGAGGGCCGCTCGCTTACGGCCAAGGAGCTGGCCTATGGCGCAGGCGTGGAGCCCGCTACCGCCAGCGCGCACCTGCGCCGGCTGGAAGCTGACGCGCTCATCACGTCGCTGGCCAGCGGGCGCTACAAGTACTTCGGGCTGCGCTCTCCGGCGGTGGCGGAGATGATCGAATCGCTGCTGGTGGTTGCGCCCGAGAAGCCGGCCGACCCGCGCCGCTCGACCGTGCCGGAGAACCTGCGCGCGGCGCGGCTGTGCTACGACCACCTGGCCGGGCAGCTTGGTACCGAGGTCTCAGAAAAACTGCTGTCGCGCGGCTGGCTCGAGCAACTCGACCCAACCCACGCCGCCTACACCGTCACGCCCGAAGGCGAGCGCGCCTTTGCGGCAATCGGCATTGACGTTGCAGCCTTGCGTGTCGGGCGTCGCCGCTTTGCCTATGGCTGCATGGATTGGAGCGAGCGTCGCCCACACCTGGCCGGCGCACTCGGCGCGGCGGTGGCGGAGCGTTGTATTGCGCTGGGCTGGCTTGCGCGGCAGAAGCATTCGCGTGCATTGGCGATGACGGTTGCGGGTGAGGCAGGTTTGCGGGGTTGGCTAGCGGGGAGCTAAATCTGGTGGATTGTCAAGTTAAGCGTTGGATTTCATAAATATCAGTGTTGAGCAGCCTGAGTCAGGGTTTTCCACCTTTTGGTGGTTCAATTCGATACCTAGGGTATTAAACAGAATGTTTTAGGTTTCATGCTCTGTCATGAAGACGCAACACGCAGACTGATATTCAAACGCCCCTGTTTGATGCCATCACTCATCCTGTTCTCTGCGCAATACTGCCGGAACGCCAAGCGAAACGCGGGTTTGCGAGCGAAAATGGAATAACGATCGCAGCGATAGGTCAGCAGAGCATTGCAAGTGCCGCGTCAGCCGAAATAATTAATACGCATTGACCGAGGGTCGATTTAGTCGACGTTTGATGGCAATCCTGGATTCAACGGGTGGATTTGCTGCGCCTTCCTGTAATTGACGCTTCCGGGTAATCACCGGATGATTCTGCGCCGGCATGCATTGCCATTGCGCATACATGTCGTCTAATCCGCAGGGGGGCATCGTGTGTTGCGGCCTGTTTTTCAGGCGGCGCGGTGCGATGTGGCTGACTTAATAATAAAGAGCAAAACAATGAGGCAATCGCGGGGGATGCGCGGGTCTGTGGCCGGCGCCGGGGCAACCATCGGGCAGCGGGATGCTCTGGAGCGAGATGCATTGCCGCAATGCGACGGCAGGGGGCGGAGGGGTTTCAGGGCAAGCGGCGGGCCGCGCGCGTATATGGTCCGCATCGCCGGCTGCCTGCGTGCATTGCTGCTGCTGTGCCTCTTCAGCATCGGACTGGCACCATTTGCAGCGCATGCGCAGACTTGCCCAAGCACAATCACCGTGGCACCGGGCGGTTCGTTTACGTTTGACTCCTTCCCCTGTACAAGTGGTCAAGGTACCAACGGCAGCTTGTTCTTGCCGACTCCGCCCTCGCACGGCACGGTCACGCAGGACGTTAACGATCAGAACGTCACCTATACCAACAATGGCGACAGTGCCACCAGCGATTTTTTCGTGTGGCAGGACTTCTTTCAAGCCAACCATACCGTTACCGTCACCATCACCAGCCCGCTCAGCATCACCACGAGCAGCCTGACGGGCGCAGCGGTGGGCGTGTCCTACAGTCAGGCGATCAGCGCCACCGGTGGCACCACGCCTTACACATTCACCATGTCATCGGGCAGCCTGCCTGCCGGCCTGAGCCTCTCTGCCGGCGGCGTGATTTCGGGCACGCCAACAGCCGCCGGCACCTTTTCATTCGCCGTGCAGGTGAAAGACAACGTCAACAACACCGCCACCAAGACCTACTCCGGCTTCACGGTCAGTGCGCCGACCATCTCGCTGTTGCCGTCGACGCTGCCCGCTGCCACGCAAAACAGCAGCTATAGCCAGAGCGTGACGGCCAGCGGTGGTACGGCGCCCTATAACTATTTGGTCACGAGCGGCAGTCTTCCGAGTGGTTTGTCCTTGAACATCCACAGCGGTGCACTGTCGGGCACGCCCACGGTGTTCGGCAGCTTTCCCATTACGATCAGCGCGACCGACAGTACGACCGGCATAGGGGCGCCATTTTCCGGCAGCCGCAGTTACACGCTGACGGTGGCACCGTCCATGCCGACGATTACCACCGGCAGCCTGGCCAACGGCGAGGTGGGCGCGTCCTACAGCCAGACGATCAGTGCCAGCAGCGGTACCACGCCCTATACATTCAGCATGGCCTCCGGCAGCCTGCCGCTAGGGCTGAGCCTGTCCAGCGGTGGCGTGCTGTCCGGTACCCCCACAGCGAGCGGCAGCTCCACCTTCACCGTGCGGGTCACGGATGCGAACAGCAACACCGCGACGCAGAGCTATACCGTCACCATTGCGACCGCACCGAGTATCAGCACGGCCAGCCTGGGCAACGGTGAGGTCGGGTTGGCGTATAGCCAGACGATCAGCGCCAGCGGTGGCGCCACACCCTATACGTTCACGGTGTCGTCCGGCACCTTGCCGACAGGGCTGAACCTGTCCAGCGGTGGCGTGCTGTCCGGCACGCCGACGTCGGGCGGCAGTTCCACCTTCACCGTGCAGGTTAGGGACGCCAATAACGTCACGGCTACGCAGAGCTACACGGTGAGCATCACAGCGGCACCCAGCATTGGTACGGCAAGCCTGGCCAGCGGCGAGGTGGGCGCGTCCTACAGCCAGACGATCAGTGCCAGCGGTGGCACCACGCCCTATACGTTCACGGTGTCGTCCGGCACCTTGCCGACAGGGCTGAACCTGTCCAGTGGTGGCGTGCTGTCCGGCACGCCCACAGCGGGTGGGAGTTCCACCTTCACCGTACAGGTCAAGGATGCCAACAACATCACGGCCACGCAGAGCTACACCGTCACGATCGCGATGGCCCCGAGCATCAACACGGCCAGCCTGGGCAATGGCGAGGTCGGGTTGGCGTACAGCCAGACGATCAGCGCCAGCGGTGGTACCACGCCTTACACGTTCACGGTGTCGTCTGGCACGTTGCCGACAGGCTTGAGCCTGTCCAGTGGCGGCGTGCTGTCCGGCACCCCGACGGCGGGTGGCAGTTCCACCTTCACCGTGCAGGTTAAGGACGTCAACAACGTCACGGCCACGCAGAGCTACACGGTGAGCATCACAGCGGCACCCAGCATTGGTACGGCAAGCCTGGGCAACGGTGAGGTGAGCATGGCGTATAGCCAAACCATTAGCGCGAGCGGTGGCACCACGCCCTATGCGTTCAGCGTGGTCTCCGGCAGCCTGCCGACAGGGCTGAGCCTGTCCAGTGGCGGCGTGCTGTCCGGCACGCCCACAGCGGGTGGGAGTTCCACCTTCACCGTACAGGTCAAGGATGCCAACAACATCACGGCCACGCAGAGCTATACCGTTACGATCGCGACGGCCCCGAGCATCAGCACGGCCAGCCTGGGCAACGGCGAGGTCGGGTTGGCGTACAGCCAGACGATCAGCGCCAGCGGTGGTACCACGCCTTACACGTTCACAGTGTCGTCCGGCACCTTGCCGACGGGGCTGAACCTGTCCAGTGGCGGCGTGCTGTCCGGTACGCCGACGGCGGGTGGCAGTGCCGCCTTCACGGTGCAGGTCAAGGATGCCAATAACGTCACCGCGACGCAGAGCTACACCGTCGCCATTTCGGCGGCGCCCAGCATCAGTACGGCAAGCCTGGCCAGCGGCGAGGTGGGCGCGTCCTACAGCCAGACGATCAGTGCCAGCGGTGGCGCCACACCCTATGCGTTCAGCGTGATCTCCGGCAGTCTGCCGACAGGGCTGAGCCTGTCCAGTGGCGGCGTGCTGTCCGGCACGCCGACGGCGGGTGGGAGTTCCACCTTCACCGTGCAGGTCAAGGATGCGAACAACATCACGGCCACGCAGAGCTATACGGTGAGCATCACGGCGGCGCCCGGCATTGGTACGACGAGCCTGGGCAACGGCGAGGTCGGGTTGGCGTACAGCCAGACGATCAGCGCCAGCGGTGGTACCACGCCTTACACGTTCACGGTGTCGTCTGGCACGTTGCCGACAGGCTTGAGTCTGTCCAGCGGTGGCGTGCTGTCCGGCACACCGACGGCGGGCGGCAGTGCCGCCTTCACGGTGCAGGTCAAGGATGCCAACAATGTCACGGCCACACAGAGCTATACGGTGAGCATCACGGCGGCGCCCAGCGTTGGTACGGCAAGCCTGGCCAGCGGTGAGGTGGGCGTGGTGTACAGCCAGACGATCAGCGCCAGCGGCGGCACCACGCCTTACACGTTCACGGTGTCGTCTGGCACGTTGCCGACAGGCTTGAGTCTGTCCAGCGGTGGCGTGCTGTCCGGCACACCGACGGCGGGCGGCAGTGCCGCCTTCACGGTGCAGGTCAAGGATGCCAACAATGTCACGGCCACACAGAGCTATACGGTGAGCATCACGGCGGCGCCCAGCGTTGGTACGGCAAGCCTGGCCAGCGGTGAGGTGGGCGTGGTGTACAGCCAGACGATCAGCGCCAGCGGCGGCACCACGCCTTACACGTTCACGGTGTCGTCCGGCACGTTGCCGACAGGGCTGAGCCTGTCCAGTGGCGGCGTGCTGTCAGGTACGCCTACAGCGGGTGGGAGTTCCACCTTCACTGTGCAGGTCAAGGATGCGAACAACATCACGGCCACGCAGAGCTATACGGTGAGCATCACAGCGGCTCCCAGCATTGGTACGACGAGCCTGGGCAACGGCGAGGTCGGGTTGGCGTACAGCCAGACGATCAGCGCCAGCGGTGGTACTGCGCCTTATACATTCAGCGTAACCTCCGGCACGTTGCCGACAGGGCTGAGCCTGTCCAGCGGTGGCGTGCTGTCCGGTACGCCCACAGCGGGTGGGAGTTCCACCTTCACCGTGCAGGTCAAGGATGCGAACAACATCACGGCCACGCAGAGCTATACCATCACCATCGCGGCCGCCCCGAGCATCGGTACGACGAGCCTGGGCAACGGTGAGGTGGGCGTGGCCTACAGCCAGACGATCAGCGCCAGCGGTGGTACTGCGCCTTATACATTCAGCATAACCTCCGGCACGTTGCCGACAGGGCTGAGCCTGTCCAGCGGTGGCGTGCTGTCCGGCACGCCGACGGCGGGTGGGAGTTCCACCTTCACTGTGCAGGTCAAGGATGCGAACAACATCCTGGTCACACGGAGCTACACCGTCACAGTGGCAGCCGGGCTCGGCATCACCACGACGAGTCTGGGCAATGGCGAGGTCGGCGTCGCCTATAGCCAGACGATCAGCATTGGCGGCGGCACTGCGCCCTATACGTTCACGGTGTCGTCCGGCAGCCTGCCGGCAGGCCTGAGCCTGTCCAGCGGTGGCGCGCTGTCCGGTACGCCGACGGCGGGTGGTAGCGCGACTTTCACCGTGCAGGTCAAGGATGCGAACAACATCACGGCCACGCAGAGCTACACCGTCGCAGTGGCAGCCGGGCTCGGCATCACCACGACGAGTCTGGGCAACAGCGAGGTCGGCGTCGCCTACAGCCAGACGATCGGCATTGGCGGCGGCACAGCGCCCTATACGTTCAACGTGTCGTCGGGGGCCTTGCCGGCGGGCCTGAGCCTCTCCGGCGGCGGCGCACTGTCCGGCACGCCGACGATGGCGGGCAGCTTCAGCTTCGCTGTGCAGGTCAAGGATGCGAATAACGCGACGGCTACGCAGAGCTATGTCCTCACCGTGACAGCAGGGGTTGGCATCAACACGACGAGCTTGGCCGCGGGCACTGTCGGCTCGCCCTACAACCAGACGATCAGTGCCAGCGGCGGTACGACACCCTACGCGTTCACCATCAGCGCGGGCAGCCTGCCGGCTGGGCTGACGTTGGCTGGCAGCGGCGTGCTTGCTGGTACGCCGACCGCGAGCGGCAGCTTCACCTTCACCGCGCAGGCCAGGGATGCAAGAGGCGCGACCGCTGCTCAGAGCTACACGATGACGGTCAATATGGCGCCTGTGCCCGTGGTCCCGACCCAGCGCCAGATCACTGTCGCGGCGATGAGTACCGCAACGGTCGATATCACCGATGGCGCAACCGGCGCCCCCTATACCGGAGCGGCGATCCTCTCGGTGGCACCGGCTTCGGCAGGGGCGGCTACGATCCTTGCGTCGTCGGCCCCCGCGTCCGCGCAGTCGGTACTCAAGACTGCTTCAGCGGGTTCCGGCACGTACAGCATCCAATTCGTTCCGGCGGCCGCGTTCGCGGGCACGGCGGTCATCACCTATACCTTGAGCAATGCGTCGGGCGCGTCCAACCCGGCGACGCTCAGCGTGATCGTTGCCGCGCGCCCCGACCCGTCGACCGATCCTGACGTCGTCGGCCTGATCAACGCGCAGATCCAGGCCGCCCGGCGGTTTGCCGACGCGCAGATGGCCAACTACGGACAGCGTCTAGAAAACCTCCATGGCACGGGGCGAACGCGCTTTTCGAATGGCCTCTCCGTTGCCATGCCAAATCGCCCGGCCGACGACGGCAGCCTGCGTTGCCAGGGGGCGCTGGCAAAGACACCTGAGTGTCTTGCACGGGACAAGCGGCAGGGCAGCCCCTCGCTCTCCGGCAACAACCGCAAGGACGGGGCAGATCAGGACGCGCCCGACCCGTCTGCCGCCGGCGATGCGGATCTGGCATTCTGGACTGCCGGCCTCATCGATTTTGGTTTCAACCGGGCAGGGACGCAGCGCTCAGGATTCCGCTTTACCACCGGCGGCGTCACGCTTGGAGCGGACTATCGCCTGTCGGACCGCGTCACGATCGGAGCGGGCGTCGGCTATGGCCATGATTCCACCGACATCGGCGGCGACGGCACCAGAAGCACCGGCGACAGCTATAACTTCGCGCTCTACGGCAGCTATCGGCCGCAGCCGGCGCTCTTCATCGACGGCGTTGCCGGTTACGGCACGCTCAACTTCGATTCGCGGCGGTGGGTCGGCGCGGCAGGTGATTTTGCGCTCGGCAGCCGCAACGGCACGCAGGCATTTGCGTCTGTGACCGCCGGGTACGAGCACCGCGACAAAGCGTGGCTGGTTTCACCTTACGGCAGATTCGCCGTGTCCAACGCATCGTTGCGCTCGTTCACCGAGAGCGGCGCGGGCAGCTACGCGCTGACGTACTTTGGGCAGACCGTCAACACCGTATCGGGCACCTTGGGGTTGCGTACCGAGTACACGCAGCCGACGCAGTGGGGTGTGCTGATGCCGTATGCGCGGATCGAGTATCAGCATGACTTCACGCGGCAAAGCCAGGCTGGCCTTGCATATGCGGATTTGGCTGCGTCCGGGCCTGCGTACTACGTGACCGGAACGCCGTTTGGCAGCAACCGGGGGCAACTCGGTATCGGGGCGAAACTCAACACCGGCACCATGCTCTTCGGTCTGGATTACAGCGTGCTCGTTGGAGTGAACATGTTCCAGCAGGGCCTGCGGCTCTGGTTCTCGACGTCTTTCTGATCGCACGCAACCAAGAGGGCTTTCTGTATCAGGCCGTGTTCAACTGAGCGCGCGCTGGCCAGCGCATCCGGATGTAAGGCGCCTCGCGTGCGGTTTTGATCAAGCCGAGTCGCGTGTCGAGGCGGTGCGCATTCACGTTGCACATGTCCACATGCAGATTGGCCGTCGCTTATCGGTTGGATGCTGCCATCTGCGCCACGTAGTCCCGCTGGAACGCACACATGCGCAGCGCGTTGTGATATGCGCCGTTGCTGAAGAATTCTTCGATCAATTCGCCTTCGCGCTGGAAGCCGCATTTCTCGTAGATGTGGATCGCCTTCTCGTTCTTCACGTCGACCACGAGATACAGCTTGTGCAGGTTCAGCACCATGAAGGCGTAATCGATCGCCAGGCGTGTGGCAGTGGACGCATAGCCGCGGCCCTGCCAGCCGGGCGCGATGATGATCTGAAACTCGCCACGGCGGTGGATGTAGTTCAGCTCCATCAGCTCGACCAGGCCGACGGCTTCACCGGCAGTGTTCTCGCAGATGAAGCGGCGCTCGCGCTGGTCGTGTACGTGCCGGTCGTAGAGTTGCGAGAGTTCGGTGAAGGTCTCGTACGGTTCTTCAAACCAGTAACGCATGATCTTTGCGTCGTTGTTCAGTTCGTGCACGAAGCGCAGGTCATTGCGCTCCAGTGGGCGCAGGGACAGGTCGCGGGCTTTTTCGATCGTCATGGGTTGTCCTTGTTGTGTTGAGGGCGCACGACACCGCGTCGATGCCCCTCCATTGTCAGCAAGGACGTGTCGATGCGGATGCGTGTTTGCGCTGCGGTTGCGCGCGTTTGCGCCGATCCAGATACAGCCACCACCCCGTGATCGCAAACACCGGCAGCATCAACGCGCCGATCAACACCAGCACGATGCCGATGGGCCCGAAGTAGCGCCCGTTGTGCAGCGGCAGCATGCCGGCCAACAGGCGCTGCATCGGTGGCTTGGTGGCGAATGGTTCGTTGCGGATGACTGCGCCGGTGGCTGCATCGAGCGTCAGGCGATTGAAGGCGCGGTCGTGCGGTGCGTCGAGCGGGAGCCAGTTGATGTCGACCTTGCCGGTGCGGGCATCGTCGATGCGCAGGGTGGCCGTCGCATAGTTCGACGCGTTGGAGAGGAAAGCGTTCCAGGTGCGCTCCAATGCCGCATCATCCAGCGGTTGACGCGGGTCTTCCATCGGCTTGGCTTTGGCGGCAACCGGCATGCCGGCCATGTGCTGCAGGCCCTCGCGATACCAGTCATACGCCCAGGACAGGCCACTGAATGCGGCCAAAAGATAGAGCGGCAACACCATCGTCCCGATGACGGTATGCACGTCCCACCAACGGATGCGCCCGCTGCGGTTCCAGCGGATGACAAACCAGCTCCGCCAGTTCGTCACGCGGCGCGGCCAGCGCAAGTACAGCCCCGACAACGCCATCATCACCAGCGCAATCGTGCTGGCCCCCACAATCTGCTTGCCGATCTCGTCAGCCAACAGTGTCCGGTGCAGCAGCTTGACGGTCGCGAAGAAGCGTTGCCCGCGTGCCTCGGGTAGCAAGGTGCCGGTGGCCGGGGCGAAGTAGCGCAACTCGCCGCGGCTGCTGCCGCCGTGCTTGCCCGGAGGCCATGCATACCAGATGCGCCACGGCTCGGTGGGCTCCGAGGCTGCAGTGACGAACGTGACAGGACGCTCGGGGATGGCAGTGCGTGCCTGTGCGGTAACCTGCGGCAGCGTGGGCGCGGGGCCGTTGCCCGCTGGCAAGTTGAACACGCCGGGGTTCAGCCAGCGCAGCAGCTCTTCGTCATACGCCATCAGCGCACCGCTGATGCCGACGACGGCCAGCACCACGCTGGCTGACAACCCGATCAGCCAGTGCAGGCGGAAGAGCACCCGTCGCAGCATCGCGTGTTTGCCCGTTACGCTTACATCTTGTAGCGCAGGCCCAGCAGCGCCATGCGCGGGGCGCCCGGCATGTTGTAGTTCTCGGCGCCACCGTGGGCCGAGACGTAGTACGCGCGGTTGAACAGGTTCTGCAGATTGAGCGTGACGTCGACGTGCTTGCTGCGATAGCCCGCACCCAGGTCGACCGTCATGTAGCCCGGCAGCGTCGTCACGTTGTACTGCGATGCATAGCGCGAGGCCTCGGCACGCACGCCGCCGGCCACGTAAAAGCCGTTCGGCAGATCGTGCTTGAGCCACACCGCACCGCTATGCCGCGGCGTGAGCGACGGCTGGTTGCCGTTGACCGCCACGCCACCGCTGCGGTCGTTCGGGTTCTCCAGGCGGCCGTTCAGGTAGGCATAGCTCGCCACCAGCGACCACGTTTTGATGACTTCGCCCGTGAACGACAGTTCCAGCCCGCGCGTGCGCTGCGTGCCGATGGGCATGCCCAGCAGCGTGACGGGGTCGGCCGCCGTCAGGTTGGTCTGCTTCATGTCGAACAACGCGGCCGTCACGCTGGCACCGGCCGAGAGGTCGTACTTGGCGCCGATCTCGTAGTTGGTGGTCGACTGCGGAGCCAGTGCGCCGCTGTTGGAGAAGAACGTGAAGCTGTCGGCCAGCGGCTGGAACGAGCGGCTGTACGACGCGTACAGCGAGAGCGGCTCGATCGGGTGATACACCACACCCAGGCGCGGGCTGACCGGCTTGTCGGTGCGTGCGAGATCCTGGTTCTTGGGCGTGAGGTCGTCACGGCTTTGCTTGAGGATCTCGTAGCGCAGGCCGGCGAGCACCGTCCATTGCGGCGAGAACTTGATCAGGTCCTGCACATACGCGGCGTACGTCTCGTTGTGCGAGAGGCCGTAGTTGGTGGGCGTGGCGTTGGCCGGCACCGTGGGCAGCAGCGGCAGCACCGGGTTGAACAGGTTGACGTTGAAGTTGCCCGGGGTGGACGCCACGCGGTCGCTCTTGTCCTGATAGACCAGTTCGATGCCGTACAGCAGCGTGTGCTGGATGCCCCAGGTCTCGGCTTTCTGCGTCAGCTCGTTCTGCCACACGGTGCCGCGATCGCTGCGGTTGCGCTGGTTGACGTTGAGCGTGACAGTCGGGATCGGGCCGTCGTTGACGCTCTTGACGGTCGTGTAGTTGTTGCGGCCGAGCGAGTATTCGTAGTTGCGCACTACGCTGTGGAACGACCACTTGTCGTTGAAGCGGTGGTCCAGCGTGCCGGTCACGCTCTTGACGGTGGTGTCGATGTTGCCGGCGCCCGCATCGGCTGAGCCGTAGCGCGTGCCGATGGGCACATCCACGGGGCGGCCGTGGTAGGACGGTACGCCCTGGTCTGCAATGCGCTTGTCGTGCAGGTAGTCGAACTGCACCGTCAGCTTGGTGTCCGGTGACAAGTTGAACAGGAACGACGGCGAGATCGCCTGGCGGCGCAGGAAGTAGTCGTTGCGGAAGCCGCCCGAGTCTTCCACTGCGCCGGTGATGCGCGCACGGATGGCGTCGTCGTTGATGGAGGTGTTCAGGTCGAACTCGGCGCGCTTCTGGCGCTCGGTGCCTACCAGCACGCCAATCTCGGCCAGCGGCGTGGCCAGCGGCTTCTTTGTGACGCGGTTGATGATGCCGCCCGACGAGCCGCGTCCGTACAGCACGGCAGCCGGGCCCTTCAGCACTTCAATGCGGTCGATGTTCGACAGGTCACGGAAATACAGCGAGTCATCGCGCAGGCCATCGACGTACTGATCATTGATCGACGAGAAGCCGCGAATGGTCACCTGATCGCGCTGTGCATCGCCCAGCGATGCCGATACGCCCGGTACATTGCGCAGGGTGTCGTTGAGCGACAGCGCGCCCTGATCCTGGATGACTGCGCGCGGTACGACGTTGATCGACTGCGGAATCTCGCGCAGCGGCACGGGAATCTTCGTGGCTGTGTTGGCGACAGGCGTGTCGTAGCTCGTATTGCTGCGTGTGCTCTTGGTGGTGGTGGTTGGCAGCGTGCCGGCATCGGCGGCCGCAATCGTGTCGGCGGCAGCCGCCACGTGCATCAGCGGCAGGGTTCCAAGGACGGCCAGAGACAGGCGCAGGCCATCTCGTCGAAAATTCGGCGGCATTGCAGTTCCCGTAAAGTAAAAAGCAGGACGCCGTCCCTCCCCCCGGAGGCTGGCGCCTTCAAAATGTGAAGGCGCAGATAATAATGAGAATAATTCCTATTTACAAGAGAGTGAAGTCATGCTTTTGACGGCCGGCAACGTTTGCAGGTACAAGATGCAGCAACTTTCCACGAGTCAATTGAAAATTACCGGCACCAAGTTGCGTGTAGGGCGTCTGACTCAGTTGCTTTCTGCCTTTTCTTGATATGTCGTCTTCACCACATCCATCGACACCCCTGCGTGTTGCCCTCGTGGGCTACGGTTACGCGGGCAAGCTGTTCCACGCGGCCCTGGTCGACGCCACGCCCGGTTTGCGCCTGCACGTGATCGGCTCGAACCGGCCGGACGCCGTGCTTGCGGATCGGCCTGACGCCGTGGTTTGCTCGCCTGACGCGGCCGCCGTACACCCGGACGTCGACCTCGTCGTCATTGCCGCGCCCAATGACCGTCACGCACCGCTGGCCGAAGCCGCGCTGCGCGCTGGCAAGCACGTTGTCGTGGACAAGCCCTTTACCGTCACGCTGGCAGAGGCGCGGCATCTGGCCCGCGTGGCATGCGAAACCGGCGGTTTGCTGTCGGTCTTCCAGAACCGGCGTTGGGACAGCGATTTCCTCGCGGTACAGGCTGTGCTTGCCAGCGGTGCCATCGGCGAAGCGATGCACGTGGAAGCGCATTTCGACCGCTATCGCCCGCAGGTGCGTGCACGTTGGCGCGAACAAGCCGGGCAGGGCACTGGCATCTGGTTCGATCTCGGCCCGCATTTGATTGACCAGGCGTTGCAGCTGCTCGGCCTGCCCGATGCGGTGAGCGCATCGTTTGCCCGCCAGCGCCCCGGTGCGGAGACCGCCGACTGGGCGCACGTGGTGCTCCACCACGGCGAGCGTCGCGCCATCCTGCACGCCAGCATGCTGGTAGCGGGCGGTGCTCCACGCTGGATCGTGCACGGCACGCTTGGCTCGTTCATCAAGCGCCGCATGGATCCGCAGGAAGCGCAGTTGCTGGCTGGCATGGCGCCTGGCGCGCAAGGCTGGGGCGTCGATGACGATGCGGGCACCCTCATCCATGGCGCAACGTCATCGGCAAGCGATGTCGCCACACCCGCTGGCGACCAGCGTGCGTACTACGCTGCCGTGCGTGATGCCATTCTCGGCCAACGCGCCAACCCGGTTCCGCCCGTACAGGCCGTCGCGGTGATGGCCGTGCTGGAGGCGGCCATTGCTGCCGCTGAAACCGGCACCGCCGTCGTGCCGGACCTGACCGATACCGAGCGTGCCGATTGGCTCGCTGCGTGGGGGGCTCGCTCGTGAACGGTGTCGTCATCCTGTTGTTGGTGGCGGGCGGTCTGCTCGCCGTGGTGGCGTTGGTGCAGATGCTGGCGTCGCGGCTGACGCTGCCCGAATCGACGCTGCTGGCGCTGGCGGGCATCGGCATTGGTGGCGCCTATGTGGGCTTGCAGAACACGGCGCCCGCATTTGCGACGACCTTCTTCGCGCCGCTCATTGATCCAAGCTGGCCGGCCGAGGCCTACCTGTGGTTGTTCCTGCCGCCACTGTTGTTCCAGGCGGCGCTGTCAGTGGACGTGCGCAGCATGGCGCCGGATGCCGCGCCCATCCTCATGCTCGCCATCGTGGCGGTGATCGTGGCCACGGGCGTCATTGGGCTGGCGGCAGCGGCCGTCACGCCGTTCGGCATCGTCACGTGCCTGTTGTTGGGCGCGATGATTGCCACCACCGACCCGTCCGCCGTGATTGCCGTATTTCGCGATGTGGGCGCTCCGGCGCGGCTGATCCGGCTGGTGGAAGGCGAGGCGCTGCTCAATGACGCGGCGGCCATTGCCATCATGGGTGTGCTGCTGGCCATGCTCACCGGCCACGGTACCGATGCGACCATCAGCGGCGGCCTGCGCGAGCTGGCCAAGGCATTCGGTGGCGGCGTGATCTTTGGGCTGATTGCCGGGCGTGTTGCTGCGTCCCTGTTGCCGGCGCTGCGCGGCATTGCACAGGCAGAAGCCGCATGGACGCTCGCGTTGCCGTACCCGCTGTACCTCGTGGCGGAAAACGTGCTCGATGTGTCGGGCGTTGTCTCCGTGGTCTGCGCGGGGCTGGTGATTGGCGCGTTGGGGCGCACGCGCCTGACGCCGCGCAACTGGTCGCACCTGCAATTGATCTGGGAACAGATTGCCGCGCTGGCGGGGGCCGTGGTCTTCTTGTTGGCGGCCGTACGCGTGCCGCAACTGCTGCACGGCGTGGTCTGGCAAGACGCGCTCTGGTTGGCGGTGATTGTGGTGGCGGCATTGGTTGCACGCCTGGCCGTGCTGTTTGGGCTGTTGCCGGTGCTGGCGTGGTTCAAGCTATCCGCACCGGTCAGCCATGCCTACAAACTTGCGATTGCATGGGGCGGCTTGCGCGGTGCGGTCACCCTGGTGCTGGCGTTGGGTGTGGCAGAGAACCAAGCGGTACACACGGTCGACCGGCATTTCGTCACCATTCTCGCCACAGGTTTTGTGCTGGTGAGCGTGCTCTTCAACGGCGCAACGCTGCGCTGGGTGATGCGCCAGCTCGGGCTGGATCAACTCTCGCCGCAGGAGCAGGCGCTGCAGCGTCAGGCGCTCAACATGTCGACGGAAGAAGTGGAAGCGATCATGCGCCGCATTGGCGGACACTTCCACTTTGCGGCGGGTGCGGCGGATCAGGCGGCGGCTGCGTATCGGCTGGAAGTGGCGGCCGGCGCCGCAGAGCTGAACCTGGACGATGCCTTGTCCGAGCGCGACCAACTCACCATCGGCCTGGTGTCATTGGCCACGCGCGAGCGCGAGTTGATTCCCGAATACGGCAACGGCCTGATCTCCATCCGCAACCTTGACGCGATGATGCGCAACACCGCCGACATGATCGACGCAGCACGCGCCGAAGGCCGCGTTGGCTACAAGCGCGCATCGCGCCGGATTCTTGCCAAGAGCCTCGGCTTTCGCGCTGCGATTTGGCTGCACCGCTTGATGCATATCGATCGGCCGCTCGCTAACGCGTTGGCCGACCGCTATGAACTGCTGGTCTGCCGCCAGACCGTGCTGGAACGCCTGCGTGCTTACAACCGTCTGTCATTGCAGCCCGTGCTGGGCGAGCGCATGGCCGATCTGCTCGACGGTGTGCTGATCGCGCGGATCGAAGCGGCAGAAGAGGGCCTGGCCGAACTGCGCGAGAAGTTTGGCGACTACAGCGCCGCGCTCGAAAAGCGCCTGCTGTTGCTGTTTGCGCTGCACATCGGCCAGAACAAGATCGACACCATGCTGGCCGAAACGGTGATCTCGAAGGAGGTCTACAAGCAGATCAGCGGTGTAATCCGCCGGGCGTGGTCGGCGGCGCTGCCCCGGCCGCCGCTGGGAGTGTCGCTGCGGACGCTGCGCGCGCAGCAGGCAAGCGCGCCGCAGCCGCCCGGGTAACCCGCCTTAGAGCCGCTTGCTGCGCCGCTCGGCGTGCGGGTGGCGGTGGATGTCGTGCGTGACAAAGCCGGACTCATCATCCGGCATCGCCAGCCACTCGGGGTGCGAGAGCGATTCACGGATGTCCGCCAGACCCGAGCCCCAGTGGTCGCGCATGGTGGATGGCCCGAACTGGATGTCCTTGCCGGGGCCTTCGTGCTCCTTGGCCGCGTAGATCAGGTGGATCACGTTGTAGCGCTTGGAGCAGGCCAGCTCCTGCGCATGCTTGTACCATTGCGTGCGCTCGAATTCCTTCTCCGGCAGATGTTCGAGCATTTTGCGCACCAGCCGACGTGTCGATTGAGAACGTTCCATCCAATCGGTAATGAGCCGGGTGCGGCTGGAATACTGCAGATCCTTCTGGCGGCTGGCGACGCCGATCATGGTGTTGGGCACCGGGCCCAGCGCGGCCCACAGGTCCACCTGAAACACGAGCGTGTCACGGCGCGGCTTGGAGCCCAGCACGTACGACAGCGGCGTGTTGGAGACGACACCGCCGTCCCAGTAGTACTCACCATCGATCAGCACCGGCGGGAAACCTGGCGGCAGTGCGCCGGAAGCCATGAAGTGCTCGGCGCACAGGCGGCGCTCGGTGTTGTCGAAGGCTTCCAGGTTGCCGGTGCGCACGTTCACCGCGCCCACCGATACGCGGATGCCGCCGTCGTTGATGCGATCGAAATCGCACAGGCGCTCAAGCGTGGCTTTCAGCGGCGTCGTGTCGTAGTAGCTGGCGTCGAGCGGGTCCATTTCATTGGCCGGCAGCGGCGCGGGAATGCGTGGCGTGAAGAAGCCGCGCTGCCCCTCAATGAGGGTGTCTGCCGCCTGCATGGCGGTCAGCCATTTGCGCAGATGCGAATTGCCGTCAAACCATGCGTTTTCCAGGATGTCCGGCAGCGGCGGCGAGAAGGTCGGCTGCGTGATGATCTGCCAGAACTCGCGCAGCTTGGCCAACCGATCCTTGGGTGCGTTGCCCGCGATGATGGCCGTGTTCAACGCCCCGATGGAGATGCCCGCAATCCAGTTCGGCATGATGCCGGCCGCGTCCAGTCCTTCGAATACGCCGGCCTGATACGAGCCGAGCGCGCCACCGCCCTGCAGCACCAGCGCGATGTTTTCGTAGGGCGGCAGTTCGATGCGCGACGGCGAGGTGCCGGCGGCTTCCGCAGTGTCGTTGGACTTGGCGCGGCTGGCCGCCACGCGTAGCTTGGGTGCGGGCATGTCTCCTCCGGTCTGCTGGATTGGGCTTACTGCATGAACCAGCCGTGGCTGACCACGAACGACTGGCCGGTCAGCGCTGCGCTCGGGAAGGTCGCCAGGAAGCGCACCGTTTCGGCCACGTCTTCCACGGTGGTGAACACACCGTCCACCGTGTCGCCCAGCATGACCTTCTTCACGACCTCTTCCTCGCTGATGCCGAGTTCCTTGGCCTGCTCGGGAATCTGCTTTTCCACCAGCGGGGTACGCACGAAGCCCGGGCACACCACGTGCGAGCGCACGTTATGCGCCGCACCTTCCTTGGCCAGCACCTTGTTCAGCCCCAGCAGCGCGTGCTTGGCCGCCACGTAGGCCGACTTGAGCGGCGAGCCCTCGTGCGAGTGCACCGAACCCATGTAGATCACCACGCCGCCGCGGTCGTCCTTGTACATGTGGCGCAGCGCTGCACGCGTCGTGAGGAAGGCGCCGTCGACGTGGATGGCCTGCATCTTCTTCCAATCGGCAAACGAGTAGCTCACGAACGGGTTGACGATCTGGATGCCGGCGTTGGAGATGAGGATGTCGACCGAGCCAAGCTCTTCGGCCACGCGGTCGATGCCGCTGTCGACGGCTTGCTCGTCGGTGACGTCCATGCGCAGGCCGATGGCTTTGCCGCCTGCGTCGGTAATTTCCTTGGCGACGGCCTTTGCACCATCTTCGTTCAGATCCACGATGGCGATGGCGGCGCCTGAGCTGGCGAGCGTCAGGGCGATCTGCTTGCCGATGCCGCTGGCGGCACCCGTGACGACGGCGACTTTGCCTTTCAAATCAGACATGTTGTGTACTCCGTGAGGGTTAAACGGGGAGGGATTACTGCGCGAGGTAGTCGAACACGACCTCGCCCATACCAAGGGTCAGGTCTGCAATGATGTGCCGAGCTTCGACAATCTCCAGCACCGGCAGTTCGGCCACCGGCGCCAGCGCGTGATGCGCAAGTTCCAACGAGGCGGGACCGGTCCAGGCGCCTTTCATGTCGATATCGACCATGTAGTTGCGCGACAGCTCGCAGATGCGCGCGGTCTTGCCGTCCACGTGCGGAATGATCTTGAGCAGGTAGTTGGGCAGCTCCAGCCGGCGCTTCTGTTCGGCCAGATCCAGCTCGCGGTGCTTGTAGCCCATGGTGCCCGTGGCCACGCGCACGGGGCCGTAGTCCAGCGTACCGATCAGCGTGTCCTTGTCGGTCTCAAGCTTCGGGCTGGCGAGCTTTTTCGGGAAACCCCACATCTCGCGACCGCCGGCCAGGGGCGGGTGGTCGTCCAGGTACATCGCCAGCGTGTAGGTGCCAGGCTTGCCTTCGTAGGTGACAGGGATCACCTGGCCGCTCTCGGTGTAGTCGCCAAAGCCGGTGGAATCGGCCATGCGGATGAACTCATAGGCGACCAGCGGTTCCGGCACTTCCAGCGGCTCGGGCACCATGGCGCGCAGCTTGGCCGGGTCGGTGCGATACGTGATGATGAAGAACTCGCGATGGATAAAGCGGTATGGGCCGGGCGGGTAGGCGGGGCTCGTGATCGGCATTGCGAACGCGGTTTCGCGGACAGTCTTGATATCCATGGCACTCCTTGTGCGGTGAGGGATCGAGGAGGGAGGGGATTTCGGACAGCGAGAAGAACGGGAAATCAGCCGGCCGTTGAACCAGGCCGTGTGAAGCCAACACGCCTGGACCACGATAGACAAAGCCCGACGGTGGTGCGCCAGCCGACATGCACCTGACACAAAAGCCGATGCTGCCGGGCTTATGTGACAGGAAGGTCAAACCGTCACATGCGGATGCGAATCACTGATACCGAGATGCATTTCCCGTACTCGCCTATGTAATTGCATAGGCAAATGTCGTACTGTGAAGCCGCATCTGGATGTGGGATTGGCAACCTTAGTTGACGGGCGCAATGCGTTGTTGTGCCCGCTTGAAAAGCGCTATTGCCGGGCCAGGAATGCCCATAGCGCGGGCTCGGCGGAGTACGCCACGTTAAAGCGCAACCATGGGTCGACGGCCTCGTCGGTGCGGAAATACTGGCCCGGTGCCAGCCAGATGTTGTGGCGGATGGCCTGGTCGGCCAGCGCGGAGGCATTCGGGTGGCCCGGCAGGCGCGCCCATAGGAAGAGGCCGCGCCCCGGCGCGTCGAACGCGATGGCGCCGTGCGCGCGCATGAGGGCCTCCGCATCGGCATGCGCCTTGGCCAAGCGCGCTGTCAGTCGTGCCACGTGTTCTGCGTAGACGGGCCGGGTAACAAATGCATGCACGATGCGCTCGGTGATTTCCGACGAGGTGAGCGCGACGGCCATCTTGGTGCGTGCGAGCTCGCGCGTGATGGCGGCGTCGGCCACCACGTAGCCCGCACGCAATGACGGTGAGATCGTCTTCGAGAAGCCACTCACATACAGCGTGCGGCGCAGGCCATCGAGTGCCGCCAGCATGGGCGCGGCAGGGTCGGCGAGTTCGCGGTGGAGGTCGTCTTCGACGATCCACAGGCCGTGCTGCTCGGCCAGTTGCAGTACGCGGTAGGCGTTCTGCGCGCTCATCGAAGTGCCGGTGGGGTTCTGCAGGACGGAGCTGGTGAAGAGCGCGCGCGGACGCTCGGCATCGTCGGTGCGCAGGATGGTTTCCAATGCCGCCGCGTCCAATCCATCTGGCGTGCGCGGCACGCCCACCACGCGCAGGCCAGCCAGCTTGAGCACCTGGAGCACGTTGCAGTAGCCCGGCTCATCCACGGCCACCACGTCACCGGCCTTGAACAAAGTGCGCACGATCAAGTCCAGCGCCTGTGTAGCGCCGCTTGTCAGCAGCACTTGCGAACGCTCGACCGGCAACCCGCGCAGCGTGAGCGATTCCGCCACGGTTTCGCCCAGTGGCGCATAACCCCACGGGTGCCCGTAGCCCGCCACACGCAACGCAGAGACACGGCTCACTGCGCGCATCGCTTCCTGCACGCCGCGCTCATCCAGCCAATCGTTCGGCAGCCAGCCACAGCCCGGTTTGACGGCGATGGAGCGATCGGCAAACACGTCCGACAGCAGCCAGGCAGCATTGAGCTTCGGTGGCTCCCAGCGAGGTGCGACAGGTGCTGGCTGTGCCGGTGCACGCGCGGCAACGAGATAGCCGGAACGCGGCCGCGCCACGATGGCCCCTAGCGCTGCCAGCCGCGTGTAGGCCTCGGCCACCGTGAAGGTACTGACGTCGTGTGCCTGAGCAAGCTTGCGCACCGAAGGCAGCCGCGTGCCTGGGGGCAGACTGCGGCTTTCCACAGCGGTACGAATGCCTTGGACTATCTGATCGACCAACGTACGCTGAGGATGATGAGGATCGAGTTCGAGGTGTTCGAGTGGCATGTTGCGATGCGGCATTTGAGCGACATAGGCGTGGCGGGCACCTATACAGTTTCATACAGAACCGTCATCTGTGCATGTCCGCAGTGCGTTTGGCTCTGTACAGTTTGCTCGAACCGCTGATTCGCTTGCCTGCCTGATTTTCTTTCGGAGACGCCGATGAAACCCGCACCGCACCCGCTGGAAACCACCGATCTGTCCTACTTCTGGATGCCGTTCACGGCCAACCGCCAGTACAAGGCCGCACCGCGCCTGCTCACGTCGGCCCAGGGCATGTACTACCGCGACGCCGACGGCCGCGAAGTGCTGGATGGCACAGCGGGCCTCTGGTGCGTCAACGCCGGCCACAGCCGCAAGGAGATCGTCGACGCCATCACCGCGCAGGCCAGCACGCTGGATTTCGCGCCGACCTTCCAGATGGGCCACCCGATGGCCTTCCGCGCGGCCGAGAAAGTGGCCGAGCTGATGCCGGAAGGGCTGAACCGCATCTTCTTCGTCAACTCCGGTTCAGAGGCGGTGGACACCGCGCTCAAGATTGCGCTGGCCTATCACCGTGCACGTGGCGAGGGGCAGCGCACCCGTCTGATTGGCCGTGAGCGCGGCTATCACGGCGTGGGCTTCGGTGGTATTTCGGTGGGCGGTATCTCGCCGAACCGCAAGGCGTTTTCGGGCAACCTGATCCCGGGCGTGGACCACCTGCCGCACACGCATGCACCGGAGCACAACGCGTTCTCCAAGGGCCAACCAGCCTGGGGCGAACACCTCGCCGATGAGCTGGAGCGCATCGTCACACTGCATGATGCGTCGACGATTGCGGCCGTCATCGTTGAACCGCTGGCCGGCTCCACGGGCGTGCTGGTGCCGCCCAAGGGTTACCTGCAGCGCCTGCGCGCACTGTGCGATAAGCACGGCATCCTGCTGATCTTCGACGAGGTCATCACCGGGTTTGGCCGCCTGGGTGCAGCCACTGCGTCGGAGTTCTTTGGCGTGACACCGGATCTGCTGACGATGGCCAAGGGCATCAACAACGCCGCTGTGCCAATGGGCGCCGTGGCAGTACGCCAGTCGCTGCACGACACCATCATTGACGCCGGCGCGCCGGGCGCGATCGAGTTGTTCCACGGCTATACGTATTCCGCGCACCCGTTGGCCGCCGCCGCCGCGGTTGCTGCCATCGACCTGTATCGCAGCGAAGGCCTGTTCGAGCGTGCACGCGCGCTGTCGCCAGCGTTTGAAGCCGCGGCGCATTCGGTCAAGGGCGCTCCGCATGTGAAGGACATCCGCAACCTGGGGCTGGTGGCCGGCATCGAGCTGGAATCGCGTCCGGGTGCGGTTGGTGCACGCGCCTACGAGGTCTTCCTGAAATGCCTGGAGCGTGGCGTGCTGGTGCGCTACACCGGTGACATCCTGGCGTTTTCGCCGCCGCTCATCATCGACGAGGCGCAGATCGCGCGCATCTTCGACACCGTTCGTACCGTTCTGCAAGAGGTAGCTTGAGATGAATCGACCGATTGATCCTGCTGTGACCGAATCCGTGGTCAGCCACTACATCGGCGGACAGCGCTATGCCGGCGCAGGCACACGCAGTGCCGATGTGTTCAACCCCGCCACCGGTGCCGTGAGCGCGCAGGTGCTGCTGGGTGGTCAGGCCGAAGTGGCTGCCGCTGTTGCTGCTGCACATGCCGCTGCCCCAGCTTGGGCCGAAACTTCACCGCTCAAGCGCTCGCGTGTCCTGTTCAAGTTCAAGGAGCTGCTCGACCAGAACCACGATGCCCTGGCTGCGGCCATCACCCGCGAACACGGCAAGGTGTTTTCCGATGCCAAGGGTGAGGTCACGCGCGGCATCGAGGTGGTGGAGTTCGCCTGCGGCATCCCGAACCTGCTCAAGACCGAATTCACCGACAACATCGGTGGCGGCATCGACAACTGGAACCTGCGCCAGCCGCTGGGCGTGGTGGCGGGCATCACACCGTTCAACTTCCCGTTCATGGTGCCGATGTGGATGGCGCCGGTGGCGCTGGCCTGCGGCAACACGTTCATCCTCAAGCCGAGCGAACGTGACCCGAGCCCGAGCCTGATGATTGCCGACCTGCTCAAGCAGGCAGGCCTGCCCGACGGCGTGTTCAACGTCGTGCAGGGCGGCAAGGATGCCGTGGACGCGCTGCTGGTGCATCCGGACGTGCAGGCGCTGTCATTCGTCGGCAGTACGCCCATCGCCGAGTACATCTATACCGAAGGCACCAAGCACGGCAAGCGCGTGCAGGCCCTGGGTGGCGCGAAGAACCACCTGGTGGTGATGCCCGATGCCGATCTCGACCAGGCGGTCGACGCGCTCATCGGCGCTGGCTACGGTTCGGCCGGCGAGCGTTGCATGGCGATCTCCGTGGCGGTTGCGGTGGGCGACGTGGCCGACAAGCTCGTGCCGCGTCTGGCGGAGCGCGCGCGCGCGCTCAAGATCGGTAACGGCATGGAAGCCGACAGCGAGATGGGCCCGCTCGTTACCGGCCCGCACAAAGCCAAGGTGGAGGGCTATATCGCCAAAGGTGTGGAAGAGGGTGCCAAGCTGGTGGTGGACGGCCGCGGCCATACGGTGGCGGGTCACGAACAGGGCTTCTTTACCGGCGGCACGCTGTTCGACCACGTCAAGCCCGGGATGACGATCTACAAGGAAGAGATCTTCGGCCCAGTGCTGTCTGTTGTGCGCGTGCATGACTTTGCCGAAGCCGTGGACCTGATCAACGCCCACGAATATGGCAATGGTGTGTCGTGCTACACCAGCGACGGCGGCGTGGCGCGTGCATTTGCGCGGCAGATCCAGGTGGGTATGGTCGGCATCAATGTGCCGATTCCGGTACCGATGGCCTGGCACAGCTTTGGCGGCTGGAAGCGCTCGCTGTTCGGCGACCACCACGCCTATGGCGAAGAAGGTGTGCGTTTTTACACACGCTACAAGAGCGTGATGCAGCGCTGGCCGGATTCGATTGCCAAGGGCGCCGAGTTCGTCATGCCCACGGCCAAGTAAGCGGCATACGCACCAATGAAAAAGGGAGGCAGTGCCTCCCTTTTTCTTTGCGCATGCGGCAGCTAAGCCGTGCTGTCATAGTGGCTTGATGTTCACGGCGATTGGCTCACCGTCGGGGCCGATCTCGATATCGAAGCTCACGCGCTGGCCTTCGTGGAATCCTGGTGAGCGTGAAAACTGGATCTCCGAATCCCGAATGAAACGCGGGGCAGCGTGCATTTCTGCAGCTGCCCCGGCGGGCGGATCATATTGAACGGCGTTATCTTCAATTCGGCTGGCCATTGCATTCTCCCAATAGGGGTTCGTCAAACCAAGCCACCGTTTCCGATGGCCATCCGACTGCTTGATGGCAAACACGTACTGAACAACCTGCCTGGCGGAATATCCCGGCCAATACGCGCGCGAGGAAACCTCGCGCCGCAAGACAAAACCGGGCTACCGCGCCCGCGTGCTCCTTGTTACTGGGGCACGATGTTCGAGGCCTGCTTACCCTTGGGGCCTTGCGTAACGTCGAACGTGACCTTCTGACCTTCCTTCAGGCTTTTGAAGCCTGCGGCGTTGATTGCGGAAAAATGTGCAAAAAGGTCCTCGCCGCCATCGTCCGGAGTAATGAAGCCGAAACCTTTTGCGTCGTTGAACCACTTGACGGTACCAGTAGCCATGATCTTGAGTCGTAAAGTTGAGAAATCGATCGGCCGCCGGCCAAAAGAAACACAGCAGGCAGACCCGGCCAAACCGGCCAAACGATCGTTTGGTGAATATATGCTTGGCGCGTCTCCTCGTCAAAGTCTGTTTTTTTAACACGGCCCGTTTAGATCAAGCATGGACGATGCCCAAGGGGCCCACCAGCGTCTGTGGGTTCGTGCTATCGGGGCAAACACTCGCACAAAACCGAGCGTTTTCACCTAAGCTTTAGTGGCTTCTGCCGCACTCCAATGCCGCGCCAGGCGTGGGCGGCAGGGCAGTTGGTGCACGAAAATTGCGTGCGCTCCCGTCGTTCCAGTCGCAGGCAACCATGACGACAGCCACCGCCAGCACAGTCCAAAAAAAACCCGCATTGATGGCCACCATGGTCGGCGCGATCGGCGTGGTCTTCGGGGACATCGGTACCAGCCCCTTGTATGCATTAAAGGAGTGCTTCAACCCTGAGCATGGCGTTCCGTTTTCGGACCAGACCGTTTTCGGCATCCTGTCGATGCTGTTCTGGGCGATGACGCTGGTCGTCTCCATCAAATACGTGCTGTTTGTCATGCGCGCCGACAACAACGGCGAAGGCGGCATCCTTGCATTGACAGCGCTGGCCATGCGCGCCAGCGGCGGCGGCGCCCGGTTTACCCGCACACTGATGATGCTTGGTTTGTTGGGCGCTGCCATGTTCTATGGCGATGCGGTGATTACGCCGGCTATTTCAGTCCTCTCTGCCATTGAAGGTATGGAAATCATGGCGCCCGCGCTGCAGACGTGGGTGCTGCCGCTGGCGTTGATTGTGCTGATTGGCCTGTTCCTGCTGCAGAAGCAGGGCACGCACGTGGTCGGGCGCCTGTTCGGTCCGATCATGCTGATCTGGTTCGTGCTGCTGGGGCTGATCGGGTTGGCCTCGGTGGTGAAGTCTCCGCAGGTGCTGGTGGCGTTGAGCCCGATCTACGCCCTCGAATTCGCATTCCGGCACACCGTCCTGGCGTTCGTCGTGTTTGGCTCGGTGTTCCTGGCATTGACGGGTGCTGAAGCGCTCTACGCCGACATGGGCCACTTTGGTGCGCGGCCGATCCGCTTTGCGTGGTTCTACATTGCCATGCCGTGCCTGCTGCTGAACTACTTCGGGCAAGGTGCGATGCTGTTGCGCGAGCCCTCTGCCGTGCAAAACCCATTTTTCCTGTTGATGCCAACCTGGGCCGTGGGCCCGATGGTGGTGCTGGCGACTGCCGCCACCGTGATCGCATCGCAGGCGGTCATTTCCGGTGCGTTTTCGATGACGGCGCAGGCCGTGCACCTGGGCTATGCGCCGCGCATGAAGATTCTCTACACATCGGATGTAGAGATCGGTCAGATCTACGTGCCGGTCGTCAACTACATCTTGTTGTTGCTGGTGGTGGCCGTCGTGCTGGCCTTCGGCAAGTCCGACAACCTAGCCGCCGCTTACGGCATTGCCGTGACGACCACCATGCTGTTGACCACCGGCCTGGTGACCGTGGTCATGCAAAAGGCATGGAAGTGGAGCCTGCCCGTCGTGGCATGTATCGGCGCGGTGTTTCTGGTGGTGGACCTGTCGTTCTTCGCTGCCAACCTGCTCAAGATTGCGGCAGGCGGCTGGTTCCCGCTTCTGCTGGGCGGCCTGATCTTCTTCCTGATGGTGACGTGGCATACCGGCACGCAGTTGCTCAAGGCACGCAATGTGGAAGGCGGTATTCCGCTTGAGCCATTCATGGAGGGCCTGCTGCGCCATCCGCCATATCGCGTGGATGGCACGGCCGTGTATCTCACGCCGAGCATCGAGTTCGTGCCGCTGGCATTGCTGCACAACCTCAAGCACAACCACGTGCTGCACAAGCGCGTGCTGTTCATCCACTTCCGCACACTGGCCGTGCCCTATGTGGAGCCCGCCAAGCGGATGGTGCTCAAGACCATTGGCGAAGACATCTACACCGCGACCGTGGATTTCGGTTTCAAGGAGACCCCCGCCGTGGATGAAATCGTCAAGAGCGTGGGTCAACGCCTGAACATCGTCTTTGAAGACATGGAGACGTCGTTCTTCATTACGCGCGCCACGGTGGTGCCATCACCGCTGCCCGGCATGGCGATGTGGCGGGAATCTTTGTTCGCATGGATGCAGCACAACAGCGCTAAGCCATCGGATTTCTTCCGGATCCCCGCCAACCGGCTGGTTGAACTGGGGAGCAAGGTGGAGATCTAGCGCAGGCGCGTCGATCCGATCAGCCTTCGCCCGGCGTACGCGCCACCAATAGCGCCGCTGCGCGCACTGCGCGCGCGATCTCCTCGGAGACTGCGTCACCGGACGTGGCGCGGGCCATCGTCACGGCGCCAGGCAGCAGGGAGAGTAGGCTCCATGCGCGCTGATGCCGATCGGCCGACGTGCCGCCCGGCAGGCCGTCGGCCACCGCATGCACAACACCTTGCAAGTGCAGCTCATAGGCGGCGCGCACGTCCTCGTCAGCCCTGCAGACCTCGGGTGTCAGGCTTTGCAGGCCGCAGCTCTCACCCAACTCACAGACGCGCTTGAAGCCCAGGTAGAAATCGACGAACGGTTCGAGCCAATCCGCGCCATGTTGCGCGCGCATCGCAAGCACGCCGCTGCGCAACTCCTCCAACCCCGCGATCGCGGCTTCCTTGAAGGCCGCATTCTTTGACGGGAAATGGCCATACAGTGCCCCTGACGTGACCTTGGCCTCTTTGGCCAATCCATCAACGCCGATGCCACCGAAGCCATGCTTGCGAAACCCCCGGCCGGCGGCGGCAACCATGCGGGCGCGAGCTTCCTCTTTGTGTCCTTCCGGGTATCTCATGAGAGGGTATTTGGTTATAGAGCGATCGCTATTCTACGCTTGGCAATCAACCACGTCGTGTTGATAGTATAGATTGCGATCGATATACAACCAGGTGATCGGCTTTATGCCAAGTGGATTGGCTGCTCTGGTGGTTTTATGCCGAGCTCTCTGTGGGCGTACGATGAAATGATAGTGCGGCCGCTATCTATTTCTTGACACACTCAGGTCGGGTTCCTAGATTATATTTCGATCGATACATAACGATCGCAACATCAACTGAAAGGAGCTCCTTATGCCACTGACTCTCACCCTGACTGAAGGCGTACTGCCCCCGGGCAGCGAAAGCACGGCAGTCTCCCGGCTCACCGAGGCCATGCTGAAATGGCACGGTTTGCTGGGCAACACCGTCATGACACCCAACGTGACGGCAACCGTCCATGTGTTGCCGAAAACGTCCACGTTCTCAGCCGGTAAGCCGTTTGCCGGAGCGTGGGTGGAGTGGAAGGTGCCGGGCATCGCGTTTGCCAACCGCGAAGTCCAGCAAGGTTTCTTTGCCGATGCCACCAACATCATTCAGGAGCTGTCTGGTGGGCGGCAACCGCGGGAAACCATCTTTGTGAATGTGGTGCACGCCGTGGACGGTGCATGGAGCCTGAACGGCCACGCCGTGACCAATGCGGAGCTGGGTGCGGCGGTGGCGCAGGGCTAGCGCGGCATTGCTCGTTGGGGCGGCAGACAGGTGGGTGCTTCAGGCAAACCGCGTGACGCTGTCGCCCCGGCAGAACGCCAGCAGCGTCAGTTGCCCCGCCTTGGCATGGCGGATGGCCAGCGAAGATGGTGCGGAGATCGTCGCGAGCACGGGAACGCCCACGTGCACGCACTTGCGCGCCAGCTCGAAGCTCGCACGGCTGGTCATGACGACGAAGCCATCTGCGGGGCGGGTGCCCAATCGAGTCAGCCGGCCGATCAGCTTGTCGAGCGCGTTGTGGCGGCCGACATCTTCCAGCACGTGCAGCGGCGTGTTGCCGTCTGCGGGTACCCAGCCGGCGGCATGCAAGCCGCCCGTGAGCGCATTGGCGGGCTGATGCGTGGCGATGGTGTTCATCGCATCCAGCACCTGCGCGTCTGCAAGCGATTCCACCCAGGCGGGGCGTGCGAGCGATGCGGGCGTGGTTTCGAAGGTCTGCAGGCTTTCGATACCGCACAGGCCGCAGCCGGTCGGACCGGCCAGTGCGCGGCGGTGCTCCTTCAGGCGGACGAAGCAGTGCGAGGCGATCTCGGTGTGGATCTCGATGCCATGCGTGTGGGTTTCGACATCGGCACCGCGCCAGTCGGCGCGGCTGTCGATGATGCCCTCGGATAGCGCAAAGCCCAGCGCAAAGTCTTCCAGATCGGCGGGCGAAGCCATCATCACGGCGTGTGTGATGCCGTTGAAGACGAGCGCCACCGGTGTCTCGTCGGCGACGGCGGTGGTGGCGTCTTCATGCGCGCCGGCGCGGGTGCGCCGCGTTGCCGCGGTGGAGACGACGGGCAGGCCGGCAGGATGGCGGGTGAGGGCGGTCATGCGGTGATACTCGGTACAGCGCGGCCGGCATCAAGCAGTACGACGAGCCAGCGCATGTCATCCATGGCGACACGCAGCAGGCCGGCGTCGGCCAGCGGATGCAACGCGCGCAGCACGGTGCTGGCGCGTTCGCCTACACGCTTGGTCAGCCAGGGTAGCGACACGGGCTTGCCAGGTTCGGTCTCGCGCAGTGCCGCCAGCAACCCGAGCTGCAGTGCGGACCATACCGGCTCCGCCCGCATCAGGCTTCGACCGTGGTGGCCGCCTGTGCGTCGGAGGTTCGTTCCACCTGACTTGGCACCAGCATCACCGGGATCGACTTGGACGTCGGCGTGCGCGCCTGATCGGCCACGGACGACAGCGGCACCAGCGGATTGGTCTCAGGGTAGTACGCCGCCAGGCAGCCGCGCGGGATGTCGTACGCCACTAGGCGGAAGCCATCTGCACGGCGCGTGGTGCCGTCATCCGACAGCGTGACCATATCGACCCACTCGCCGTCTTTCATGCGAATGGCGTGCAGGTCTTCCTTGTTGATGAAGACGACGCGGCGCTGGCCGAACACGCCGCGATAGCGGTCGTCCATGCCGTAGATCGTGGTGTTGTACTGGTCGTGCGAACGCACCGTGGCCAGCGTGAAGACGGTGGCATCAGCATGGCGCTCGCGGGCGCGGTGGACGGGCGTGTCGGTCGGAATGCCGTGCGTGCGGAATTCCGCCTTGCCCGACGGCGTGCTCCAGACGCGTTCCGATGCGGTGTTGCGCAGGCGGAAACCACCCGGCACGCGAATCTTCTCGTTGAAACCGGCAAAGTCGTCGAACACGGCTTCGATCCGCTCGCGGATGCGGTCATAGTCTTCCACCAGCCAGCCCCAGGGGATGGTGCTCTCGGGCAGCGTCGCCTCGGCCAGCCGCGCCACAATGGCCGGCTCCGACAGCAGGTGCGGCGAGGCCGGCGGATTGATGCCTGCCGACATGTGCACCATGCTCATCGAGTCTTCCACCGTCACACCTTGCGTGCCGCCGGCTTGTTGGTCGATTTCGGTGCGGCCCAGGCACGGCAGGATCAGCGCGGCCTTGCCATGCACGATGTGGCTTCGGTTGAGCTTGGTGGTCACGTGCACGGTCAGGTCGCACTGGCGCAGGCCGGCCCATGTAGCAGCGGTGTCCGGTGTGGCGGCTGCAAAGTTGCCGCCCATGGCAAAGAACACGCGCCCCGCGCCGTTGCGCATCGCCTCGATGGCACCGACGGTGTCATAGCCATGTTCGCGCGGTGCGCTGAAGCCAAACACCTTTTCCAGCCGATCGAGAAACGCGGGTGCGGGCTTCTCGTAGATGCCCATCGTCCGGTCACCCTGCACGTTGCTGTGGCCGCGCACCGGGCACGCACCGGCACCTGGGCGCCCGATGTTGCCGCGCAGGAGCAGCAGGTTGACGATCATCTGGATCGTCGCCACCGAGTGCTTGTGCTGCGTGATCCCCATGCCCCAGCAGGCGATCACGCTGCCGGCCTTGAGGTACGTATCGCCAGCCTGGCGGATTTCGTTTTCCGGCAGGCCCGATTCGGCCTCGATGGTCGCCCACGATTCAGCGCGCACGTCGGCGGCGAAAACATCAAAACCGCCGGTGTGCTGGGCAATGAACGCGTGATCGACGATGGCGGGCTCACCACGGCTGCGGGCCACATCGTCACGCTCGATCACGTGTTTGATGATGCCCTTGACGGTTGCCAGGTCCCCGCCAATGCGCACCTGGTGGTACTCGATGCTGATGCGCGTGGAGCCCATCGTCAGCATTTCGATCTTGCTTTGCGGATCGGCAAAGCGCTCCAGCCCGCGCTCGCGCAGCGGGTTGAACGACACGATGTTCGCCCCGCGCTTGGACGCCTCGCGCAGCTCGCCGAGCATGCGCGGGTGGTTCGTCCCCGGGTTCTGGCCGAAGATGAAGATGGCGTCGGCTTTGGTGAAGTCGTCAAGCGTGACGGTGCCTTTGCCAACGCCGATGCTGCCCCGCATGCCAGTGCCCGAAGGCTCGTGGCACATGTTGGAGCAGTCGGGGAAGTTGTTCGTGCCATACGCGCGCACGAACAACTGGTAAAGGAAGGCCGCCTCATTGCTGGTGCGGCCGGAGGTGTAGAAGATCGCCTGGTTCGGATCGGGCAGCGCACGCAGGTGCTGTGCGATCAGCGCGAAGGCGGCATCCCATTCGATCGGGATGTATTTGTCGCTGGCTGCGTCATAGACCATCGGGTGCGTCAGGCGCCCCTGGTCTTCGAGCGCGTAGTCGGACCACTCGGCCAGTTCGCGCACGGTGTGCTGCGCGAAGAACTCAGGTGTCGTGCGGCGTGACGTGGCCTCCGCGGCGACGGCTTTGACGCCGTTTTCGCAAAACTCGAACGTGGAGGCGTGGTCACGATCGGGCCACGCGCAGCCGGGGCAGTCGAAGCCGTCAGGCTGGTTGGCCGACAGCATGGTCTTGGCGCCCTTGGCTGCGATGCCCTGCGACAGCAGTTGATGCGCAACGCTCTTGAGTGCACCCCAGCCACCGGCCGGATGACGGTAAAACTCGATTTTCTGATGCTTCATGACGGCGCGGTGGCTTGATTTCAGGCGTTAAGAGAACAGAACAGCAGCTTTTTGGAGTGTAATCCAAACCCCCCAGCCCAACGGCAGGCCCACGGCTGCCCAGGCCAGCACCACAGCCACGGCCGAGCCCGGGTGTGCCGCCCATTCCAGCGACGTTTCCGGCGCCGCTACCGACGGCGTCAGATTCTTGGCTGCAACTGCGTGACGTTGTGCGTCGAGTTGCGCGTCGGTCATGAAGTGCTTCGCGTTCACCGGGCGCACCAGCAGGTTGCAGATAAAGCCCAGGACCAGCAGACCGGCCAGGATCATCATCGTGATGTCGTACACGGCAGCGCGTTCCACGCCATGGGCAATCTGGTACTCACGCAGATAGTTCACCAGCACCGGGCCCAGGATGCCGGCAGTCGACCACGCGGTCAGCAGGCGGCCGTGGATAGCGCCCACCATTTGCGTGCCGAACATGTCAGCCAGATACGCTGGCACAGTGGCAAAACCGCCGCCGTACATCGACAGAATCACGCAGAAGGCTAGGGCGAACAGCGCGATGTTGCCGGTGTGCGAAGTCCACGGAATCGACGCGTACAGCACAAAACCCAGCACGAAGAAGATCGCGTAGGTCATCTTGCGGCCCAGGCGGTCCGACAGCGATGCCCAGAAGAAACGCCCGCCGATGTTGAACAGGCTCAGCAGGCCTGTGAAGCCGGCTGCGATGGCGGCGATCTGGCCCTTCTGTGCTGCGGTCAGCTCAGTGAAGGCCGTCGTCACGCCAAGCAGCTTGCCGCCAAACACTTCCTGCAGCAGCGGCGAAGCCATGCCCAGCACACCAATGCCAGCCGACACGTTCAGGCACAGCACGGCCCAGATCAGCCAGAACTGCGGCGTTTTCAGAGCCTCGTTCACGTGTACATGGCGCTGCGTGACCATGGTGTCCTTTGTCTTGGCAGGTGAGGGCGTCCAGCCAGCCGGCTTCCAGCCAGTGGGCGGCACGCGGTAGCCCAGCGCACCGGCCATCATGAACACGAAGTAGATACCGGCCAGCACGATAAACGTTTGCGCCACACCCACGGAATCCGGCGTGGCAAACAGCTTCATCAGGCGGTCGGCCAGCGGTGCGCCGATCATTGCGCCGCCGCCAAAACCCATGATGGCCATGCCGGTCGCCATGCCGCGCTTGTCCGGAAACCACTTGATGAGCGTCGACACGGGCGAGATGTAGCCCAGCCCCAGGCCAATCCCGCCGATCACGCCAGAGCCGACCCACAGCAACCAGAGCTGATGCATCTGGATGCCGATCGCTGAGATCAGCAGACCGCCGCACCAGCACACTGCCGACACGACACCGGCCTTGCGCGGGCCGACACGTTCCAGCCAGCCGCCCCACAGCGCGGCGGAAAGGCCCAGGAAGACGAAGAACAACGTGAACATCCAGCCCAGGCTGGAGATGCGCCAGTCGCAGGTGGTGGTGAACAGCTCGGCGATCAGCGAGACATCGGCGCCGCAGGTTTGCGGTTTGGCAATGCCCAGTGCGCGGCCAAGCGGCAGCCAGAAAACAGAAAAGCCATAGGCCATGCCGATGCACAGATGGATGGCCAACGCGGCAGGCGGAACCAGCCAGCGGTTGAACCCCACCGCGGCGATGGTGCGCTCGCGCGAAAAAAATGGATGCAGTACTGCTTCGGACATCGAAATCCCCCCGGATGCGTTGATGTGCCTGGTTGCTACGGTATGAAGTGAGTTGGCCGCACCAGTCATGGCTGGTACGTACCCGCCAGCTGCAGAGGGACTGCGCCGACGTTGCCCGCGAAGATAGTGATGAGCCCTGGTCTAGATCAATAGTTGTAGAGATCCGTTGTATTGCGGGTTGCGCAACATACAGCCTAACCAAGTTATTTATGTGACCAGAAACATAAATAAACCGAGCGCACCGGCATCGCTGCCGGTGGCTAGCGCGCGACATCAAAGCGGTTGGTGTTGTGGCTGCGAGCGCCAATACTGAAGGCGGGCGGTCTCTAAGCGGTCAGACAGCGGAGGTGGGGATGACGACGCATATGCCGGATACGCATACACAGCACGGACAGGCGCGACTCGAGGCTCACGCCCTGGGTGTCGGCGAATCCGTTGTCATGGGCGTGGCTGGTACGGCGCCCGCCTTCAGCATTGCCGCCACGACAGCCACGTTGATTGCCGCTGTTGGGGCGCTCACGCCGGCCAGCCTGCTGTACTGCGGGCTGATCATGTTTGGTGTGACCTTTGCCTACCTGCACCTGAATCGCATCAATCCGCACGCGGGCGCGGCGTATGCCTGGGTGGGCGCCATCTTCAACCGCACGTTGGGCTTCTTTGCCGGCTGGGCACTGCTGGTGGCCTCGGGCGTGTTCATGGTGTCGGGCACGATCCCGGCGGCAACCGCCACGCTCACACTGGTGGCACCCTCGCTGGCTGACCAGCCTGCTGTGGTGGCGCTGGTCGCTGCCGCGTGGCTGCTGGCGGTGAGCGCGGTCATCATCAAAGGTATCAAGCTGACGAGCTATTCGCAGGTCGCCATGACGGTGGTGGAGACCGTCATCCTGATTGCGTTGATTGTGCTGGCGGTGTCGAAGTTTGGCGCCCATCCGGCGCACCCGCTGTCGTGGGCGTGGCTATCGCCCGGTGCTTTTACGCCGCAGCTTTTTGCGACTGGCGCGTTGACGGCACTGTTCTTTTTCTGGGGTTGGGATGTGACCGTCAATCTGACGGAAGAAACGCGTGACGCCAATCACGCCCCCGGCCGCGGTGCGCTGTGGGCCATGGTGATCGTGCTGGCGCTGTTCATGGGTTTTGCCGCCGTGATCCTGCTCGTGCTGAGCGACGCAGAGATCGAGCAATCCAGCACCAACGTTATCTTTGCCGTGGCCGACAAGCTGTTGCCGCGCCCGTGGAGCTACGTGGCCGTGGTGGCCGTCATGCTCAGCACGATCGGCACATTGGAGACCTCCATCCTACAGTTCACGCGCACGCTCTACGCCAAGGGGCGCGACGGCATGCTGCACGCCCGCTATGCCAGGCTGCACAAGACCTGGCACACGCCGTGGATGGCCACGGCCGTCATCACGACGATTGGGCTGGTGCTGCTGTTTGGCGCGTCGTACTTTCCGAGCATCAACGCGATCATCAAGGATTCGGTCAATGCCATCGGCTTTCAGGTGGCGTTCTACTACGGGTTGGCCGGTTTTGCGTGCGCGTGGCACTACCGGCGCGATGCGCTGCGCTCGGTGTTTGATGCGGTGTTTCTGGTGCTGTGGCCGCTGGGCAGTGCGCTGTTCTTGTGGTTCATTGCGGCCTACAGCGTGCCGACGTTCGATTGGGCGACCAACCTGATCGGCCTGGGCGGCATTGCGATCGGTATCGTTCCGCTGCTGCTCAACCGGCGGCTGGCCGAGCGCAATGGCCGCCTGGCTGGTAACCGTTAGCCGGCAACTGCCGAGTCCGGCCAGGCGCAGCGGCTGATCTGCTGGCGGAACTCATCTGCCAGCGCGTACAGGTGCGTGAAGTTCAATCGCATCTCCGCCGCGCGCTCGTGATATGGCCCAACACTTTGCGCAACGCGCTCAATGGCGCGCGCGGCATCGCCGATGGCCAGATGCCCCAGCATGCGGGACGAACCCACGATGCGATGCGAGGCTTCGATGATCTGCGCATCTACGCCGTCGTGCAGTGCCTGGTCGAGGTTGGTGAGATCCTGCTCGACCGTTTCGGTAAACAAGTCGACGATAAAGCGCCACTGCTGGAGGTCGAGCCCGAACAGCTCGGTCAGCGTACTGATGACCTGCGGGGGGAGCAGACCGGCGATGATGGCGTGACTGGCCTCGTCGGAAGCGGGGGCTGCGGGCGTGTCGCGGAAGGGCTGCATGGCGTGGCGCGTGGATTTGGGCTCGAACCCCACTTTGCGTGCCAGGCGTGCTTGCAGCAATGAGATTGGTCCGATTTGGACGCGCTCCCCGTACGAACTGATCGATGTAGAAAACAGATCGGGCGTATCGCCTGTGAGGCGATACGCCCGACTAGGCTGCGAGCGCTTGGGGCTCAGGGCAGCATGGCGGCAGTCGGCGTGACGTCCGGCTCGCGCGGCGGGGTGCCGCGATGGCGGTGCGCCCACGTGAACACCACCGGCAGCACCAGCAGCGTGAGGATCGTCGTCGTCACCATGCCGCCGACGATCACCAGCGCCAGCGGGCGTTGCGCCTCGGAGCCGATGCTGTGCGACAGCGCTGCCGGCAGCAGGCCCAGGCCTGCCAGCATGGCCGTCATGATGACCGGGCGCAGGCGCAGCGCGGCACCTTCTACCGTGGCTTCATGCAGGTTCTCGGAGTGCGCCAGGCGGTTGACGTACGAGATCAGAATCACCCCGTCCTGAATGGCAATGCCGAACAGCGACAGGAAGCCGATACCCGCCGAGATCGACAGCGTCTCGTTGGCGATATGCAGCGCCAGCAACCCGCCGATGGCCGCAAACGGTACGTTGAGCACGACCATCAGCGCGTCCTTGAAGTTGCCGAACGTGCTGTACAGCAGCAGGAAGATCACCAGGATCGTGAGCGGCACGATCACCATCAGCTTGCCCTGGGCGACCTTCATCTCGTTGAACTGGCCGTCCCACTTGACGGTGTAGCCCTCGGGCAGCTTGACGTTGTTGCCCACCACGCGCTGCGCTTCATCCACGGCACTGCCGAGGTCACGTCCGCGTACGCCGAACTTGATGGCGATGTAGCGCTTGCCCTCTTCACGGTAGATGAAGAACGGGCCGTCGGTCATCTGCACCTTGGCGATCATCGACAGCGGGATGTGCTGGCCGTCGGGTGTGTCGATCAGCAGCTCGCGGATGGCGTCGTACGATGCCCGCGACTGCTGGTTCAGGCGCACCGCCAGCCCGAACGATTTTTCGCCTTCCAGGATCTGCGTGACCGGCGAGCCGCCAATGGCGTACTGCACCAGGCTCTGCACGTCGCTCACGTTGATGTTGAAGCGTGCGGCAGCCTGGCGGTCGATGGTGACGTTCAGCGTCGGCTGGCCCAACTCACGGAAGATGCCCACGTCCACCAGACCTTGCACCTTCTTGAGCTGCGCCTGGATTTCGGTGGCCTTGGCTTCTAGCACGTCGAGGTCATTGCCGAACAGCTTGACCGAGTTCTCACCCTTCACGCCCGAGAGTGCCTCATCCACGTTGTCCTGGATGTACTGCGAGAAGTTGTATTCGATGCCTGGGATCTTCTCCAGGTGCTTGGACAGGTGCTCCACCAGTTTCGCTTTGGTCATGCCCGGGCCCCACTTGTCGGGCGAGGCGAAGTACAGGCCGTACTCCTGGTTGAACACGCCGGTGGAGTCGGTGCCGTCGTCAGGCCGGCCGATCTGTACCGAAACCTTCTGGATCTCCGGCTGCTTGGCAAAGTACGTACGCAGGTCGTTGGCGACCGAGGCGGAGTAGTCCAGGTCCACCGTGTTCGGCAGCGTGATGCGCAGCCACAGGTTGTTCTCTTCCAGCGTCGGCAGGAATTCCGTCCCCAGGAAGCTGGCGCTGTATAGCGTCAGGCCCAGCGCGGCCAGGGCGGTGGCGAACACCGTTTTCGGGCGCGCGATGAGTTTGCGCAGCAGCGGCTTGTACCAGCGCAGGATCGCACCGACAAAGGCCGGCGAATGCGGATGCAGCGACTTGCCGAACACGAACGACGTGGTGGCCGGCACGAAGGTCAGGCTCAGCACGATCGAGGCCATCAGCGCAAAGCCCATCGTGAACGCCATCGGCTTGAAGATGATGCCTTCCACGCCACCGATGAAGAACAGCGGCGAATACGCCACGATGATGATGCCCGTGGAGAAGATCATCGCGCGCTGCACTTCACTGGTGGCCTTGACGATGGCGTCTTCCAGCTTTTCGGCGCCTTCCTCCAGGTGACGCATGATGTTTTCCATCACGATCACCGCCGCATCCACAATCACGCCAAAGTCGATCGCGCCCAGCGAGATCAGGTTGGCCGGCACATGGAAGTGCTCCATGCTGATGAACGACACGCACAACGCCAGCGGAATCACCGCCGCCACCACGGCTGCGGCACGCAGGTTGCCCAGGAACACGAACAGCACCGCCAGCACCAGCGAAATGCCGACCACCAGCGTGTGTTCCACCGTACCCATGGTGATGTCGAGCAGCACCTGGCGGTCGTAGAACGGTTTGATCTGGATGCTCTTGGGCAGGATGCCGTTGTTCAGTTCGGCAACCTTGTCGCGCACCTTGGCCAGCACTTCGGTGGCATTGGCGTCGCGCTTGAGCAGCACGATGCCTTCCACCACGTCGGGCTGGTCGTTGTACTGGACCATGCCCAGGCGCTGCACGTTGCCGACTTCCACTTCGGCAATGTCGCGCACGCGCACCGGCACACCGTTGTTGGCGGCCACCACCACGTTGCGGATGTCTTCCACCGTCTGCAGCAGGCCCACGCCGCGCACCACGAACTGCTGCTCGCCGTCGCGCAGCAGGTTGCCGCCGGTGTTGTTGTTGGCGTTGCTGATGGCGGTGATGAGCTGCGTCAGCGTGATGCCGTACGACTGCAGCTTCGCCGGCGACGGCACGATGTGGTACTCCTTCACCTTGCCGCCGAAGGAGCTCACGTCTGCCACGCCCTGAACGTGCTTGAGCTCCTTGGTGATGTCGTAGTCCTGGTAGCTTTTGAGCGTGGTGAGATCCACGCCGTCGCCCACTAGGCGGAAGCGCATGATTTCACCGGTCGCGTCGGAATCCGGGCTCAGCGCAGATTGGATACCGGTGGGCAGGTTGGCCTGCGCCAGGTACTGCGAGAAGTTCTGCCGCGCCTTGAAGCTGTCGGTGCCTTCCTTGAACTTGAGCGTTACCACCGACAGCCCGAACAGCGACACCGAACGGAACGATTGCACGTCCGGCACGCCGGCCAGCGCGTTCTCGATAGGGATGGTGATCTGCTGCTCGACCTCGGTCGTGCTGCGGCCCGGCCACTGCGTAATGGCCTGCACTGACAGCGGCGCCACGCCCGGATACGCCTGCAGCGGCAGTTCGCGGAACGACAGTACGCCCACGACCAGCAGCGCAATCGCCAGGAAGACGATCAGCAGCCGCCGTTTGAGAATGCCCGCGATCGGGTTGAAGCTCATGCCTACGCCCCCGCCTTCACGATCATTTCATTGAGCAGTGCAGCACCACGCACCACCACTTGCGATGAGGCGTCCAGGCCGGACGTGACGGCAAAGCTGCCATCGGCGCCCGTGTCCTTGCCTTGCACCTGCACGCGCTTGAAGTGCTTTGCGTCGCTCTGCACGATCACGTAATAGCTGCCCCGTTCTTTGACCAGGGCGGACTTCGGCACCACCGATGCCATGCCGCTGCCGATCTGGATGCGAGCGGTCGAGTACATCTCGGGGCGCAGCAGGCCATCGGGGTTGGGCACGTCGCAGCGTACGGTGAGCGTGTGCGTGGCCGGGTCGATATTCGGGGCAATGAAGCTCACGCGGCCGGTGAAATCACGGTCGGGATACGCTGCCGTGTGCAGTGTGATCGGCTGGCCGATGTGCACGCTGGCGATGTCGTTCTCATACAGGTTGCCGGTGAACCACAGCTGGCGCGTATCGACAATGCTCATGAACGAGTCGCCCACGTTCAGAAAGGCACCCGGGTCCATGTTGCGCTTGACGATGGTGCCCGAGATGGGCGCGCGCAGCGTCATGTGCTCGGCGGGCGCGCCGCGCTTGGCAATCTGCGCGACGTCCGCGTCGGTCAGGCCCAGCACGTGCAGTCGACCCGCAGCGGATTGCACGGTGGCCTCCGCATCTTCCTGCAAGTCTTTCATGTTGGAGCCCTTGAGCTGACGCGCGGTGCTGAGCGCAAGCAGGTACTCCTTCTGGGCGGAGATGAAATCTGGCGAGTACAGCTCCGCCAGCGGCTGGCCTTCTTTCACCAGCGCGCCTTCGAACACCAGGATGCGATCCAGCCGGCCCGCCACGCGGGAAGACGCCAGCTTGGTGCGTTCGGCGTTGAAGGCCAGCTTGCCAGGGCTGGACAGCTCGACCGGCACGGTGCGCTGGCCGACTTGCGCGATCTGCACCTGCTGCGGGTCGAAGCCGCCGGCGGGGATTTCCACTGAATCGGGCTTCGGGCCCTTGGCGGCAGCCAAAGGGTGTTCTGAGCCAGAAGTGGCACTGCTGGCGGGCTTAGCAACTTCAGCAGGGGCGGCGGGCCACTTGCGCCCCACCACCACGCCAACGGCAACAGCGGCAGCCAGGGCAATCACGGCAACGACAGGAGAGAACTTCTTCATGGTCTTATTGAGCTTGAACCGGCGAACGGCCGGTGGCCGCGAGCAGTGCGTGATAGGCCTGCAAGGCCGTGGCCTGCGCCTGGGCGACTGCCAGTTCGGCGTTCTTGAGTGCGCCCTGCGCTGTTAGCAGGTCATTGAAATCGGCGTTGTTGCTGGCGTAGTTGGTCATCGTCACGCGATAGGCCGCCAGCGCCTGCGGCAGTTGCCGCTGCTTGTTGAAGTCGAGCTGCGCGAGCGTCTGGCGCAGCGTGTTGTACGAGGTGTCGACTGCCAGCAACGTCTGCTGACGCACGGACACGTCATTGGCTTCGGTGGCGATCTGGCTTTCCACCGCCTGGTTCACACCGTACTTCTCCTTGGTGAAGAACCAGAACGGGATGATCAGATCCAGCTCGATCTGATAGCTGTTCGGGCGCACGCCGTACGGCGGGTTGTCGGTCGTGACCGTGGCAATGACCTGGAAGTCAGGCAGGTAGGCCTTGCGCGCCAGCGTCACGCTCTTGCGGGCGGCGTTGATCAGCTCGGCTGACGCCTTGATCGACGGGTGCTCGCGCAGGGCCTGGTTTTCCAGCTCGGGCAGCGGCTCGTCGGGCAGGCGCACGGATTCATCGTCGGTGCGCAGCTCCAGCGGGAAGGTCGGGTCTTTGCCGATGAGGGTGTTGAGCGTCTGCAGCGTGATGTCGTACTGGCGCTGCGCGGCAAACAGATCGTTCTGTGCGCTGCTCTGCATCACCTGCGCGTTGAGAAAGTCCGCATACGCCGCCGCGTTATTGGCGTAGCGCACGCGCGTGATCTGCTTGACCTGCTCCAGGCGCGTGATGGTCAGCTTCTGCACGTCGATCTGCTTCTGCAGCGAGATCGCCTGGT
Source organism: Ralstonia sp. 24A2 (assembly GCF_051783885.1). Taxonomy (NCBI): domain Bacteria; kingdom Pseudomonadati; phylum Pseudomonadota; class Betaproteobacteria; order Burkholderiales; family Burkholderiaceae; genus Ralstonia; species Ralstonia sp. 24A2. The sequence goes on along the minus strand of NZ_JBPVZD010000003.1, from coordinate 43,908 downwards.
AATACGTGGTCGAAAGCTGCGCGTAGAGCTGCAGATACAACGCGTCGGACTGTGCGTTGAGCGACTCGGCCTGGCGGTCGGCAATTTCAGCCGCCAGCGCTTTTTTGCCTGGAAACGGAATCTGCTGCGTCAGGTTGTACTGGCTGCCGCCCGCCCGGTTGACAGCCAGCGGAAACCCCTTGGGGATGCTGTTCCAGATGTAGCCGAGCTGCGGGTTGTTGGGCGCGGCCAATTGCGGTGGCACAGACTTGGCCGCCAGATAGGCATGGCGGGCCTGCATGAGCTGCGGATTGTTGCCTTTCAGTTCCTGCAGCAGCTCAACCAGGTTGAAACCAGGGCCGGTCACGCCCGGCACGGCCGACTTGACGGGCGGCATGGTGGCCACGGGCAAGCTGGCGGCAGCCGGCGTGGTCGGCATCGGTACCGGTGTGGCCGGTTTTGACGTGGCTGCCCAGGCCGCGCTCAGCGGCAGGCTGGTTGCCACGCACAGCGCGGCCCAGGCACGTGGATGGAATGCACCCCAATGTTTCACTGCAGAGACTCCCCTTGAGACGGGAGCGTTTTTACCGACGCGATCTTTCAAGCGCCTTTCATGACTCAGCAAGCCGTCAGGAGGTGGGAAAACGCGAAAAACCGCAGCAAATCGCTCCAAGGCGGCAGTCTGCGTCAGTTATATGACAAGACATGTCGGCCTTCTCAGGTTGGCGCAAGTGGGCACGGCAGGCCCAACCGCGTGGCCAGGGCGTCGCGCATGGCCTGCAGGCTGGCGATGCGGGCGTCGATGCTGGACAGCTTTTCGCGCAGCAGGGCGGTGACTGCGGCATCCGTGTCGGGTTGCTGCCACACCAGGTTCATGCCCTCGCCAATTTCGGCCAGCGTGAAGCCGAGCTGCTGGGCTGTGCGCACGTAGCGCACCAGTTCAACGGCTTCGGGCGGATAGGCGCGGTAACCGTTGCTGCGCCGCTGCGCACGGATCAGGCCACGCGCCTCGTAAAAGCGCAAACCGTCGCGCGAGACGCCGGTGGCGGCGGCCAGATCGCCAATGGAGAGATCGTCGGTGCGGGCGGGGAGGGTGGCGGGCATAGGGTTTCGCAACAGAAACGGGCTTGACCTTGGAGCGTACACCAGGGTTTACGGTGATGCTTCTTTCACTTCTGGAGTGTTGCCGTGGTTTCCGAATCGACTTTTATACGCATCGTGCGCGCCAGCGCCTGGTACGACCTGATCGTGTCCGCACCGTTTGCCACGCCGTGGACGTTCGCATTGCTGCATCAAGCCTTGAATGCGCTGGCCGGTGCGCTGGGTATCGGCAGCCTGCCGGCGTTCGAGCCGGCGCATCTGCTGATGGCCAACCTGATGGGGTCTGTGGTGTGCGTATGGTCGGTACTGCGACTCCGGCAGGCCAGTGTGATGCTGGGTCGCTATGATGCGGTCGCGCGTTGGCTCTTTTCAGCCTGGCAGGCGTTCGCGCTGCTGTCAGGGGCCACGCTGCTGGTGGTGCCGTTCCTGATCGTGGAGGTGAGTTTTGGGTTGCTGCAGCTGATGCCGGTGGGGCGCGTGCCCGCCCGTGCGGGCACGCAAAGCGCTTAGCGCGCGGCCGGCGCGCTGGCCGGCGCCTCGGGGGGCAGGCCGGCTGGGATGAGCGGGCCGCCGCCGAGCACCTGGCTGCGGGAGAGGATCCGCAACTGATTGTCGAGCTTGGCAGGATCAACGAAGCGTTTGACGTCTTCGCCTGCGCGGCGGGCCATTTCGGCGGAATCGACCCAGCCGGTGAGGGTGACTTTGCCCTCCGGCGACGTGCGGATGCGGATCTGGCGGGTATTCAGGGCCGTGTCCTGATCGAGTGCCGCTTTCACCTGATACGACAGCAGGGAGTCATCGGTCATGCGGGCGCCGGTGCGGTCGGGGCCATCGCCCCAGGCACACGCCGCCAGCACCGACGCGGCGGCAATGGCTGCCAACACACCGATCTGCCGGGGTACCACACCAGCCCGGACCACCAAGGACAACGAGGGGAAGCGCATCGATGCTCCTGAAAAAATGGCGACAGGCCCACATGATAAGCCTGCCGCCCTGCACCGGAACTGCGCGTCTTACGCTCTGCTGGTCAATATGCGTGACCCGGCGCGGCGGCTTGCTTGCGCTGCCACAGCGTCTGCAATGCCAGCCAGCCCGGCCCAACCGTTGCCACGATCGCGATCAGTACCCCCCATACGAAGTGGAACTCGATAGCCGAGGCTGACAGGCTTGCCCAATACGACAGCGCAGCCACGACGTTGACGAAGAACAGGCCCGCCGCCGCCAGACGGGGCACGATGCCGATCAGCATCAGCGACGGGAAGACCAGTTCACCGAATGTGCCCACCGCCGCGGCCAGCATGGGCGGCAGCAGCGGTACCTTGTATTCCTCGGTGAAGAGCAGGACGGTGGTGTCCCAGTCGTGCAGCTTGGTCAGGCCCGAGCGGAAGAACACATAGAAGATATAGGCCCGCGCGATCAGCAGGATGAGCGAGCACAACCCGCTCTGGGGGCCGGCGAAACGATCGAATGCGGCGCGGATGCGCGTGAGCGGGGCAAGCGTGGTGGTGTTCATGGTGTGTCTCCAGGGAGCGGGCTCGGGGATGCCGGGTGTGTGGACAGCGCGAGCAACCCCGCGCGGTAGAGTCCAGCCAGACAGGCGGTCAGGTCGAAATCCGCCTGCGCAGTCAGTGTTTGCGTGAGGGCTGCCTGCAACGATGGCGTTCCATCGCAGGCGGCAAGAAACAAGGCGGTGCTCGCATCGAGGTCGAGCACGACCACGCGGTGGTCTTGCACGGTGACGATCGCAGCCTCGCTCGTCCCGACGTCGATGTTGCTCAGCGTGATCGCTGCATCCGGCTGATGGGCGCGCCAGATCGACACCACCGGCCACGGCGATGCCACACACCACGCCCCGTCGATGAGACCGGCGCGCAAGGTGTCCGCCGGCTGCGCGAGCAGCGTGCCGAGTGCGGCGGCGTCCAGCGCCTCGGTGTGCGCATCCGGCGCGTAGTGCGCCCAGTGCACGCGCCATTCCAATCGCGCGACGTCGGCCAGATACGGCACGCTGCCCGCCAGCGGCGACTGCTCGATGACCTCGGGCAAGGCGTCGCCATAGCGATGCAGGTTCGCGGATGTCGAGTCCTGCACCGCCAGCGTGTCGCGCACGATGGCATCAAAGCAGTCATCGCCAACGAGTGCCCGGCAGACCGGATACGCGCCGGCCAGCGTGTTGCGCAGGATGGCCAGCCGCGCGTTGCGATAGACGGCCACGCCATGCGATTGATCGCCGCTCGCGGGTGTCGTGAGCGTGCTGATCAGGTGGGCTTCCCAGTCAGGCAGGCGCATGGTCGCTCTCCGTGACAGTGGAGTCGGCATGCCGGTCGAGAATGACTTGGGCGCGTTTGGCTTCCTGCAGCAGCACCTGCACGGGCGGGATATCGGCATCCCACTCGATGAGCGTCGGGCGAGCGCCGTGTGCGGCGATCCAGGCTTCATAGATGGCCCAGACCGGCGCATGCACGGGCGCGCTGTGTGTGTCGATCAACATGCCGTCTTCTGTGCTGAACCCGGCCAGGTGAATCTCGCCCACCAGCGTCGGGTTGATGTCGGTCAGCACCGATTCAACTGTCACGCCATGGTTGACGCTGTTGACGTAGAGGTTGTTCAGGTCCAGCAGGATGCCGCAGCCGGTGCGGCGCGCGAGTGCGGTGAGAAAGGCGCCTTCGGAGACGGCCTCATCGGCATCCACCAGCGCGCGGCAATCGATGTACGCGGCAATGTTCTCGATCAGCAGCGGCCGTTTGAGGATGTCCTGTGCACGCATGACGTTGGCGCATACAAGGTCGAGCGACTCGCGGGAATAGGGCAGGGGCAGCAGGTCGTTGACGACCTGGGCTCCGCTGCGGTTGAAGCACAGGTGCTCGGATATGGCGTTGGGCGCTACGGCATCGGCCAGCGCGGCAATCGCGCGCACGTGGTCGGTGTCCAGCCCATCGGCATTGCCGAGCCCCATGCCCACGCCGTGCAGGCTCACGGGCTGATGCGCCCGTGCGGCCAGCAGCGCGGCGCGGGCCGGGCCGCCATACAGGTAGTTCTCGCTGTGCACTTCCACCCAGGGGAAGTGGGCTTCCCCGTGAAGCAGGGCGGGAAAGTGCGGGGCGCGCAGGCCTGCGCCCGCGCACATCGGCAGAGTGGTCTGCATGGCGGTCACCCGGTCGGTCGGCTGACGCTTACTTGGACGGCGCTTGCATCGTGCCGCCCATCTGCGCGCAGGTGCCGGCCGGCACGTACTTCCACGACATCGGGTCGCGGTCGATCTTCGATTGGCCTGCGCAGGCGTGGGCGCTACCGGGGCTGGCGCAATCGTTCTGGCCGGCCTTGGCCACGCCGTAACACTTTTCCTTGCCGGCGGCGTCCGCGGCTTGCACCGGAGTCGACAGGGCGCCCAGCGCGAGCAGGCTACCCAGGGCGGCGGCGATGATGGCTTGTTGTTTCATTTGCGTTCTCCTTGATTGATCAGGTGTCTTTGACCAGCGAAGGCGTGATTGCCCCGCCGTACGGTGCGCTGCGGCAATGCGCAAACGCGTTCCGTGCAACTTGGTCGCCGCACTGACGGATTCCTGATACGGAAAACGAAAAATTTTTCTGGAAGCGAAAAGCGGTGTTGCGCGACAAAGAAAAAGGCGACCCGACATGGGTCGCCTTCAGGTGAAGTGGGCGCGCCTATCGGGCGGGTGTTGCGCGGGTGCGTGCAGCCTTCTTGGCTGCGGCTGAGCGGCCCGAGGCCCCCTTGGTCGCGGCCCCGCGCTTGGCTGCCGCAGCGCGCTCGCTGCTGGAACGCTTGGCTGCTGCACTGCGTGCCTGACGAGACAGCGCCGGTTTGGATACGGCGGCGCTGCTTTCTTGCTTCAGCACACGGGCGGTTGCACGGCTGCGCGTCGAGGTGGATTCGCTGCTGGCACGTGCGCGGCTGGTCGTCTTGCCGCTGCCGGCCTTGATGTCGCGCTCGGCTTTCTTGCGGGTGGCGGCAGAGGCCTTGCCGGTGGCGGGTGGTTTGACGGCGACGCCAGCCCGGCGCGCCTTGGATAGCCCGATGGCGATGGCCTGCTTGGTGTTCCTGGCACCGTGCTTGCCCTCGCGAATGTGATCGATCTCTTCCTTGACGAAGTTGCCAGCCTGCGTCGAGGCGGCCTTGCCGTGGCGCTTGTCGGCGCGCGCACGTTCCACGGTCTTGTGGTCCGGCATGATGACGTCCTCCGTAGGTTCGGGCGCCAGCCGGGGCCAGGATCGGCTAACCGGTGGTACCCGTATCCGGAAAGACGCAACCGGTGTTCCTGCGGTGCACCTTCAGTTCACGCGGAAATGCTCAATGCTCTGCCCGGCGTTGACGGCGCGCTGCAGCCAGTCGGGCATGTCGCCTGCGCCGTCCCAATGCTGACCATCGGCACTCATATAGACGGGGCCGGCGGGTGGCGGCGGTAAATCGAAGCAGCCCCGTGCCTGCAGGTCTTCGACCGACAGGGCATAGGTTTGCATTTGTTCCCGGATCCAGGCGATCGCGGCGTCGCGGCCTGGTTGCGGCGGGTGGCCTTCCTTCATCTTGTGCGTATGTTCTGGAGTTTTGCGTCCGCCCGGCGCTAGGGGGAGAGAGGCGGGCGCAAGGTGCGCCCGGGCCGGCGGAAAACGCACAAGAATAACAGCAGTTGGGCGGCGGATTCGTGTTGTGGGGGCTTAAGCGTATTGCATTATTTGACGGCGGCCGAATCTGCCCCCGCACGCAGCCACCGATAAGGCGACCACCCCAGGTTCATGCCGGCCGCCGCCAACAGGATGGCCCCCGCCCCCAAAAACTGGGCAAGTTGCAGACGATGCCCGAAGGCGATGATGTCCACCGCAATCGCAACGATCGGGTAGATGAACGACAGTGACCCCGTCAAATGTGTCGGCAACCGCTGAATGGCGCCATACAGCAGGATGTACATCAGCCCCGTGTGCACGACGCCCACCGTCACCAGCAGTACCCACGTATGCGCATCCGCCGGCGGGTGTGACAGGTTGGCCAGCGGCGCCAGCATCAGCACACCCACGCACACCTGAATGAGCGCAATCAGGTGCGGCGGCGTGCCGGCCAGCTTCTTGGTGATGATGGCCGCCACCGCATAGGCAAACGCCGCACCCAACGCCAGTGCAATGCCTGTCAGGTAATCCGTGCCCATGGCGGCTGCCGGCCCCACCTGCACGATCAGCACCACGCCGATAAAGGCGATGGCCAGCCACGTCAGCTTGGCCGCCGTCAGCTTCTCCGACAGAAACAGCGCCCCCAGCCCCACCAGCATGAACGGCTGCGTGTTGTAGACCGCCGTGGCAATCGAGATGGACGCCCGCGGATACGCCGCAAACAGCAGCAGCCAGTTGATGACGATGGCCACCCCGCCCAGTGCCGCAATGCCTGCGCGCTTCCACGTGATGGCGCCGCGCAGCAATCCCAGCCCCGCGCATACCGCCAGCAGCGTGATTGCGCCGAACAGGCAGCGCCAGAACACCACGTCCATCACCGGCTGGCCCGAGCGGACCACGAACCAGCCGATCGTTCCGGAAATCGCCATGGCGGCGGTCATCTCGACCGTGCCGCGTGTCTTCTCGTTCATGCCTGCCACCTTGTGCGTTGGATGTGAGAAGGATCGCACGCGAGTAGCCTGACTTCCATTGGTTTTCTGAGGCAAACTACGCATTCTTTCTAATGAAATAAGGCCAAAGACGTCAATGACCGTTGGGAGGCGTAATGAGCACGCTTGATGAGCTGGATCAGCGGATTCTGGATGTCCTGCTGACCGATTCCCGCATCTCGCTCAAGCAACTGGCGGAGCAGGTGGGGCTGTCGTCTCCGAGCGTGTCGGAGCGCTTGCGCCGGCTGGAGGAGCGTGCCGTGATCCGCCACTACACGGTCGACATCGACCCGAAGGCGCTGGGCTACCCGCTCCAGGCCATCGTGCGGGTGCGGCCCATGCCAGGCAAGCTGCATATCGTGCAGAAACTGATCGAAGAGATTCCGGAGATTGGCGAGTGCGACAAGGTGACGGGCGAGGACTGCTTTATCGCCCGGCTGTATGTGCGCTCGATCGATCAGCTCGACCACATTCTCGACCGCGTGGCGGACCACGCCGAGACCAACACCGCCATCGTCAAGGCCCAGCCGGTGCGGCGGCGTGCGCCACCGTTTACACCGGCTGACTGAGGTGTTGACAGTTATGCCGCGACGGCCTGCTGGTGGATGGCCGCGTGGGCCATGGCTTGCCGCAGATCGGCAATCAGGTCTGCCGGCGCTTCCAGCCCGACATTGAGGCGCACCAGGCGGCCACGATACTGGCGGTTCGGGCGCGCCAGGCCGGGATACGGCATCACCAGGCTGCTCGTGCCGCCCCAGCTCATGCCAATCCGGAACACACGCAATGCATCGATGAACGTGTTGACCTGCTCGGCCGACACGCTTTCCTGGAACACCACCGAGAACACGCTGGTCGCGCCCGTAAAGTCGCGCTTCCAGAGCTCGTGACCCGGGCATGACGGCAGGGCTGGGTGCAGCACGGTGGCGATGCCCTCCTGCAGATGCAGCCAGCGCGCCACCGCCAGCGTGGAGGCCTGCAGGTGTTCGAGCCGCACCCCCAAGGTTTGCAGGCCACGCAGCGCCAGGCTGCAATCATCGGGCGATGCGCCCATGCCCAGGTCGGCAAACGCGCTGCCCACGCGCTCGAACATGGCCTCCGAGTTGACGGAGACCGAGCCGAGCAGCAGGTCGCTGTGGCCGCCCACGTACTTGGTCAGCGCCTGCATGCTGATGTCGGCCCCGTGCGCGAAGGCATCGAAGTACACGCCGGCCGTATACGTGTTGTCGAGCGCCACCGGCACGCCGCGCGCATGCGCCGCTGCCACGATGGCCGGCACGTCCTGCACTTCCATCGTGACCGAGCCGGGGCTTTCGGTCCAAATGAGCGAGGTGTTCGGGCGGATGAACCCGGCAATGCCGGCGCCGATGAGCGGGTCATATGTTTCCACCTCGATGCCCATGCGCTTGAGCAGGCTGTCAGCCATGCTGCGGTTGGGCCCGTAGGCGTTGAACGGCACCAGCGCGTGGCTGCCCGCGCCGCAGCAGGCCAGGTAGACGAGGGCGATGGCCGCCTGCCCGCCCGGCACGATAAAGCTGTGGCGGGCACGCTCCAGTTGCGCAATTCGCGCGCCAAGCTCAATGGCAGTCGGCGTGCCGTAGAGGCCGTAGGTATAGCCGTGCTGGGCATGGCGCCAGTCGTCCACCACCTGCGCTGCGTTGTCGAACAGGACGGTCGAGCCCCGGTAGACCGGGGTCGCCAGCGATCGGAAGCCGCCGGGGGCAAGCGGTTCCGGGTTGACGAGCTGTGAATGCCAATGCATGGGAGGAGCCTCTGCGGATGCGTGACCACGAAATCCTATGTCACGTCAGCAGAGCAATTTCCGCTATTCTGCGCAGTCAGGCGCAAAAATTTCTCACTCAGAGCCCGCCATGGCCGCGCAGAAGCCGCTCGAACTCGACACCTTCGACATCGCCATCCTCAACGCCGTGCAGCGGTGCTACACCACGCCGCTGCGCGTGATTGGCGAGCAGGTGAATCTGTCGACCGCCGCCGTGCAGCGGCGCATCAAGCGGATGGAGGAAGCGGGCGTCATCGTCGGCAACGTGGCAGTCGTGGACCCAGAGCGGGTGGCCAAACCCATCACCGTGATCGTCGAGGTGCATGCCGAGCGCACCAATACTGCAGCGATGGCGGCGCTCAAGAAGGCGCTGTCCGGCCCCGAGGTACAGCAGTGCTACTACGTGACCGGCGAAGCGGATTTTGTCCTCATCCTCAACGTGGCCACGATGACGGAGTACGAAGCCCTCGCGCGCCGCATGTTTGACGACAACGACAACATCAAGTGGTACCGCACGGCCGTCGTGCTCAACCGCGTGAAGGTGGGGCTCGAGGTGCCGCTAGGCTAACGCTATGCGGCCCACCGCCTGCGCAAGGCGTCAATACGGGGATGAGGCTATAGTGCCCGAGCGCGTTGCCTGATAACGTTTCGCGCGCCATAACACGACGCCGGCACGACTGGCGTCCATGAAGGTACCCAAGGAGCTCCTATGCAGAATCCAAGAACAGGCATGCGGTGGATCGCCGCCGCAATCGCATCGATCAGTATCACGACCGTCGCACACGCCGCATCCGTGGCACCGGTTGCCGCAGAAAACGGGATGGTTGTCGCGGCACAGCATCTGGCCAGCAAGGTCGGTGTTGAAGTGCTCAAACGCGGCGGCAACGCGGTGGATGCCGCCGTGGCCGTGGGCTACGCGCTGGCCGTGGTCTATCCGGCCGCAGGTAACCTGGGCGGTGGTGGTTTCATGACCATCCAGCTGGCCGATGGCCGCAAGACCTTCCTCGACTTCCGTGAAGTCGCGCCGAAGGCGGCCACTGCCAATATGTACCTGGACAAGGACGGCAACGTCATCAAGGGCGCCTCCACCAAGGGTCACCTGGCCGTGGGCGTGCCGGGCACCGTGTCGGGCATGGAATACGCGCGCCAGAAGTACGGCACCATGCAACGCGCTGCACTGATCGCCCCGGCGGTTGAACTGGCTGACAAGGGCTTCGTGCTCGACCAAGGCGACGTCGATATGCTGCATACCTCCACCAAGGACTTCCAGGAAGATGCCGCCTCGGGCGCGATCTTCCTGAACAAGGGCCAGCCGTTCCAGGTGGGCGAGAAGCTGGTGCAGCACGACCTGGCCAAGACGCTGCGCGAGATCAGCAAACATGGCACCGACGGCTTCTACAAGGGCTGGGTTGGTGAAGCCATTGCTGCATCAAGCAAGGCAGGTGGTGGCCTGATTACGACTGCAGACCTGACGGGCTACAAGACGCGTGAACTGGCCCCGGTCGAGTGCGATTACCGCGGCTACCACGTGGTGTCGGCACCGCCCCCGAGCTCGGGCGGCGTGATCATCTGCGAAATGTTGAACATTCTTGAGGGCTATCCGCTCAAGGAACTGGGCTGGCACTCCGCGCAGGCCACGCACTACCAGATCGAAGCCATGCGCCACGCCTATGTGGACCGCAACAGCTACCTGGGCGACCCCGACTTCGTGAAGAACCCGCTGGACCGTCTGCTGAGCAAGGACTACGCAGCCAAGATCCGCGCCGTGATCGACCCGAAGAAGGCTGGCGTGTCGAAGGACATCAAGCCGGGCGTCGAGCCGCATGAGGGCAGCAACACGACGCACTACTCGATTGCTGACAAATACGGCAACGCGGTGTCGGTCACATACACGCTCAACGACTGGTTTGGCGCCAAGGTCACGGCCGCCAAGACGGGGGTGATCCTGAACGACGAGATGGACGACTTCACCGCCAAGGTCGGCGTGCCGAACCTGTACGGTCTGGTGCAAGGCGAAGCCAACTCGATCGCTCCGGGCAAGCGTCCGCTGTCGTCGATGAGCCCGACCATCGTCACCAAGGACGGCAAGCCCGTCATGGTGGTGGGTACGCCGGGTGGCAGCCGCATCATCACGGCTGTCATGCTGACCATGATCAACGCGATCGACTACGACATGAACGTGCAGGAAGCCGTGGATATGCCGCGCTTCCACCAGCAATGGCTGCCGGACGTGACCAACGTCGAGCCGTACGCGCTGTCGCCGGACACGCGCAAGGTGCTGACCGACATGGGCCACAACCTGGGTGCGCCCCAGCCGGCCAACCACCTGGCGGCCATCATCGTCGGTGCGCCGTCGCTGGGCGGCAAGCCGGTGGGCAACAACAAGTTCTATGGCGCGAATGACCCGCGTCGCAATACCGGTCTGGCTGCTGGTTACTGATCAGCACCGCACCACAAAAAAGCCCGCCAGAGTTTCGGCGGGCTTTTTTCATGGCTGGGTGGAAGCGTGTCAGGCCGCCGCGGTCAGCACGGGTAGATTGCCCTCGCCGAAGCCATGGTGCCCGCGCCGCTGCACGATCTCGAAGAAGATCTCGCCCGGGTGGCGTTTGACGAAGGTCTGCAGGAACAGCTTGGGCACGCCGTCGACGATCTCGCCATCAATGAGGACGCCATACTGGCGCAGGGCATGTAGATCAAGTCCATGCCCAGGCAGGCGCGCATCGACGGTGTCGTAGTAGTGCGACGGAGGCTCGACGAAGGTGAGGCCGTTGGTAGCCAGTGCAGCGGCCGTGTGCAGGATGTCGTCAGTGGCCAGCGCAATGTGCTGTACGCCTTCACCGGGGTGGTCCGGCAGGTAGGCGTGCATCAGGTGGGCGCGGTGCGTGCCTTCTTCATACAGTGGAATGCGGATCGTGCCGCACGATGACACCATCACACGGGAATCCGCCGCCACATGCCAGTTGGCGTGCAGCTCGTGGATCTCGCTGAAGCCCAGCTGGTTGCGGTAGAAATCGATCCAGTCCTGCAGGCGGCCGGCGCCGACGGTCTGCGTCAGATGGTCGACCCGCGCCAGCCCAACTCCTGCGTGGTGCCAGTCTTCATGCGCGGTAGCGGGGTCCAGCGGCCGGAAGTCGATGTCGTAGATGGAGATGTCGCCCAGGCCGCCCTTGGCGCCATGCTTGCCGCGCCAGCGGTCGACGAAATACAGGTGCGTATCGCCCACGCCCTGGATAGCGGGGATGACCAGTTCGCTCGGGCCGATCGGCTCGGCTTCAGCAGGCCACGCGCCGAGTTCGACGGCACGGTCGTAGGCGCGCTGCGCATCATCGACGCGGATGCCGATCGCGCAGATGCCCACGCCGTATTCCTCGGCCCAGCGGTGGGCGAAGGAGTCTGCCTCGGCGTTGATGAGGAAGTTCATGTCGCCTTGCCGGTACAGTGTGACGTCTTTGCTCACGTGGCGTGCGATGGCCTTGAAGCCAAATGATTGAAACATCTGCCCCAGCGCCGCGGGCTCTTGTGTCGCGAACTCGACGAACTCCAGGCCGGCGGTCTTGAAGGGCAAGTCGGCATTGCGGCCCATGTGTGAACTCCTGTGGCTGAGCAAAGAGTGGAAACACCGCATTGTGTACCACGCTCGTGGCAATGCGCATCCAACCGCCGCTATGCGGCCGCCCTTTGCAGATTCGACAGATTCGGCAACCTTGGCAGCAAGAGGAACGCGATCGACGCCAGCACCGTGCCGGCAAGCATCATCGGCACGACCATGGGCCACGCGCCCAAGCTGTGCGATGGGTTGTCGAAGGCAGCAGCGGTTTGCCCCAGGCAGAAGGCGGCCAGCATCATGATGAAGCCCGACCATGACACCGCACGCCCGGCAAGGTGCGGCAGCTCACCCACCGCGCCTGCCTGACCGCAAGGTTGATGAATGCCGTGCCCCATGCAATAGACGCCGTGCCCAAGCAGCAGCGGCCACGCTTCACCAGGAAGCAACCAGCACCCCAGCCCTTGGATGCCCGCGCCGCAAAGGCTGAGCGCTGCGCCTTGTTGCACGGTCCGCACGAGGCTTTGGTGACGCAGCAGGCGCCGGCAAACGGTGGTGCTCACGATATAGACGAGCGAGCCGGCGGCGGGTATCCAGCCGTAAAGCTCTGGTGACAGGCCAAGGTAAGCGATATAGACCATCGGCGAGAGCAGCAGGAAGCAGAAGATGCCGGCATATGTCGTGGCCGCCAGCAGCCCCCAGACGCGAAACTCCGCGCTGGCAAAAATCTCGCGTACGCCGCCTGCCTGGGTGTGCGTCTCTTGCCGGGTCTCGGCAAAGCCGTACCAGCACATCGCCCACAGCACGATCGCATACAGGCTCATGCCGGCGAGCACCCAGCGCCAACCGGCATGCTGCGCGATGTAGGCGCCAAGAATCGGTGCCGCCAACGCCACGAAACCCAGCCCGGTAAGACCACGCGCCATCACGTGCGGACCGTCGCGCGCGGGGTGCAGATCGCGCACGGCCGCACGTGCGCACACCAGGATCGCTGCCATGGAAAAACCTTGCATGGCACGCGCTGCCGTCAGCATGGATGCCGACATCGACAGGGCGCCGGCCAGCGCTGCAAGGGCGTAGCACGCCAGCCCGACCAGCAGCACCAGCCGGCGGCCGAAGCGATCGGCCAGGCTGCCCATCGGCAGTTGCCCAATGCCGAAGGCCAGCGCGAAGACCGTGAGGCTCGTGCTGGCCGAGCCCAGTGCCTGGGCAATGGCGGGTAGGGCGGGCAGATAGCTGTCGGTGGCCACCGGCTGTGCGGACAGCAGCAGCGGCAACAGCAGGGCAAAGCTCAACGTGCGACGGGTCATGGGGTGTTGGGTGGCGCCATGCGTTCAGTACGCGATGGCGGCGGTCCGCCGCAGTTCGTCTGCGGTGGCGGTACCAAAGCCGAAGAATTCCAGGTAGGCCGGAATCATCTCGAACAGCATGTCGGTACCGACCTGCACTTCGCAGCCCTTGTCGAGCACCGCGCGCAGTAGCGGGGTGTATTCCGACTTCATGACCACCTCGCCGACGAAGCAGCTGGGTGAAATGCGCGCCACGTCGAAGGGCAGCGGGTCGTCTTCCTTCATGCCCACCGGCGTGGCGTTGACGACCACGTCAAAGCCGTCGGGATCGTTCGAACCAGTGCGCACCACCAGCGCCGGGTAGTGCTCGCGCAGGCGCCGGGCCAGTGATTCGGCAGAGGCGGCGCGCGTGTCGTACAGCGCCAGTTCACCCACACCAGCCGCTGCCAGTGATGCCGCAATGGCCGAGCCCACGCCGCCGGAACCTGAGAGCAGCACGCGTGCGCCTTCAAGCTGCCGCCCCTTGCGCAGCACGCCGCGTACAAAGCCCGCGCCGTCAAACTGGTCGCCCAACAGCGTGCCGTCCTCTCGCTTGAGCACCGCATTGCAGGCGCCCGCAATGCGCACGGCAGGCGTGACCTCGTCCACAAGATCGACCGTCGTCACCTTGTGCGGCATGGTGATCAGCGCACCGCGCAAGTTGGTGAAGCGGAAGATCGACGCGAAGCTCTGCGCGTAGTCCTCCGCCTTGACTCCCATGGGCACCACAACGGCATCGATGCCTTTCTGCTCGAACCAGGGGTTGTAGATCATCGGCGACTTGAACGTCTCGGTCGGGTAGCCGATGTGGGCGATGAGGGTGGTTTTTCCGGAAATCATGGTTCAGAAGACGCGTGTTTCAGGCAGCCAGGGCGCCGGCCCGCTGGCGGGCGTACTCGGCTTTGTCGACGGGCTGGGCGGTCGGCTGTCCCAGTTCATCCATGTGGATGCGGTAGGTCTCGCGGGCGCTCATGGCCGCCACGGCGGCAACGATGGTTACGCCAAAGGCGATGGCACCCACGGTCAGCCAGATGTTGTCGGCTCCCGGGGGCGCCACGGCGGTGAAGAGGGCCGGCAGCATGGCGGTGATGGCGGTGCCGATGTTTTGCGAAATCGCCATCGCCGACACACGGGTGCGCGTCGGGAACAACTCGGGGTAGAAGCTCGGGAACACCGCGTTGTAGCCCTGGTAGACCACGCCCCACATTAGGATCGACATGGCAAACGCCAGCGGTACGTTCTTGATGCTGATGGCATACAGATAGCCAAACGCGAGCAGGCCGGCGAGCAGCGAGCCGATCACGATGGGCGGCTTGCGGCCGATGCGGTCAGACAGATCACCCACGTACGGAATGACCAGCACGGCGACGATGTTGCCCACCACCGGAATCCACAGGTAGATGTCCTTGGCAAAACCGATGCCGTAAGCCGGCTGCACCGCATAGGCCGCGCCGAAAATGGTTGCCACGACCGGAATCACGTTCATCAGCGCCATGCAGACCACGCGCAGCATGTCGGGCGTGCTGTATTTGAAAGCCTCGAGGATGGGCGAACGGGGGCGGCCCTGTTGCTGTTGCTCAGCGGTAAAGGCCGGCGTTTCGTGCACTTCGCGGCGGATGACGTAGCCCGCGACGATGACGATGAAACTCAGCAGGAACGGAATGCGCCAGCCCCAGGTGTTGAACTGTTCGGCAGGCATGTAGTGCGCCAGCGGCAAGAAGACGGCAGCCGCCAGGATCTGCCCGGCCTGCACACCCTGCAGCGTAAAGCTCGCAAAGAATCCGCGCCGGCCAAACGGTGCATGCTCCAGGATCATCGAACTGGCGCCCGAAATTTCACCGGCCACGGCAAAACCCTGGATCAGCCGCATGATGACCAGCAATGTGGGGGCCAACAGCCCAACTTGGTCATACGTCGGCAGCAGACCCACCGCGATGGTCGAAAAGCCCATCAGGAACATGCACACCAACAGCACGTTCTTGCGGCCGTGCGTGTCACCAAGATGGCCCAGCACAAACGCGCCGATCGGCCGTGCGATATACCCCACGCCGTACGTGGCCAGTGAGGCGACGATGGCCGTCTTCGGATCCCCTTTGGGGAAGAAGATCTGCGGGAAGATCAGCGCCGCGGCGGTGGCGTAAATAAAGAAGTCGTAGTACTCGAGCGCCGAGCCGATCCAGCCGCTGGCGGCGGCTTTCTTCGACTGGTGCTTGCCCAGCGGTTCGTGGGCAGGGGCTGTGGTCATGGTGGTCTCCATTGGTATCTGTGCGGCCTATCGTGCGGTGAAGGGCCGTCTCTACACGCACCGCAGCGTAGTCCGGCGCAATAGCAGGGCACAAGCGAGCTGCGGTCAAAAATGATCGATAATCGAACAATGCTGTGCGAATAACGCACGACTCAAGGGTTTCTCCGAGTTAGTGCCATGCCCGGGGGCGGCGGCGAGACGCGTGGAGAGTGCGTTGTTGGCTACAAGACCCGCATGATTGACAGCGCGGTGTCCTGCAACACTTGCAGTACGCGCTGCGAAGCGTGCTCCGTGGTTTCTTCACCGATCTGCATGTTCACGCTTAGCGCCGCAATCACGTTGCCGTGGCGATCGCGCAGCGGCACCGCCACGCCGCGCACGCCAATCTGCAACTGTTGTTCGACCACGGCGTAGTCCTGCCGGCTGGCCTTGCGGATTTCTTCCAGCAGCCGTTCGCGCTGCAGGATCGTGTACGGCGTATAGGGCGTCAGCACGCAGGTTTCCAGCCACGCCTTGACCGCCTGCTCGGGCTGCGCGGCCAGCATCATCACTCCGGCGGACGCGAGCGGCGCCGGCACGCGCGCGCCCAGCACAAAGCCCGTGCTCATGACACGGCTCGTGCTCGTGCGCGAGATGAAGACAAGCTCCCAGTCATCCAGCACGCTCAGGTACGCCACCTCACCAACCGCTGCCGTCACCTGCTGCAGGAAAGGCTGCACCGTACGCGGCAAGCGGGCCGAATCGAAGTAGGACCACCCCACCTTCAGCACGCGCGGCGTCAGGCTGAACAGCGTGCCTTCGCTCGTCAGATACCCGAGGTGCTCCAGCGTCAGCAGGTAGCGGCGCGCGGCCGTGCGCGTCAGCCCCGTCAGCTCGGCTGCCTGCGTGGGGGTCAGGCGTGGATGGTCATGGTCGAACGCCTCCAGGATGGCGAGCCCTTTCTCCAGCCCGGCGATCCAGTCACGCCGATCGAGCGGTTCTTTCTTCATGGCGATAACCCTAAAAACGCGCGATATGTGCGCACGATTGTACGATCATCGCACGTTGTTGCGCGAATGACGCTTGTGAGTACACGGGGTGCCCACCTACGCTGCGGGCATCGTCTGACCACCGCATCGCCATGAATCCGCATCGCCCAGGGCGCCATCCCAAATGCATTGCCACCGTGTGCCTGTCTGGCACGTTGCCCGAGAAACTGGAAGCGGCTGCCGCTGCCGGGTTTGATGGCATCGAGATCTTTGAGAGCGACCTGCTGAATTTCGACGGCTCGCCGGCGCGCGTGCGGCAGATGGCTGCGGACCTTGGGCTGGCGATCCTGCTGTACCAGCCGTTTCGCGATTTCGAGGCGATGCCGCGCGAACTGTTCGCCCGCAATCTGGTGCGTGCTCAGCGCAAGTTCGACGTGATGGCCGAACTGGGTGTCGAGACGGTGCTGGTGTGCAGCAACGTGCAGGACATCGCCATCGATGACCCCGTGCTTGCCGCAGACGATCTGCGCCAGATGGCCGAAGCCGCTGCGCAACGTGGGCTGCGCGTGGGCTACGAGGCGCTCGCCTGGGGCCGGCACACGCAGCGTTGGCGCCAGGCGTGGCAGATCGTCCAGCAGGCGGACCACCCTGCGCTCGGGTTGATCCTGGACAGCTTCCACACGCTGTCGCTGGGCGACACGCTGGATGGCATCCAGGACGTGCCTGCGGACAAGCTCTTCTTCGTGCAGTTCGCGGATGCGCCAAAGTTGTCGATGGACGTGCTGTCCTGGAGCCGGCATCACCGCAATTTCCCAGGGCAGGGCGATCTGCCCGTCACGGCGTTCGCGCGCGATTTGCTTGCTGCCGGTTATGTGGGGCCGCTGTCGTTGGAGGTCTTCAATGACGAGTTCCGCTCTGCCCCCGCGCGCTTGACGGCCCTGGACGGGATGCGATCACTGATCTGGCTGGAGTCGGAAGCCGGTGGCGCTGCATTGCCCGAGCCTGCCTGTTTTGCCGGCGTGGACTTCCTCGAATTTGCCGTGGATGCCTCAGCCGGGCGGGAGCTGGAGGCGCGCCTGCGTGCACTAGGGTTTGGCCTTGCCGGGCACCATCGCTCCAAGGCGGTCGATCTGTACCGGCAGGGCGGCGTGAACGTGATCCTGAACATGGAGCAGGACAGTGCGGCGTCCGAACACTTCGAGTTGCATGGGCCGTCTGTCTGTGCGATCGGCCTGAAGGTGGACGATGCCGAGCGCGCAATGACACGCGCCCGCGCGTTGTGCTGCCAGGAGTGGCGCGGGCCTGTGGGGCCGAGTGAGCGCAGCATTCCAGCGCTGCGCGCACCGGATGGCACGTTGCTCTATCTGATTGACGATCGCCACGCCGAGCGCAGCATCTACGAGAGCGATTTCATTCTGCAGCCCGAAGCGCGGCCCGATACAACTGGACTGGCCTCGATCGACCACGTTGCACAGGCGCTGCCCGCGCATCGGCTCGATAGCTTCGTGCTGTTCTATCGCGCCATCTTCGGCATGCAGGCCGAGGCGGTGCAGGAAATTGCCGACCCATACGGCCTGGTAAAAAGCCGGGCGATGGTGAGCCCGGATCGCAACCTGCGGATTCCGCTCAACGTGTCGGAAAGCGGACATACGGCAACTGGCCGCTTCATTGCCGCGTATGCGGGCTCGGGCGTGCATCACATTGCCTTCCGCACCGACCGGCTGTTCGACACCGTCGAAGCCATCGACCGCGGTGCGGCCCACATGCTGCACGTGCCCGAGAACTACTACGACGACGTGGCCGCCAGGCTGGGTCTGGACGACACGCTGCTCACACGCCTGCACGACGACGGGCTGCTCTACGACCGCGACCCCCACGGCAATTTCCTGCACGTCTACACCGAGCCCTTCCGCGAGCGCTTCTTCTTCGAGCTCGTCCAGCGTGACGGCTACCTCGGCTACGGCGCCGCAAACGCGGCTGTGCGCATGGCCGTACAAGCGCAGATGAGCCGCACCGGCGCGACGGCGGCTGACCACTAAACCACGACAACTTTGACGCCCATGGCTTGTGCGGCTGCGGGCGGTTTCCACGCAACACCACGGCTGCGCGGGCAGCCATCGCACATCCAACCCCATCACATCAAAGAGGAGACAAGGGAGCCATGAACAAGACAATGATCGCCGCACTGGTACTCGGAGCCACGAGCCTGCCGGCAGCGGCGCAAACCACCGGCGGCGTCACGCTCTATGGGCTGATCGACACCACCATCCGCTACAGCACGCATGAAAATGCGGCGGGCAACAGCAATCTGCAGATGATGGACGGCGTGCTGACCGGCAGCCGCTGGGGCCTGCGTGGCACCGAAGATATCGGCGGCGGCACCAAGGCCATGTTCATCCTGGAGTCGGGGTTCTTTCCCGACACGGGCGGCAGCCAGCAGGGTGGCCGGTTGTTCGGGCGCACAGCAGTGGTTGGCCTGGAAGGCGACTACGGCAAGCTCTACCTCGGCCGCCAGTACACGCTTGCGCACGAGGTGCTGTCTTCGTATGAGGCGATGGCGTTTGCCAACAACTCCATCGTCGGTTATCAGGGCGGCAACTACACCGGCCTGCGCTATGACAACACGGTCAAATACATCAAGTCGTTCGGTGGCCTGCAACTGGCCGGCGCGTGGACCTTTGGCGAGGCCGCCGGCAGCTTCAGCAAGAGTTCGGCCGGTGCAGGTTCGATCGTCTACAGCATGGGGTCGGCGGAAGTGGGCGCGGTGTACCAGGTCACGCACGATGTGTCTTCCGCGTTCTTCGGTGCGGTGCCGGCGGCGCAGGCCAGCAAGCAGACGGTCTGGGGCTTTGGCGGCCGGCTCGATACCGCCATTGCCACGTGGTACCTGGGCTATACGAACAGCCGGCTGGATGTGGCGGACTACAAGAATCAGGCCGCCTACGTTGGCGCGAAGGTGCCAATCTCCGGCGCGTTGAGCTTCATCGGCACCGTGCAGTACGACTGGATGAAGCATCTTGATACCAGTGGCAAGCGCCTGACCACCGCCGGCATGCTGGACTACGCGTTCAGCAAGCGCACCGATGTGTATGCGGAAGTGGACTACACGCGCCTGCAGGGTGCCTGGATTGCGCTGAACAGTGCCGCCGCATTCAACAACTCGGGCAATACCTACGGCAACAACTCACGGCTGGGCGTGATGCTTGGGGTGCGCCACAAGTTCTGAATGCGAGGGACTTCGTTGCTGTGAAATTAGCCCGCCGCGATTCGTGGCGGGCGCAATGCCTTCTTGTCTTCACACCGCTGTGCCTGCGTGCCCTGAGTGACATTTCGCCTCGAAATGTGATGCTGTCGCTGTTCTGATCGGCCAGAATACAGTTCGCGAGAAATTAAGAATTCGCGTAAAACTGTACTCTTCCGCGCTGTACTGATGTGTGCTCATGCCCATCTGCACTGTGCCTTTACGCTTCCCCTATCGAATACGCATGCGGTCTGCCGGACGTGGCGAGCCGTCAAGGGAGCACAGTCGTGGAACGGGCAAGACGGAGCACAAGTACTGACGTTGGCAGAGAACCGTGGGCAGGGAGCAGCCGATGAAGCTCTATGAGAAGTTTGCGGACGATCTCGAACGCCTGATCCGGCAAGGCGTGTATCGCCATGGAGACCGCATCCCATCGGTGCGCCAGGCCAGCCAGCAGCACCGCATCAGCATCACGACCGTGCTGCACGCGTACCTGCTGCTGGAAAGCCGCGGGCTGCTGGAGAGCCGCCCGCAGTCGGGCTACTTCGTGAACCTGCAACGCGGCAATGGCGAGCTGCACCTGCGCGAGCTGCAGCCGTCCAAGCCGATGGCGATCTCGTCGTCGGTGGACGTGAGCCGGCTGGTGCTTTCGACCCTGCGCTCGATTGGTACCAACGATGCGATACCGCTGGGCTCGCCGTATCCGGACCCTGCACTGTTCCCGTTCGAGAAGCTCAACCGTTATGCCTATACGGCGGGCCGTGAGAAGGGACTGTGGGGCGTGACGGGGGCGCTGCCGCCCGGCCATCCGCGGCTGGTGCGCCAGATCGCGCGCCGCTACCTGGAGAACGGCCTGTCGGTCGATCCCAACGAGATCATCATCACCGTGGGTGCGACGGAGGCCATGAACCTGTGCCTCCAGGCCGTTGCCAAGCCTGGCGATGTGATTGCGGTGGAGTCGCCGACGTTTTACGCCATGCTCCACGCGATCGAGCGGATGGGCATGAAAGCCATCGAGGTGGCGACGCACCCCGAATACGGCATCGACATTGCCGCGCTGGCCGCGATCGTGAAGTCGCAGCCGATTGCGGCCTGCATGGTGATGCCGAACTTCCAGAACCCGTTGGGCTTCCAGATGCCGGACGCGCGCAAGCGCGAGCTGGTGGAGTTCCTCACGCGGGTCGACATTCCCGTGATTGAGAACGGCGTCTACAACGAGCTGTACTACGGCAACGCGCACCCGAGCAGCCTGAAGTCGTACGACAAGAAGGGGCTGGTGCTGCATTGCTCGTCGTTCTCGAAGAGCCTGACGGCTGCGTACCGGATTGGCTGGGCACTGCCGGGCAGGTATCGCGATCAGGTGGAGAAGCTCAAGTTTCTGAACACGTTGACTACGCCGTCGATTCCGCAGCTGGCCATTGCGGAGTTCCTGGAGCACGACGGCTACGAGCATCACCTGCGGCGCGTCCGCAAGGCCTACGCACAGCAAGCCAACCTGATGCGGGCGATGGTCTCGCGGTTTTTTCCGGCGGGCACGCGTATGTCGAGCCCGGCAGGCGGCTACGTGTTGTGGGTGGAGCTGCCACCCAAGGTGGATGCGATGCGCTTGTATCAGCTTGCGCTTGAGCGCGGCATCACGATTGGGCCGGGCTATATGTTCTCGATCTCGGACACCTATCGGAACTACATCCGGCTCAACTACAGCAGCACGTGGTCGAGCGAAATCGAGCAGGCGGTTATCACTGTCGGCAAGCTGGTCGCGATGTGCGACCACTGAGCGGGGGCGGGTCGGTGGCTGAGGGTCAGCCACCGGTGACGGGCGGGAAGAATGCGATTTCGCAGTCCTCGCGCACGATGAACGCGCCATCGACGGTCTCCTGGTTGACGGCGGCCCGCACCGGCCGGCCGGTGCGCAGTGCCTCGGTGGTCTGCGAATTCCTTGCAGTCAGGGTGGCACGCAGCATATCGATGCTCAGCTCGGGCGCGTCGATGTCGATGGTTTCCTGCGAGATGCCCAACTGCTCGCGAATGCTGGCGAAATACCGGATGTTGAGTTTCATGGATGTGCTCACCCCCAGCGCTTCATGGCCTGTTCGTCGCCGATCTTGGTCTCGACCCATTCGGATGCGCCGCTGCGCTGGATCTCCTTCTTCCAGAACGGCGCGTGGGTCTTGAGAAAGTCCATCAGGAATTCGCAGGCGTCGAACGCCGATGCACGATGCTGCGCGGCCACCGCAACCAGTACCACCGGATTGCCTAGTGCGATGCGGCCCACACGGTGGACGATCTTCACGGCCTCGACCTGCCAACGTGCGGCCGCTTCTTCAATGAGGGTCCAGAGCGTTTGCTCGGTCATGCCTGGGTAATGTTCGAGGTCCAGCGCGACAACGTCGTCCAGGTCGCCGCTGTGCCGGACGACGCCCACGAAGTTCACGACTGCGCCGACTTTCGGGTTGCGCATGATCGGCTCAAGCTCGGCTTGAATCTCGATCGGGCCGCGTTGCAGGCGCACCTCGAAGCCTGCGGCAATATTCAATTGCTGCCTATCAGGCGGCACGGGCAGGCCCTCGACATTGGAGATGTCGGCGCTGGTCGGTACGTCAGGCAGCGTGGGTGGGTGATCGGAGGCAGGTGTCATCGCGATGCTCCATGAGGTGTCGCCGCGCTAGCGGGACGGACGGCGGGCCATTTCTGGCACCACGGTGGGCGCGGATTCGGTGGCAGGCGAGGTGTACTCGACAAAGCCGTTCTCTCGACAGAAGCCAAGCAACCGGATGCCCGCCTGCTGCGCAATGCCGATGGCTAGCGAGGTTGGGGCGGAGATCGTCGCGACCATCGGAATGCCCACGCGGGCGGCCTTGCGGACCAGTTCATAGCTGGCGCGGCTCGACAGGAACACGAAGCCCGTACGCGTATCGATCTTCAGGCGGGCGAGCTGACCGATCAGCTTGTCGAGCGCGTTATGGCGGCCCACGTCCTCAAAGACGCAGAGCACCTCGCCACTACGGGCGCACCATGCCGCGGCATGGATGCCGCCGGTCTCGCGCATCAGCACCTGGTGCGCGGGCAGTTCGCGCGCGGCGCGCTCGATGGCAGTCGCGCCGATATCGTTTGCGGTGCCCGCGTGGTCGATGCGCGCAGGGTGCAGATCGAGCAGCGCAATGCTCTCGATGCCGCAAACGCCGCACCCGGAGCGACCAGTCAGCGTGCGGCGCTTGTCCTTGAGCGCCATGAATGCCTGTTGCGAAATCGTCAGCTGTACCTCGCCACTGTCTGGCCGGAGGACGGCTTCGAT
This sequence comes from Ralstonia sp. 24A2, assembly GCF_051783885.1. Classification (NCBI taxonomy): domain Bacteria; kingdom Pseudomonadati; phylum Pseudomonadota; class Betaproteobacteria; order Burkholderiales; family Burkholderiaceae; genus Ralstonia; species Ralstonia sp. 24A2. The sequence continues at coordinate 20,824 of NZ_JBPVZD010000003.1, read as the reverse complement.
GTCGAAGACGTCGGACGCTCGCTCGACAATGCCTTCGCTGAGCGCAAAGCCCAGCGCGAACGCTTCAAGGTCGATGGGCGTCGCCATCATCACCGCGTGCGAGATGCCGTTGAAGACCAGCGCAACCGGCAGCTCTTCGACCACATGATCGGCGGTCGACGCTCGGGTGCCGTTGCGGTAGCGCGTGATCGCACAGGACACGCTGCCGGCGTGGTCGGTAGGCGTGAAGCATGGCTGCATGGTGGTCCTCCTGGCGGCGCATGGGTCTCCAAGAGTAGGCGTGTCATGGCGCGCCGGACAGGCACACATTGGCCGAGTTGGGCAGAGCACAGTTTGAGAGCGGTGGCACGTTCCCGCCCGCACAGCCAACGTCAGGATTCGAGCCAACAGAGCACAGTTCTGCGCGAGCTGGCCGCGTGTGTGCTGTTTCCGTACACACCTCGTGGCAGTTGCTCGGAGCACAGTTCACGCGCGGCGAGATTTGATTGCGGGCGCCATTCCTGTCGCGCTACCGTCGGCCACGACTCGCACGAAACCGCATACGCGTCGCCTTGAAACGCTGCTGCCCAACGCGGCAGTACCCGCCGTCCCCCAGAGCCATAGACATCATGGAAATCTTCGATGCACTTCATCTCGCAAGATTGCAGTTTGCGTTCACGGTGTCTTTCCATATCGTCTTTCCGGCCATCAGCATCGGCATGGCCAGCTTTCTGGCGGTACTGGAATGGCGCTGGCTGCTGACGGGGGACCAGGCTTACAAGGACATGTTCCTGTTCTGGTCGAAGATCTTCGCCATCGGCTTTGGCATGGGTGTGGTGTCGGGCGTGGTGATGGCCTATGAGTTCGGTACCAACTGGAGCGGCTTCTCGCAGGTGGCAGGCAACATCACCGGGCCATTGCTGCACTACGAGGTGCTGACCGCGTTCTTCCTCGAGGCGGGGTTTCTCGGCATCGTGCTGTTTGGCTGGGAGCGCGTCAGCCCGCGTGCGCACTTCTTTGCCACGCTGATGGTGGCGCTGGGCACGTTGATCTCCACGTTCTGGATTCTGGCCTCGAACAGCTTCATGCAGACACCCCAGGGGTTCGCCATCGAGAACGGCCGCATCGTGCCGGTCGACTGGCTGGAGGTGGTGTTCAACCCGTCGTTTCCGTATCGCCTGGCGCATATGACGATTGCCGCGTTCATCGTGGCCGGCTTCATGGTGGCGGCATGTGGTGCCTGGCACTTGCTGCGTGGGCGGCGTGACGTGCCGGTCAAGCGCAGTTTCTCCATGGCGCTCTGGCTCCTGTTGCTGCTCGCGCCCATCCAGATCTTTATCGGTGACGCGCACGGCCTGAACACGCGCGAGTATCAGCCCGCCAAGATCGCCGCCATCGAAGGTCTGTGGGACACCGAAAAGGGCGGCACCGCACTCAACCTGTTTGGCTTGCCCGACATGGATGCCGAGGTGACCCGCTATGCGGTGCAGGTGCCGCACCTGGGCAGCCTGATCCTGACGCATAGCTGGAGTGGCGAGATTCGTGGCTTGAAGGAATTTCCGAAAGAGGAGCGGCCTTACTCGCCCATCGTCTTCTGGTCATTCCGAATCATGGCCGGGCTGGGCATGCTGATGCTGCTCACGGCGGTGCTGGGCCTGTTGCTGCGAAAAGGCGGGCGGTTGTACGAAGCCCGCTGGTTCCAGCGCTTCGTGCTCTGCATGGGCCCATCCGGCCTGGTGGCGTTGCTCGCGGGGTGGGTGACGACCGAGGTCGGCCGGCAGCCATGGACGGTCTACGGCGTGCTGCGTACGGTGGACTCCGTCTCGCCCGTCAGCGCACAACTCGCCGGAGTGTCCCTGCTGATCTTCGTCATCGTCTACTTCGTGGTGTTCGGCATGGGCGTTTATTACATGCTCAAGCTCATGCGGCGCGGGCCGGTGGCGCAAGCCGACGCGCATAGCACCGCGCTCAAGCATCCAGAGTTGCACAACCGCGCCTTGGACGCGCTGCAAGGGGAGTGAAGCCATGCAAATCGATCTGCCTGTCATCTGGGCTGGAATCATCGGGTTCGGCGTTTTCCTATACGTCATGCTGGACGGCTTCGACCTGGGCATCGGCCTGCTGTTTCCATTCTTTGAATCCAAGGTGCACCGGCAAGTGATGATGAACACGGTCGCACCCGTGTGGGATGGCAACGAGACGTTTCTCGTGCTGGGCGGTGCTGGGTTGTACGGGGCGTTTCCGGTGGTGTACTCAACGCTGCTGCCGGCCAACTACCTGCCCTTGATCCTGATGGTGGTGGGGCTGATCTTTCGTGGCGCGGCGTTCGAGCTGCGTGCCAAGGCGCGCCGCACGCAGAATCTGTGGGACCTCGCATTCATCTGCGGCTCAGCCTTGGCGGCGTTCTGCCAAGGCATCGTGCTGGGCTCGCTGCTGCAGGGGATCAGGATTGCTGATGGCCGTTTCGTTGGCGGCGCGTTCGATTGGCTGTCGCCCTTCAGCCTGTTCTGCGGGTTCGGTGTGATGTTCACCTACGCCATGCTGGGGTGCGGCTGGCTCATCATGAAGACGGAGGGTCGGCTCCAGCACGAGATGCGCCTGCTGATGCGGCCGCTCACGGGCGTGCTGCTCGGCATCATGGCGGTCATCAGCCTGTGGACGGTGATCGGGCTGCCTGCGGTGGCGCATCGCTGGTTCGGCAGCGGCAATCTGGGCTGGTTCCTGCCGGTGCCCATTCTGGTGGTGGCCTGCGTCTGGGGCATCTTCGGCACCAGCCGGCACGCGCACCATCACGCAACGCCATTCCTGCTGGCGCTCGCGCTGGTCTTCCTGGGCTACACGGGGCTGGTCATCAGCATCTGGCCGAACATCGTGCCGCCGTCATTGACGATCTGGCAGGCGTCATCCAGCCACTCGAGCCAACTCTTTGCACTCGTGGGCACCGTCATCGTGCTGCCCATCATCCTGGTCTACAACGCGATGCAATACCGCGTGTTCCGAGGCAAGGTGCGCGAGGGCGATCCGGGCTATCACCACTGATGACGACGATGAACGATCTCACGGGCACGGGTGACGCATCATGATTGTGCGGCCACGGGAGAACTGGTTCCGCATGCTGTTCGTCTGGAACGGCTCGGTGCTGCAATCCATCATTCCGCAACTGATGTTCATGGCGGTGTTCAGTAGCCTGGCCGTGATCACGCAGGGTCGAATCCTTGGCGAGAAGATCCCGCTCAATACGACGCCCTTCACGCTATTCGGTCTCGCCTTGGCAATCTTCCTGGCCTTCCGGAACAACGCCAGCTACGCGCGCTTTGACGAGGCACGGCACCTGTGGGGCAACCTGCTGATCGCATCCCGCGCGCTGACCTCGCAGATGCTGTGCTACCTGCCGGAGGGCGTCAACCAGACTGACCGCACCCGGGCAGCCGACACCGTGATTGCGTTTGTCTATGCGCTCAAGCATCAGTTGCGCAAGACGGACCCGATAGCGGATCTAACGCGCCTGCTCGGCGCTGAACAGGCGCGCGCATTGCAGCACAAATACTATCGGCCCGCAGCGATCCTCAATGACATCCGGAGCCGCCTGGTCCACCTGCAAGGCGAGACACCTGCCTCGGATACAACGCGCTGGATGCTGGACGCGCAACTCAATGAACTGGGCAAGACACTCGGCGGCTGCGAGAGGATTGCCTCCACCCCAATTCCGTTCGCCTACAGCGTGCTGTTGCATCGCACGGCGTATGCGTATTGCATGTTGTTGCCGTTCGGTCTGGTGGATTCCACGGAGTTCTTCACGCCGCTGCTGTGCGTGTTCATCTCTTACACGCTGATTGCGCTGGAGGCGATTGCCAACGAGGTGGCCGAACCGTTTGGTTTTGCGCCCAACGCGTTGCCGCTGGATGCCATCACGCGCACGATCGAGCGGTCCATCCTCGAGCTGTGTGATCGCGAGATGCCGCCGGAGGTCGTGCCGGAGCGCCCGTATCTGTTGACCTAACCATGGCTGGATCTTGGCGGATGGGAGGCTCTGATCGCGGGCGATGCTGACAGCCTTTGGTGGTGCAGGTGGGCGCTGTGCTCTTCATACGCGGCAGGGTCATCACCTGCCACATGGCGCGGGAACGTGTGTTCTCTGCGCCGTGACGGCGCGACGACAAGCGCAGTGCGCTGTACCCACGCCGGCGGCGGCCAACTGTACCTTGGAGCGACTACATCGATCAGCTAACTTAAGCGGACAGGCTCGCACGGCCGCATGGCGGCATCACTAACGCAAGCCCCCAACCCTGATGGGGGCGATGGAGATTCACATGGCAAATCGACGCGAAGTTCCCGGCATCCGGCCCTATGACGGTCCTGCCGGCGGCTGGGGCGCGCTGCGGGCGACGGCGCAGGCCGTCCACGACCAGATGGACAAGTTCCAGGCGCCGATCACGCTGATGCGAACCAACCAGCCCACGGGCTTCGATTGCCCGGGGTGCGCCTGGCCTGACAAGGAGCACCGCTCCACCTTCCAGTTCTGCGAGAACGGTGCCAAGGCTGTGACCTGGGAGGCGACAAACAAACGCGTGCCACCCGAGTTCTTTGCCACCACGACCGTATCGGAACTGCTCAAGTGGTCCGACTACGAGCTGGAAGACAAGGGCCGGCTGACGCATCCGCTTGTCTACGACCGCGAGAAAGACACCTTCCGTGCCGTCGAGTGGGAAGACGCCTTCAACCGCATCGGCGAGATCTTGCGCGGGCTTCAGCCCGAAGAGGTCGAGTTCTACACCTCCGGGCGTGCCTCGAACGAGGCAGCCTACCTCTATCAGCTCTTCGCGCGGGAATATGGCACGAACAACTTTCCGGATTGCTCGAACATGTGCCACGAGCCGACCAGCGTCGGCCTGCCGCAGTCGATCGGCATCGGCAAGGGCACGGTGTCGCTGGATGACTTTGAACACTGCGAGCTGATCATCTCCATCGGACACAATCCGGGCACCAACCATCCGCGCATGATGGGCACGCTGCACGAGGCGTCCCGGCGCAACGTGCCGATCATCGTGTTCAACCCGCTGCGCGAGCGCGCACTGGAACGCTTTGCAGACCCGCAGAACTGGCTGGAAATGGCCACGTATGGCTCGACCCGCATTGCATCGACGTACTACCAGGTCGATGGTGGTGGCGATGCTGCGGCGCTGATCGGCACCATGAAGGCGCTGCTGGCCATGGACGCCGCGCAGGGCGATGTGCTGGACCGCGACTTCATCGCAGAGCACACCCAGGGCTTTGATGCATTTGCAGCCGAGTTGGAGGCCGCGACGTGGCCCGACATCGAAAAGGCCAGTGGGTTGACGCGCGCCGAGCTGGAGCAGGTTGCGGCGGCCTACGCCAAGTCGAACGCGACCATCATCACGTACGGCATGGGCGTGACCCAGCACAATAAGGGCACAGCCAACGTACGCCTGATCGCCAACCTGCTGCTGATGCGCGGCAACTTTGGCAAGCCGGGCGCCGGCATCTGCCCGCTGCGGGGCCACTCCAACGTGCAGGGCAACCGGACGGTGGGCATTACCGAAAAACCGTCGGCCGATTTTCTCCAGCGCATTGAAAGCGTGTTCGGGTTCAAGCCGCCTGCGGAGCACGGGCATGATGCCGTCAACGGCATGCAGGCCATGATCGACGGCAAGGCGAAAGCGCTGATCTGCCTGGGCGGCAATTTTGCAGTGGCGCTGCCTGATCCCGAACAGAGCTTCCCAGCCATGGGCAAGCTGGACCTGAGCGTGCATGTCGGCACCAAGCTCAACCGCTCGCACCTGCTGGTGGCGAAGGAAACCTACGTGTTCCCCTGCCTGGGCCGGACGGAACTTGATATGCAGGCCGGTGGCCCGCAGTCGATCACCGTTGAGGATTCGATGTCGATGGTCCATGCATCGGCGGGCAAGCTGACGCCAGCTTCCGAGCACCTGCGCTCCGAGCCGGCCATCGTTGCGGGGATGGCCAAGGCGACGTTGCCGCACAGCAAGGTGCCCTGGATGGAGCTGGTTGCCGACTACGACAAGGTCCGCGACCTGATCGAGAAAACCATCCCGGGCTTCGACCGCTTCAACGAGCGCATCCGCACGCCCGGCGGCTTCCGCCTGCCGTTGCCGCCCACCGAGCGCCAATGGCCAACGCCCACCGGCAAGGCGATGTTCTCCGTGTACGGCGGGGTGCGGGAGGACGCCGATGTCCTCGGCGGCGAAGAGGTGCTGCGTCTCATCACGCTGCGCAGCCATGACCAGTACAACACCACCATCTACGCGCTGGATGATCGCTATCGCGGCGTGTTCGGCCGGCGCGACGTGCTGTTCATGAACGAGGCTGACCTTGCCGCACGCGGGCTCGAACATGGCGACCTGGTCGACATCGAGACCATTGTGTCCGGCCGGAAGCTGCGTCTGGAGAGGATCACGGCCATCGCTTACAGCATCGCGCGTGGGTCTGTGGGGGCGTATTACCCAGAAGCAAACGTGCTGGTGCCGCTGGATTACATCGACAAGGAAAGCGGCACGCCGTCTTACAAGTCCGTGCCTGTTCGGGTGCTGCGCTCTGAGGCGCCTGTATCCGCACCCGCTTAACACCCAAACGGATCGGGCCGGGATAGTCCTGGCCCGATCCGCTGTGGCGGTCGCGATCAGTGCAGCGGGCAATCGCGCGCGATCACATCGCCGATCATCGCAGCCGTGGCCCCGGAAAGCGTCCACCCGAGGTGCCCGTGGCCCGTGTTGTAGAACACGCGCGCATGCCGCCCGCGACCAACGCGCGGCATCATGTCAGGCATCATCGGGCGCAAGCCTGCCCACGGCACCACACGCGACGTGCCGATGGCAAAGTTGCGGCGCGTCCAGGCCACCAGGGGCTCGATGCGGTCAGCGCGGATGTCGCGGTTGTAGCCGTTGAACTCCGCCGTGCCGGCCACGCGGAAGCGGCCCGCGCCCAGGCGGCTGGTGACGATCTTCGCGCTCTCATCCAGCAGGCTGACCCACGGTGCGCCTTGCACGCTGGCCTCATCGTCCAGATGCACGGTGATCGAGTAGCCCTTGACCGGATACACGTTGATGCGGTCGCCTACCATCTGCGCAACGTGCCGGCTGCCGACGCCCGCGCAGACGACCAGCGCATCGGCGGCAATCTCCTGCACGACGTTGGCCGCGCTTGTGGAGAGGCGGTCGTCCAGTGTGGTCTGCAGCAGCAATCGCACGCCGCGTTCGGTGGTTTCCACGTCGCGCACGTCTACGCCTTGCATGAAGCGCACGCCGCGTTTCTCGCAAGCCTGCGCGAGGCCGCGCGTGAACTTGTGGATGTCGCCCGTGGCGTCCGACTCCGTGAAGTAGCCGCCGTAATAGTTGCCGCGCAGCGTGGGCTCGATGGCGGCAATGTCTTCGGGGCTCACCGCATGGCGCTCAAGCCCGCCGGCAACGAGCAGGGCATTGGCTTTACCTGCTGCGGTAAAGCTCGCCTTGTCGTGATAGACGTGCAGGATGCCGCGCCGCTGCAGGTCGAAATCGATCTGCTCGCGCTCGGCCATCGCAAACAGGTGCTTGCGCGCTTCGATGGCCATGCGCGTGGTCTCGATGGTGTTGCGCCGGTAGTGGGCAATGCTGGCCACGAACTCGCCGATCCACGAATACTTGTGCCACGACGGCTTGGGATTGAGCAGCAGCGGGGCGTCGTTGCGCAGCATCCATTTGATGCCTTTGAGCAGCGTGCCGGTGCTGTTCCAGACCTCGGCGTTGCTGGCGGAAAGCTGCCCGCCATTGGCGAACGAAGTTTCCATGGCCGGATACAGATGCCGGTCGAGCACCGTGACCTGATAGCCGAGTTGCGAGAGCGTGTAAGCAGTGGTGACGCCGGAAATACCGGCGCCGACGATGACGATGTGCGTCATGGCGGTCCCTATGGAGTGATGTCATGACCGGACGATCCGGTCGGCTCACCCCATCTGTCTTGGGACCTGAGAGCTTGGGCACCCGCAGCATGCGTGCCTTCCCCTTCGGTGGGCATGCGCGTGCATGCCTCTCTCCAGATTCGCAGTCGACGCCACAGTCCTTTTGCCTGAGAGTTTCCGGGGTGGTTGCTCCATCGGCGCCGGGCTTAGGTTTCAACCCGGTCTCTCCTGCGGCGTGTTGCGGCGGTGCGTGTTGCGCCCGCCGCGCGTGCGTGCTGCCAGTGGAGGCAGCGGGCTGGAGTGTGTCACGGGTTGTGACGTTCGGCAAGCCGGGCGATTGCGGGGGTGGCGTGCCGGCTGAATGCTATGCTGCGCAGCCAAGCGATCTGGGCGTCGCATTTCTACCCATTGACCAACATGGACGCGCCCGCAAGAGCACCAAGACAGAAGAGGGGATGATGGAGTCAACACCTGCACAGCAGACCACCGATTCGACGCGCGCACCGCTTGCCATTGCAACGTTGCTGCAAGCTGGTTTTGCCGTCACTTACGCGTCGGCTTACTGGGAAATGGTGCGCACGGGATCAATGTCGTTGCTGACCGCGCTGATTTCTTTGCTGGCGTGCCTGTTGCTCTATAGCGGCGTGGTGCGCCACTTGATGGGCAAACCTGCACAGTGGAGCGCGATGCTTGCAGCGGTGGGGCTGGTGTGGTCGTTTCTCAAGTGGGGCTCGGGGAATCTGTGGTCGTATCCGTTCCTGCTCGGCACCGTGATCGGCACGGTGGCTTGGGCGTTGGCGCTCAAGGCTTCGCGGCGCGTGGGCCGCTGAACATCCTATGCGTTTGACACGATGGATTGCGCATATCAAGGACGCGCTCGCCGGTCGCAGAGAATCGGCTCCTGCTATCGATAGTGGCCAGGCGCGCAGCGCCGCCGAGATCGACGCGCTCATCGCCAAGCTCAGGCAGCAATCTCCGGATACGCGCCGCGGCGCCAACGTCAGCCTGACCGATCTGGGCATCGACGATGCTTTCGTTCCGCCGTTGGTGGCCGCCACGCGCGACGCCGATGCGTACTTCCGCGCGAGCGCTGTCCATGCGCTGGCGGACTACGACCTCGGCCAATATCCGCAAGCCGAATCCGCAGTGCTGCATGCGCTGACGTACGACATCGAGGCGGACGTCCGCGCCGCAGCCGTGCTCACCCTGGGCATGCAGTCGGAGGCAGTCGCGCATATGCACCTGCCCGCATGTCTCCAAGCCCTCAAGGATCCGAGCGCCGAGGTACGGCGTGAGGCGGTGCAGGTGCTGGGGCGTTGGTCGTCCGAGCCCGTGGTTGCCGCATTGCGCGCACGGCTGCATCTGGATACCGACGTCGACGTGCGCATCTGGGCAATCCATGCACTCGCCAGATGCGACACCGCCAATGCGATGCCGGATCTGTTTGCCGCCGCGGCAGATCTTGAAGGCAGCGTGCGCGCCGCTGCATTGGGCGCGCTATGCGAATGCCTCGACACAGAAGACACCACGTTGCGCGACCTGCTGCTGGCGGCTTTGTCCGACCCCGTGCCGGAAGTTAGGCGGCAGGCGGCTGAGGGCCTGCGTTTCGGGCCGCCGCAGGTGCTGCCGGCATTGCTGGCGGTCGCCAACGACCCTGAGCCTCGCGTGCGGTTGGAGGTCGTCATTGCGCTGGGCAGGCAACGTGATGCACGGGCGGTCGCCGCGATTGCGGCGCGCGTGTTTGACGAGACGGATGAGGAGGTGCGCTACTACGCCGTCGGTTCGCTCGGTGAACAGCGTGACGCACGTGCCACGCAACACCTCATCACCGCGTTCCAGACACCCGCGCTGGGGCACCGCGTGCGTTGGGGGGCGCTGTGGGCGCTGGGTGATTGTGGTGATTTCACGGCGATGCCGGCGCTTCTCACAGCGCTGCGTGACCCCAATGCCGAATTCCGCGCACGCGCTGCCGAGTCGATCGCCATGTTGCAGAGGGGCTCGCATGCAGATGCCGAGCCGGCATTGCTGCCCGCGTTGACGCAAGCCCTGCAGGACGACGATGACAACGTGCGGGAGCAAGCCGCGCAGGCATTGGCAGCGATTTACCCGTTACCAGCGCTGCATGCTTTGCTTTCCGGTCTGCCCGAACGCGATTCTGCTGCCACCCACGCACTACAAAGCGTGATTGCCGCACGCGAGGAGGAGACCGCCGCAACGCTGGCTGCAACGCGATCAGGCCGGCGCGGCACGGTGCATTACGAATAGTCGTCACGCGACACGGTATCGATCGGTACGACGATGCTGCTCCAGCCGCCCGGCGGTGAACGTGTTCTGGTAGGCTGCAAAACCTTACCGTCTTCATTGCACTCGACCCGATGCCAACCCCAGAACCGCAAGCCGTTGCTGGCCCCGTGACCCGCAGCGCAATCTTCATTGTCGCCACCCTGAGTCCGGGTGCAGAACACGCCGAGGTTGTCCGAGCATGGTGCGCCGACGTTGCCGCGCTGGTCCGCTCGGTCGGCAAGCGTGTTCCGGCTGGTCAACTGTCGTGCGTTTGCGGCTTTGGCTCGGATGCGTGGGATGCATTGTTTGGCGCACCGCGGCCAGCGTCGCTGCATCCGTTCCGCGTGTTCGGATCGGGGGAACGTACCGCTGTCGCAACGCCGGGCGATCTCCTGCTGCATATCCGCGCAGACCAGATGGATCTCTGCTTTGAACTCGCCACGCAGCTGATCGGCCGGCTGGGCGCGGCGGTCAAGGTGGTCGATGAGGTGCATGGCTTCCGCTACTTCGACCAGCGCGCCATGGTCGGCTTTGTTGACGGCACGGAGAATCCAGAAGGCCGCGAAGCCGTTGATTTCACCGTGATCGGTGATGAGGATGTGCCTTTTGCTGGTGGGAGCTACGTGCTCGTGCAGAAGTATCTGCATGACATGGCCGGGTGGAACGCACTTTCCGTCGAGGCGCAGGAACGCATCATCGGGCGGACCAAACTGTCCGACATCGAACTGGATGACGACGTCAAGCCGTCGTGGTCGCACAGCTCTCTGACCACGCTTGAGGAAGACGGGCGGGAGGTGAAGATCCTGCGCGACAACATGCCATTCGGCCGCCCGGGTTCCGGCGAGTTCGGTACGTACTTTATCGGCTACGCCCGCTCGCCGGCTCCGATCGAGCAGATGCTCGAAAACATGTTCGTCGGCCGCCCGCCCGGCAACTATGACCGCTTGCTTGACTACAGCCGGGCAGTCACGGGCAGCCTCTTCTTCGTTCCCTCTGCAGACTTGCTGGAAGCGCTAGCCGAGCGCGGATCTGATGCCGGCAGCGCTTGAGGCGCGGCATCTTTGACGGCACTCTGTACCGCACGGATCAGCCGCGTGACCGCGTGACCGCGTGCCGCGCTGACATCTGATCTGCAGCGCAGGTATGTTCGGGGTCAATTTGAAGAGATGCGGTGCTTTTATCCGTCTAATTCAGCGATTGAATGTCAGACTGCACAAAGAATCGAAAGGTATCGCTTTAAAGCCCGGTTTAATAAGGTGTTCGCAAGGGAAATACAACACGCTGTCTAAAGACGAAATCGCCTCGGTCGTTGATCGGGGGCGACACCGGGATATCGATTTCCGAGTCTTTGACGCTGGCCGACCGCATTGCACGGTCAGCCAACAAAACAGCGGTACAACTTTCCAAGCGAGAACATCATGGGATTCCAACAAGGGTTGAGTGGCCTTGACGCTGCGTCCAAGTCGCTGGACACGATCGGCAGCAATATCGCCAATGCCAATACCGTCGGCTACAAGAAAGCGACGACGGTGTTTGGCGATGTGTATGCGCGCTCGCTGGTCGGCGCGTCGGACAACCAGATCGGGCAGGGTGTGAACGTGACGCGTGTGTCGCAGTCCTTTACCCAGGGCAATGTCACGCGTACGGGCAATCCGCTGGATCTCGCGATCAACGGCACGGGCTTCTACCGCATGGTGGACCCGGGCAGCGGTCAGGTGTCGTACACGCGTAATGGCCAGTTCCAGACCGACAAGAACGGCTACATCATCTCTGCCACCGGTCAAAACCTGACCGGCTACGGCGTGGATTCGACCGGCAAGGTCAACACGGCCGTGCTGACCAACCTGCAGATTCCGGTGAACGATCTGGCGCCGCTGGGCACGACCAACACTACGTTTGGCGTCAACCTTGATGCGGGTGCAAAGCTGCCGGCCACCACGCCGTTCTCGTCCACCAACTCGCAAACGTTCAGCCATTCGGTGTCGCAGCAGGTGTATGACGGCACGGGCAAGGCGCATATGCTCACCAACTACTACGTGCGCACGGCCACCGGCTGGGATGTGCACGCCATGGTGGATGGCGCTGCCCCCACCGGCGGCAACCCGATTACCTCGCTCACCTTCAATGGCAACGGCCAGTTGACGTCCACCCCCACCAAGATTCCGGTGGCGTTTGCCGGCATGAGCATCGGCAATATCGACCTGACAGGCACTACGCAATACGGCGGCGGCTACAACGATACGGCCCCCGGTGTTTCGCAAGACGGCTATGCCACCGGTCGCCTGGCCAGCTACGCCGTGGGCAACGACGGTACGGTGATGGCGCGCTACTCGAACGGCCGCACCTCCGTGCTGGGTCAGGTCGCCATGGCCAACTTCAAGGCACCGGACGGCCTGCAGAACATTGGCGGCAACCAGTGGGTAGAGACCTCCAATTCGGGTGCCGCAAACCTTGGTACACCGGGCATGGGCTCGTTTGGTTTGCTGCAGTCCCAGTCGGCAGAGCAGTCGAACGTGGACCTCTCGGCCGAGCTGGTCAACATGATCGTTGCCCAGCGTTCGTACCAGGCGAACGCGCAGACCATCAAGACACAGGATTCGATCCTGCAGACACTCGTCAGCCTGCGTTGATCGCGCACGGCAATTGACAACCCGCCTGGGGCAATGCCGGCATGCCGGAGCCTCGGGCGGCTTCCTCCCAATTCTGACGAGAGGCCTCCAATTGATTCGCTCCCTGTGGATTTCCAAGACGGGGATGGACGCCCAGCAAACACAACTGGACGTCGTCTCCAACAACCTGGCGAACGTCAACACGACGGGTTTCAAGCGCTCGCGTGCCGTGTTCGAAGATCTGCTGTACCAGACTGCACGCGAGCCCGGCGCACAGTCGTCGCAGCAGACCACGCTGCCGTCGGGCATGCAGATCGGTACCGGCACGCGCGTTGTTGCCACGACGCGGTTGCACACGCAAGGCAACCTGACCAAGACCGGCAACTCGACCGACGTGGCGATCAACGGCAACGGCTTCTTCCAGGTGCAGATGCCGGATGGCACGCTGGCCTATACGCGTGACGGCAATTTCCAGATCAACGCGCAGGGACAGCTCGTGACATCGAGCGGCTACGCGGTGCAGCCGGCGATCACCGTGCCGCAGAACGCCAAGAGCCTGACGGTCGGCAAGGACGGGGTGGTGACGATCACCACGGCCGGTTCGGTCAACAACACGCAAGTGGGGACGTTCCAGCTGGCCAGCTTCATCAACCCGTCCGGCCTGCGCAGCATGGGCGAGAACCTGTACGCAGAGACGGAAGCTTCCGGCACGGCCAACCTGGCTGCGCCCGGTTCCAATGGCGTTGGCGTGCTCAACCAGAACTACGTGGAAACGTCCAACGTGAACGTCGTGGAAGAAATGATCCAGATGATCCAGACGCAGCGTGCGTACGAGATCAACAGCAAAGCCGTGCAGACGTCCGACCGCATGCTGGAAAAAGTGGCGCAACTCAAGTAACTCACCGCGCCCCTGATCGGGCCGATTCTTCTCCTTGCAACCATGAGTTCTTCTCTTCTGAACATTGGCGCATCGGGCCTGCGCGCTGCGGGCATCCACCTGCAGGTGACAGGCAACAACATCGTCAACGCCAACACGCCCGGCTATTCGCGCCAGGAAGCCGTGCAGACGCAGAATGTGCCGCTGTATGCCGGTGTCGGCTATCTGGGGCAAGGCACTGATGTCGCCACCGTCAAGCGCATCTACGACCAGTTCCTGACCACCCAGGTGCAAAACGGTCATGCCGCCACCAGTGCTGCCAGCCAGCTCAGCAGCCTGCTGACCGGCCTGGACAAATACATGGGGGACCCCAATAGCGGGCTGAGCTCGGCGCTCACGAGTTTCTTCAATGCAGCTGATGGTTTGGCTTCCAAGCCGTCGGATACCACGGCGCGGCAGGTCTTCCTGAACGCGGCCGCTGGTCTGCAGAACCGCTTCAATGCGATTGCCGGGCAGATGAATGCGCTGTCCGGCCAGGTCAATACACAGGTGCAGACGCAAGTCAGCACCGTCAACGGCACCGCCAAGCAGATCGCCGCGCTCAACGAGCAGATCACCAAGGCGGAGAGCTCAACCGGCCAGCCCGCCAATGACTTGCGTGATCAGCGCGATCAGCTGGTCCAGACGCTGAACAAATCCATCAAGGCCAGTGCCGTGCAGACGAGCGAAGGCCAGTACAACGTCTACATCGGCAACGGGCAGGCCCTGGTGCAGGGCAATCAGAGCTTTGAGCTGACGACGGTGTCATCGCCGTACGATTCGACGCAGCTCTCCGTGGGCTACAAGAGCCCGGCAGGTATCGTCAGCGTTGACGACAGCCAGCTTGGCGGCGGTGCCCTGGGTGGGTTGATGGAGTTCCGCCGCAATACGCTCATTCCTGCGCAAAACAGCCTGGGCCGTCTGGCGGCGGCGACGTCGTCGGCCGTCAACACGCAGAACAGGCTGGGCATGGATGCCAACGGCAAGATGGGCTCGGACCTGTTCTCTGTGGCGGGCCCCAGCGTTGCACCCAGCAGCAGCAACACCGGCAACGGCACGCTGACGGCCACTATCACCAATGCCAACGCGGGGCAGGGGTATGACTATCAGGTGAAGTATCAGGGTGGCGCCTATACGGTGTCGCGCTATCCCGATGGTTCCGGCGCGGTCACGGTCACCAGTTGGCCGACCACGGTGGATGGCGTCACGCTCAACCTCGGCGGCACGATGAGCAACGGGGACGTGTTCCTCGTGCGCCCGACCGCCAACGCAGCGTCCAGCATGAAGACGCTGACGAACGACTACCACGCGGTCGCCGCAGCTTCCCCCGTGGTGGCGGATCTGGGCAGCAATAACAAGGGCAGTGGGGCGGTCACGTCCGTCGGCGTGAATGCAGGCTACGCAGCAACGCCGCTCGCCTCGCCGGTCTCGCTCACGTACAACGCGGCGGCCGGTGGCACGCTTTCCGGCTTCCCGGGCAGCGTCACGGTCACCGTCAACGGTACGTCGACCACGTATACCGGCACCGCGCCGTACACGCAGGGTGCAACGTATGCGTTCAACGGCGTCCAGATGACGATGACGGGCGCGCCCGCCAACGGCGACACCTTCAAGCTCTCACCCAACAGCGCCAACAGTACTGATAACGGCAACGCCAGCGCGTTGGCCAAGCTGCGCAATGCCACGCTGCTCGACGGCGGTACCACGTCGATCGGCTCGGCGTGGAACAGCCTCACCACACAGGTGGGTGTGCAGACCAATGAGGCCAACGGTAACCTGACCGCGCAGGCGGGGCTGCTGTTGAGCGCCACGCGGCAGCAGCAATCGGTGTCAGGCGTGAGCCTGGACGAGGAGGCGATGAACCTGATGCGGTATCAGCAGGCCTACCAGGCGTCAGCCAAGGTCATGCAAACGGCAAACAGCCTGTTTGATTCGCTGTTGTCCATTGCAGGGCGTTGAGATCGGGTGATGTCTGCCTGAACCGGGCCAGCGTTATGCTGGCCCGACGCATTTGGGGTCAAGCCGGCGCCGGGCTTGTCGCGGCGATCAGGTGTGAGGGCAGTTGCAGCGGCTTGCCGTAGCCAAAGCAGTGTTGTGCCAGCGGGAAAGTGCCTTGCCGAACCTCGTCGGCATACTGCGCGACGGCCTCACGCATGACGGCATTGATGTCCGCATAGCGTTTGACGAAGCGCGGCGTGTAGGCGTCGAAGCCGCCCACCATGTCTTCGGTCACCAGCACCTGGCCATCGCACGTGGCGGAGGCGCCGATGCCGATGGTCGGGATCGTGAGCGTTTCAGTGATGTGCCGCGCCAGTGCCTCGGCGGTGCCCTCGATGACAACCGAGAACGCGCCAGCCTGCTCCACTGCGCGCGCTGCCTCGAAGATGCGTGCCGCCGACGCGGCATCGAGCCCCTGTGCCTTGAAGCCACCGGTGGCGTTAGCCTGCTGCGGCATTAGCCCGATATGCGCCATGACCGGCACACCACGTTCGGTCAGGAAACGGATGGTGTCGGCCATTTCCACGCCGCCTTCCAGCTTGACCGCCTGCGCGCCGGTTTCACTCAGCAGACGCGCCGCGCTGCGGGATGCCTGCGCGGGAGACTCCTGGTACGTCCCGAACGGCAGGTCGACCACCACGCAGGCCCGCGTCGACCCGCGCACCACCGCCGCGCCGTGCGCGATCATCATCTCGAGCGTGACGCCCAACGTGCTGGGCATGCCGTACAGCACCATGCCCAGCGAATCACCGACGATGATCACATCGGCATGCGCATCGACCAGGCGAGCCATAGGGGTGGAATAGGCCGTCAGCGAGACCAGGCTGCCGGCACCTTTGCGTGCGCGCAGTGCGGTAACGGTGTGGCGGGAGAGGGCGGTATGTGTGCTCATAGAACGTTGCCGAACAGTGGATGCATCACGGTATCATCCGCGGCGCGCGCCTGATCCCGCGCGGAGGACACCCTATGCTGCTCGCAGGACAAGCTCGCAACGCCTACGTGGTTCCGCCAATGGCAGTGCTGCCGCGGCCGCTGTTCGTGCGGGCGTTCGAGATTCCCGGCAACGGTTGGGTGGAATCCCACAGTCATCCCTGGGCGCAGTTCACTTACGCCACCGCCGGCGTGATCGAGATCGATACCCCACTGGGCCGTCATCTGCTGCCGCCGCACTACGCGATGTGGATTCCGCCGGACATGCCGCACGCCGTGTCGACGCGCGAATGCGTGGCCTTCCACAGCCTCTATCTCGATGCGGCCGCGTTTGGTGCCCATCCACCACGTGCAGGCGCGATGCTGTGCGTGACACCGTTGCTGCGCGAACTGGTGGCAGCAACCGCCGAATTGCCGGTGAACTACGACATGAACGGCCCCGACGGCGCCCTGGTGTGCCTGATCATGGATCGCATCCGGCGTCTGCGCGCTGCGCCGTTATCTGTGCCAATGCCGAGCGACACGCGCCTGCTCAAGATTGCGCGCGCATTGCACGTTGATCCGGGCGACCCTCGCACGCTGGACGATTGGGCCAGTCAGGTTGGGGCCACCCGCCGCACGCTATCGCGCCTGTTTCGGCAGGACACCGGGTTGTCGTTCGTCGAGTGGCGGCAAGCGCTGCGGCTGCTTGCCGCATTGCCCTTGCTGGAGGCTGGTACTGCCGTGAGTGCGGTTGCCGAGCAATTGGGCTACGCGTCGGTATCCGCATTTATCGCGGTCTTCCAGTCCCGTTTCCAGGTCACGCCGGGGATGTTTGCCCGCACCCGGCAACTGGCAGGCAAGGTGGACTTGCCGGCGGCGCTACCTGCCTAGGGCTCGTCCTTCAAATATTTCCTTCACCAGTCTCGGCGTCTGGCGCTCCGTAGTAGAGCACGCCAAGCTGGATCGGCGCACGGCCGGCAGCCTTGCGCAGCTGGTTCGTGTCACGCAGCGAGTACGCGCAGCCGCAGTATTCCTGCTGATAGAAGTTCTCGCGCTTGCTGATCTCGATCATGCGGGCCGAGCCGCCGCCCTTGCGCCAGTTGAACTCCCAGTACATCAGGTCCGGGTAGTGCGAGGCCGCGCGTACGCCGCTCTCGTTGATCTGCTGCATGTTCTTCCAGCGCGAAATGCCGAGTGAGCTGGTCATGACCGGGAACCCGTGCTCGTGCGCATACAGCGCCGTGCGCTCGAACCGCATGTCGAAACACATCGTGCAGCGCACGCCGCGCTCGGGTTCGTGTTCCATGCCCTTGGCGCGCGCGAACCAGTTGTCGCGGTCGTAGTCCGCGTCAATGAAGGGGATGCCGAACTTCTCCGCAAAACGGATGTTTTCATCTTTGCGCAGGTCGTATTCCTTACGCGGATGAATGTTCGGGTTGTAAAAGAAGATCGTGTAATCGATGCCGGAAGCCAACATGGCTTCCATGACTTCACCGGAGCACGGCGCGCAGCAGGAATGCAGCAGCACCTTGCTGTGACCGCCCGGCAGCGGCAACGCCTTGCGTTCAATGGGTGTCGTGGGCGTTGTCATGAGGCTCCTTGTGTCCCGAGATGGGGCTCAGGGCGTGCGCGATTGCGATTTATGAATGAAATTCATTTAATTAAAAAAACACATCATTTTACTTCATGTAAGCGGATTTTTAGAATCGGCGGATCGATTTGACTCCACCGGAATATTCAGAAGATGACCACCGTCCACAACCTCGGTTTTCCCCGCATCGGCGCCAAGCGCGAACTCAAGTTCGCCCTCGAGTCCTATTGGAAGGGGGAATCGTCGCGCGATGCGCTGAAGGGCCTCGGCGCTCAACTGCGCCAGCGCCACTGGCAGAACCAGCAAGGCCTGGACCTCGTGCCGGTGGGCGACTTTGCGTTCTATGACCAGGTGCTGGACATGAGCTTCACGCTCGGCAACCTGCCGGAGCGCGTGCGTGATTTCCACGGCGATGCACTGGACAACTACTTCCGCGTGGCGCGTGGGCGCTCGGCGCAGTCTGCAGAACATGCCGCCTGCTGCGGTGGCGTGGCAGCCGGTGAAATGACCAAGTGGTTCGACACCAACTATCACTACATCGTCCCCGAGTTCGCCGCCGATACGGCATTCAAGCTGGACGCCTCACGCTTGGTCGAGCAACTGGCCGAAGCTCGCGCGCAAGGCGTGCGTGCCAAGCCGGTCATCGTCGGTCCGGTCACGTACCTCGCGTTGGGCAAGGCCAAGGACGACTCCGACAAGCTCGCACTGCTGCCGCGTCTGCTGCCGGTGTATGCCGATCTGCTTGCCGCGCTGGCCGCGCAGGGCGTGGAATGGGTGCAGATTGACGAGCCCGTGCTGGTGACCGAGCTGGCGCCGGAATGGCAGAGCGCCTTCCGCACCGTTTATGCCGCGTTGGCCGAGAGCCCGGTCAAGCTGCTGCTGGCGACGTACTTCGGTCAACTGCAAGAGAACCTGTCGCTGGTGGCTGAGTTGCCCGTCCAAGGCGTGCACCTGGATGCCGTCAACGCGCGCCAGGAAGTCGCTGCCCTGATCGCAAAGTTGCCGGCCGACCGCGTGGTCTCGTTGGGCGTGATCAACGGCCGCAACATCTGGAAGACGGATCTCAACGGCGTGCTGGACTGGCTGGAGCCGGTAGTGAAGCAACTGGGCGATCGCCTGTGGATTGCTCCGTCGTGCTCCCTGCTGCACGTGCCGGTCGACCTGAACAACGAGCAGAAGCTCGATGCCGACGTGAAGTCCTGGCTGGCCTTTGCATTGCAGAAGCTCGACGAACTCAAGGTGCTGGCCGTGGCGCTGCGCCAGGGGCGTGACGCTGCCAAGGACGCGCTGTCGGCCAACCGTGCCGCCATCGACGCACGCCGCAACTCCCCGCGCGTACATAACCCGGTCGTGAAGGCGGCGGTCAACAAGATCACCCGCGCGCTGGGTGAGCGCCAGAACGCCTACAGTGTGCGTGCCCCGAAGCAAACCGCGCTACTGAAGCTGCCCGCGTTCCCGACCACGACGATTGGCTCGTTCCCGCAAACGGCGGAAATCCGCCACGCACGAAGCCAATTCAAGGCAGGTGGGTTGGACGCGGCCGGCTACAAGCAGGCCATGCAGGCAGAGATCGAGCGCAGCGTGCGCGAGCAGGAAGCCCTGGGCCTGGACGTGCTGGTGCACGGTGAAGCCGAGCGCAACGACATGGTCGAATACTTTGGCGAACAACTGCAGGGTTACGCCTTCAGCCAGTTCGGCTGGGTGCAGTCGTATGGCTCGCGCTGCGTGAAGCCACCCATCCTGTTCGGCGACATCAGCCGCCCGAACGCCATGACCGTCGAATGGATCCAGTACGCCCAGTCGCTTACCAACAAGCCGATGAAAGGCATGCTCACAGGCCCGGTCACCATCCTGAACTGGTCGTTCGTGCGCGACGACCAGCCGCGCTCGGTGTCGTGCTACCAACTGGCCCTGGCGATCCGTGAAGAAGTGCTGGACCTGGAGCGCGCCGGCATCAGCGTGATCCAGATCGACGAGGCCGCCTTGCGTGAAGGTCTGCCGCTGCGCCGCGCGCAATGGCAGGAGTACCTGGACTGGGCGGTGGAATCGTTCCGCATCACCGCCAACGGCGTGCGTGATGAAACGCAGATCCATACCCACATGTGCTACTCGGAGTTCAACGACATCATCAAGTCGATTGCCGATATGGATGCCGATGTGATCACGATCGAGACCTCGCGTTCGGCTATGGAGCTGCTCGACGCGTTCGACAACTTCAAGTATCCCAACGAGATCGGCCCGGGCGTGTACGACATTCACTCGCCGAACATCCCCACGCAGGACCACATCGTGCAACTGATGCGCAAGGCCGCCGAGCGCATTCCGCAGGAGCGTCTGTGGGTCAATCCGGACTGCGGTCTGAAGACGCGCCAGTGGGCCGAGGTGATTCCAGCGCTGACCAATATGGTTGCTGCCGCGAAGACGCTGCGCGGTCAGTAAGCGCGCCGCCGGCTGCGCAGTTGGGCGTCTGTCTCTCTCCATATATGTAAGGAGATCCGTTGCCCCGGCGTGCCCCGGGGCAATGCCGTTCCCGGGCTCCTTTCATATGTAAATGCAGCCGCCAACGCGTCAATCGAGTCGTCCGCGAGGGCGCGGCTGCTGTTTTTGAATTATTTTTTCTGCCC